>NZ_MUKA01000285.1:0-7532 GCF_002150735.1 Streptomyces africanus
CGGGTGGGTGGTTCTGCTCTTCGGGGACGGTGGTGCTGGGGGTGGGGTGACCGGCCTGTGGGCCCCCGGGAACCCCACGCACCCCACCCGGCGTCTTGACCTTCACCGCTACCGGGCCGCGCATGGAGGTCACGCCAGGTCATGGCACACCAGGGAAATCAGGCGGTCGGCAGTATCGGCGGTGCGCTCGGCGTCGTCAGAAGCCACCGCCGCACGCTGTACGGCTTCACCCTCCGCGTCTCCGCCGTGACGGCCCTGCTCGGCTGCGCGATCGTGGCCGGCGGTTTCGCGGAGACCTGGGACACCTTCGAGGCCGTCCGGGACTACGCGGACACCAACATCGCCAACGAGGACTCCTACGTGGCCTACGCCGACGGCGGCATGCCCCCGCTGGTACGGGCCGGTGCCGTGGTGTCGCTGCTGCTGCTCGTCCTGGCCCTCGTCGTCCTCTCCGTCCTGCACAGCGCGTACGCCGTCGGTGACGCGCACGCCAGACGCGACGGCGGACCGCTGACCGTCCGGGAGTTGTGGCGGCGCACCCGCGGCCGCCTCCCCGCGGCCCTCATGGTCAACGCGCTGACCGGACTGGCCGTGGCCGCCATGGAGCTGACGGCCCTGATGTGGTGGGGCCTCGTCGATGGCGGCAAGGTGCCCGGTGTCGAGCCCACGCCCCTGCACGGCACCGCGACCCCGCAGTACACCCTGGTGGGCTGGGTGCTGCCGATCGCCGTCGGGTGCCTCGGCCCGCTGCTGTACTTCCGCCTGTCCCTGGCCACGGCCGAGACGGTGCTGGAGGGCCGTTCCCCGTTCGTCGCGTTGCACCGCTCGTGGGTGCTGACCCGCCGCGCACGCCGACGCGTCCTCGGCCTGGGCACGCTGGTCACGACGGCCGCCGTGCTCGTCTTCACTCTTGCCCGGTACGCGGCCGCTCCCTTGGCCCACTACGCCGGCCTCGGCATGCTGTGGCTCAGCGACGACAACGTGTGGATCACCGGCGTACTGGTGCTGATCCTGCCCACGGCCGTGGCGCTCCTGCTGCTGCCCCCGCTGGTCATGCCGCTGGTGTGCGGGGTGTTCGCCCGCCTCCACGGGGAGTTGCGGGCGCGGGAGGAGGCGGGGAGGGCGGCTGAGACGGCGGCTTCCCCGGCGGCCGGCCGCCCGACCGGCGGGGTTCGTTGACCACTACTCGTTCCTGCGCAGCTCGCGGACCATGCAGTCGTACAGCGGCGCTTCGTCCCACGGATGGGACATTCCGACCTTCCGGTATCCCCACGCCGCGTAGGCGGACTGCGCCGGTGCGGCCTCCGGCTCGGGCCGCATCGTCAGCGTGGCCCGCTCGACGTCCAGGCCCTCGAGGAGCCGCGCATGCAGCTCGGCGGCGATGCCGCGCCGCCGCCACGCCTTCCGTACAGCCAACTCGATGATGACGAACGTGCGGTGGCCGTCCTCTCGTGTGAAGTCCTCCGGCAGCTCGACGTCCTGGAGGTTCTTCCACCAGCGAGTGTCAGGTGCGA
The DNA here is from genome assembly GCF_002150735.1 of Streptomyces africanus. Taxonomy (GTDB): domain Bacteria; phylum Actinomycetota; class Actinomycetes; order Streptomycetales; family Streptomycetaceae; genus Streptomyces; species Streptomyces africanus. The sequence goes on from NZ_MUKA01000285.1 coordinate 1,515, forward strand.
GGCAGTAGCCGTATGTGAAGCCGATGACGTCGTCTCCGTCGAGGGCCAGGACGATACGGAAGCCGCGGCGCTGGACATGCACCTGAAAGTGGCCGATGAACTCGGCGACGTCACGCGGGCCCTCGCAGTACGGCGGCTCCGCGTACACCTCCTCGTAGGCGGGGAGGAAGGCGCCAAGCCGGGAGCTGCCGCCCGGGCCCTCGTACCGTTCGTACATCACCTCGGCCATCGCACTTCTCCCTTCAACCGGGCATACTCGGTCAGCTCATCGGCGGCCTCTCGGGCGCTCACCGCGTCGACGCTTCTGAGGAGATCACGCACCTCGGCCACTCGTCGGTTCACGCGGCCGGACTCCACCTCTTCGAGGTGAGTGAGGCTGCCGACCGCCTCGGCCCCGCCCTCGTCGACTTCGCCGGCCTGGACCAGACTGCGGGCGAGGGTCATCCGGTACAGGGCTCGGTTGCGCCCGTACGACCGGTCTTGGTGAGCGAGCGCTGCGCGCAGGAAAGGCACCGCTGCCTTGTGGTGCCCGGTGTCGGAATACATCAGGCCCTGGGCGTAGTCGAGCTCGGCGTGCCCGTGGAATGCGGCCCAGCCCGGGGCGGGGCGTCCGCGATCGGAGCGGTCCACCATGCGCATGGAGTCGGCGAGCCGCTTGCGTGCGTTGCTCTGGTCCTTCATGAGGGCCAGAGCGCGGGCCTCGCGAGCAGAGATCAGGGACAGCAGTACCGGGGAGCCGAAGGGGACGGCGAGCGAGTGGGCTGCGCGCGCCAGGTCGTAACCGTCGCGCGGTCGGCCTTCGTAGCTGGCCTGCATGCTCAGCGAGACGAGAACCAGGACCTGAAGTCCGGCGTCGTGAAGCATGGTCGCGGTGGTCAGCGCCTCGCCCCAGTAGCGGCGGGCGGTGTCCTGTTCGTCGGCGTCGTAATACAGCCAGGCACAGTGCTCGGCCGCCTCGCCCGCCAAGAGCTGGAGTTGGCGGCCGATGGTGTCCGGATAGCTGCTGGTGTTGATGATCCGACGCACACGCCGGAGGTGGCGGACGGCAAGGGACCGGACGTCGCCGCCTCCGTAGGCGTCATCAAGCGTGTACAGCGACCGCAGGCCCTCGCGGAGTTCGAGGAGGTGAGCGGTGCCGACGGCGGCCGGGATCCCGGTGCTCTCCCGAGGTCCCACCGCCAGGGCGGCGGCGACACCGATCGAGTCGGCGACGAAGGTCCTGCGGTCCACGTTCACCCCTTTCGGCGGCACTTGAAGGGCGTCCACCGTCGTGCCCGGTACTGGCCCGGGAAAGCCGAGGTCAGCGGGGCTCATCCCGAACATCGCGTGCAGGACCCGCCAGGCCGGGGGATGCGGCCTGGGCGGATTCGGCTGTCGCCACCGCCGGAATTGGCGGTCGGTGATGGTCACCTGTTCCCCGACTAATTCGGCGGTCGCCAGGAAGGCCGGGATGAACGACGACGGCTTGGCCCAGCCACGCTCGATGCAGGCGCGTGCGAACAGCGTCAGCGTCTCGTCCACCCTGGCCTCCCGAAGGCGTCTGCTCTTGTCGACCGTAGCCGCCGTGCTGGACACGAAAAGTCCGGCGGCTGAGAAAAAGTCCGGCGAAGGTCCGCACGGAGGTCCGGTAGCGCTTCGTGAACGACTGTTTTCTCAACGTGACAGCAGAGGCGCTGTTCACGTCGCGAGCACCACCGAGGGGCGCAAAGATGACGATGACCGCTGCACCAGTAGGGCCGCAGCGCTACCAGCGGCGCTATCGGGCGACGCTGGAGGCCGCGACGCAGGCGCGACGGGACATAGCGCTCGCGTTGCAGACTTGGGGCCTGCCTCAGCTGGTGGATGTGGCCGACCAAATCGTCACGGAGCTGGTCGCCAACGCGGTGGAACACACGAAAGCCGTCACGGTCGGCGCTTCGATCACCCGTACCGGCACGGAGTCCGCCCGAATTGTCGTGACCGACACCTCGCGCACCAGACCCTGCCCAGGCACACCGGCCGCCGACGACGAGAACGGCCGCGGCCTGCTCCTCGTCGACGCCCTCGCCCACGCATGGGGCAGTGAACTGGTGCACGGCGGGAAACGGGTGTGGGCGGAACTACGGGCGGAGGGCCAGCAGTGACAGCGACACCCGTGGCCGAGCTGCCGCGCGTCGACCAGCTCAGTCCACGCCAGCAGATGGCCATCGACTGCGCGCGCTGTGCCCGCCGGTTGGGGATGGCCGGCCGCGTGTGGGGCGAAGCGCGCCACCGGGGCCGGTTGTTCCGGCTGTGGATCTGCGATCCGTGTGCCCACCCCACGCCATTTGGCGGCGCCCCTTGACTCGCCACCCGGTGCCGGAGGCCGAGCATCCGGCACCGGGCGGTGATCGAGCCCCGTCCCGCCCCACGTCGCAGGCCCTACCGGGGCTAAGCGGGCCCTGCACGACTCCTGCCGACGCCCTCGGGCGTGGGCGGGACGAATGGTTCGGCAACATCAACGACAGGAGGCAACACATGCCCTCGACGGCAGCACTCGTCCCGTTCGGCGCCCGCGCCGAACGCACCCCACACACCGTGACCCTGGAGGCGAGCTCGTTCGCGTACGACCCGGTCCGTCAGGTCAACGTCCTGACCGACGGCACCGGCGCTCTGTGGAGCCGGTCCACCTCCTTGGCCGGGAGTTGTACGAATACGAACTGGGACAGCAAGAACGACAACACGGCCGACCCGTACCTGATGCGGTGACACAGCACCTTTCCGGCGGCCCGGTGCTGGCTCACCGTCTCCCTGTCCGCCGAGCACACCGCAGGACCTTGGGCTGGGGTCTTGACTGACGAGTACCGCTCCGTGCGGCTGGAGGAGGTGCGGGCCGTCTACTACAGGCGGCCCCGCCTTCCGGCCGTCTCAGAGCACATGGAAGAGCCCCACCACTCGTGGGCCAACGAACAGGCCCTGGCCGGCCTGCTCGGCACGCTGTACGCGCTGCCGGTCACGTGGGTCAACCGGCCCGAGGTCGACGGCATGGCCTCTCACAAGCCGGGACAACTCCCGGTGGCGACGGCGCACGGACTCCGTACACCCCGCTCACTGATCACCACGGACCCGGAGGCGGCCCGGAGGTTCTGCCACCAGGTGGGCGGCCGGGTGATCTGCAAGCCGCTCATGGGCGGCCCACTGGAGTACCCGGACGGCCGCCGTACCGGGGTCCCCACCCACGTGGTCGACCCCGACGCCATCGACGACTCCGTGTCCCTGACGGCGCACCTGTTCCAGGAGTGGGTGCCCAAGTCGCATGAGGTGCGCCTGACCGCCGTGGGCACGGACCTGTTCGCGGCCGAGATCCACGCGGGCAGCGACGCGGCCCGCGTGGACTGGCGCAGCGACTACGACGCCCTTACCTATGACGTGTGCAGAGTCCCGGGCGACGTTCGGGCCGGCGTGCTGGGTTGGCTGAAGCACTTCCGGCTCAACTTCGGCGCGTTCGACTTCGCCGTCACCCCGTCCGGGGACTGGGTGATGTTCGAGTGCAACCCGTCCGGAGAGTGGTCCTGGATCCAGAACCGCACGGGCCTGCCTATCGCCGCGCACATCGCTGAACTCCTCGCCAAGGGATAACCATGACGACACACACAGAAGATCGCGCTGCCGAGTTGCGCGCGGCGTTGGCTGACGAACTGGAGGCCAGTGGCCAACTCACCGACCCGACATGGCGGAGGGTGTTCGAGACCGTTCCGCGCCACCCGTACGTGCCGGAATTCTGGACCCTGACCAGCGCGGGGCAGCGGCGCGTGACGTCCGCCGATCCGGACTGGCTCGACCTGGTGTACGCGGACGACGCGCTGGCGACGCAGCTCACTGACGGCGTGGCAACCTCGTCGTCGACAGCGCCCGGGCTGATGCTCGTCATGCTCAAGGCCCTCGATGTCGCCGACGGCCACCGGGTGCTGGAGGTCGCGACAGGCACCGGTTACAACGCGGCGCTGCTGTCGGAGCGGCTGGGCAGTCACCAGGTGGCGACGGTGGAGGTTGATCCAGTGCTGGCCCGGCTGGCGGACTCGCGGCTGCGGCACTCTGGATACACCCCGTTGGTCCATGCCGGGGACGGCCGTGAGGGCCACCCGGGCCTGGCTCCGTACGACCGACTCATCGCAACCTGCGGCTTCAGCAGGGTCCCGTCGGCCTGGCTGGAGCAGGTGAAGCCCGCCGGCCTGATCGTGTGCCCATTGGGCTGGGGCACCGTCCGCCTGGTCGTCGCCGACGACGGACGTGCCGAGGGCAGGTTCCTGCCCGTCGGCTCGTACTTCATGGCCGTGCGCGACGCAGGCACCACCGGCGCTCCGGCCCACCCGGGCAGACCGGACGCGACGAGCGAACACGTCACTGGCTTGGACCTGAACGTCGTCGCCGGGGAGGAGGCGTTCCGCTTCGTGCTGTCACTCGTCGCCCCTGGCACCGCGTTCGCCTTCGAGCGCGGCGACGACGGCCAGGTGACGGCCGTGGAACTGTGGGGCAGTGACGGCGCGTGGGCGCGCGCCGAGGATGACGCCGTACGGCAGGCCGGGCCGCGTCTGTTGTGGCATGCGGTGGAGGCCGCGCACGGGCTGTACGTCGAACACGGTCGGCCGGGCCGGGAACGCTTCGGGGTGACTGTGACCGCCGAGGAACAGCGCGTCTGGCTGGACGCCCCGAGCCGACCGCTGCCTTGCGCCGCGTGACGCCGAGTCCTGGCGTCACACGGCGTTGACGTGAATGCCGTACTCAGGCCGAGGTGCCTCTGATGTGCAGGCCGCCACGGCCCTCCGCCGGCAGGGCACCACATTGGTGTCCTTGCTCCGCAAACGGCTGGAGGGTCGTGGCACCGCTACACCGGTAGTTGCCACCGAGACCCTGGACCCAGTTTCTTGCTCACGGCTCGCCCTGCCTGTGATCATGAAATGTGGTGAGCGTAGACGAGAGTGAAGCCGGGACCGCCCGTGAGACGGACCGGTGGCCTGACATACCCGGCGACACAGCGTTCACCATCAGGATTCCCGAGGCGGATCCGCTGGTGCGGGCCGGGTTCCCGGCCCATGTGACCGTGCTCTACCCGTTCGTGCACGAGAGCCGCATGGACGCCCCGGTCCACCGGGAACTGTCCGGCCTGTTCGCCGGACACGATGCGTTCACCCTGACGTTCGCCGCGTTCGGACGCTACCCCGGTGTCCTGTATCTCGACCCGCAGCCGCACGCCCCGGTCAAGGCGCTCACGGCGGACCTCACTCGGCGGTGGCCCGAACTGGTGCCGTACCGGGGGATCTTCGGCAGCGGCCTCGACCCGCACCTGACCGTCGCGAACCACGAGGGCCCCGCGACCCAGGACGCGGCGTACGACGCGCTGCAGGCCGAACTCGCGCCGCTGTTGCCGCTGACCTGCCACGTCCATGCCGTCCAGCTCATCGTCTGGGACGGCGAACGCTGGCAGGACCGAGTCGAATACCCGCTCGCTTGTGACAAGGCCTGTGCTCCGTACCTTGTCTGACGTACCGTCAGATTCCAGTGGGGGTCGAAGCGGCGACGCGGGAGCATGGGCATGGGCATGGACACGATCTGGCTCACCGGAGCGGAATGGCTGGCCGTGCTGCGGATCGGGCTCGGGCTGTGGTGGCTGGAGAGCTGGCGGCACAAGGACCGCAAGGCCTGGTTCGCACGCGGCACCGGCATCGCGTGGGCGGCCGGGATAGCGGCCAAGCATCGCTGGGGCGCCGTGCGTTCGGGCTTCGACTCCGTAGTCGCGCCCCACCCGCGCACCATGNNNGGGGCAGAACTCGATGATGGCGCTGATGTCGGTGGTCGGGCTGTTCGGGATGTCCTGGCAGACCTGGTCGCTCGACAGCGCGCTGGGGCTGTTCTGATGGCCGGGCGGTTCGACCTGCCCGAGCCGGACGTGTTCACCCGGACGTACTGGGACGCGGCCGCCGCGGGCCGGCTGCTGATCCGCCGCTGCCGGGCCTGCGGCCGGGCCCACCACTATCCGCGCGAGTTCTGCCCCCACTGCTG
>NZ_MUKA01000285.1:7565-7738 GCF_002150735.1 Streptomyces africanus
GGGCGGCGGCGGAACCGCCGACCGGGGAGCTGTCCGCCGGGGCGGAACTGGAGCTCGTGTTCCGGGACGGGATCCCGGTGTTCCGGGTCGTGCCGGGCGCGGCCGGCGGGTGAACGGCGCCGCCCCACGCGCTTGAATGGCCCCATGGCCCCCATACCCGACCGGTCCCCGAC
>NZ_MUKA01000286.1 GCF_002150735.1 Streptomyces africanus
CCGGGACAGCACACCTAGGCCGTGCCGCCCGCCCGCATCGGCCCAGCGACCTAGGTCCACCGGCCCGGGTGACCGCCGCCACCGGTCCGATCCGCGCTGTCACAGCCCGCCGGTACCGTGAGGACATGAGTCACGGTCCCCGGTCCGGCCTCGCCGCGGTGAGTTCCGCGCTGCTGGCCATGAGCAGGCATCTCGAGGTGCGCGACGTCCTCAAGACGATCGTCGCCTCGGCCCGCGAGCTGCTCGACGCGCAGTACGCCGCGCTCGGCGTCCCGGACGACCACGGCGGCTTCGCCCAGTTCGTCGTCGACGGCGTCAGCGAGGAGCAGTGGAAGGCGATCGGCCCGCTCCCGCGCCAGCACGGCATCCTCGCCGCGATGCTCCGCGAGGCCAGGGCCGAGCGCCTCGCCGACGTCCGCAAGGACCCCCGCTTCGAGGGCTGGCCGAGCGCCCACCCCGACCTGGTCGACTTCCTGGGCCTGCCCATCCGCGACGGCGACGAGGTCATCGGCGCGCTGTTCCTCGCCAACAAGCTGCGTCCTGTGGAGGGACACCCCCCGTGCCCCGAACCGGAAGGCAGCTGTGGCTTCACGCAGGACGACGAGGAACTGCTCGGCATCCTCGCCCAGCACGCGGCGATCGCCCTCACCAACGCCCGCCTGTACGAACGCAGCCGCGAGCTCACCATCGCCGAGGAACGCTCCCGCCTCGCCCACGAACTGCACGACGCGGTCAGCCAGAAGCTCTTCTCCCTGCGCCTGACCGCCCAGGCCGCGGCCCGCCTGGTGGACCGGGACCCCTCCCGCGCCAAGGGCGAACTCCAGCAGGTGGCGGCCCTAGCCGCCGAGGCCGCCGACGAACTGCGCGCCGCCGTCGTCGAGTTGCGCCCCGCCGCCCTCGACGAGGACGGCCTCGTGGCCACCCTCCGGACACAGGTCCAGGTCCTCGACCGCGCCCACTCCGCCCGCGTCACCTTCGCCGGCCGCGGAGTGAAGGCCCTGCCCGCCTCCCAGGAGGAGGCCGTCCTGCGCGTCGCCCAGGAGGCCCTGCACAACGCCCTGCGCCACTCCGGCGCCGACCACGTGGACGTGACCCTGGACCGCCGCGGCAGCGGAGCCGTCCTGCGCGTCACGGACGACGGCAGCGGATTTGACCCGAGGGCGGTCCGCCGCGCCGGGCGCCACCTGGGCCTGGTCTCGATGCGCGACCGGGCGAGCGGGGCCGGCGGCACGCTGACCGTGGAATCGGCGCCCGGCAAGGGCACCACGATCGAGATGGAGGTCCCCGGTGGCTGACGCAATCAAGGTGCTGCTCGTCGACGACCACCAGGTCGTCCGCCGGGGCCTGCGCACATTCCTGGAGGTACAGGACGACATCGAGGTCGTCGGCGAGGCGGCGGACGGCGCCGAAGGAGTCGACCGCGCGGAGGAGCTGCGGCCCGACGTCATCCTCATGGATGTCAAGATGCCGGGCATGGACGGCGTGGGCGCCCTGCGCAGACTCCGCGAACTGGACAACCCCGCGCGCGTGCTGATCGTCACCAGCTTCACCGAGCAGCGCACGGTGGTCCCGGCCCTGCGCGCGGGCGCCGCCGGCTACGTCTACAAGGACGTCGACCCCGACGCCCTCGCCGGAGCCATCCGCTCCGTCCACGCCGGGCACATCCTCCTCCAGCCGGAGGTCGCCGACGCCCTGCTGTCCCAGGAGGAGGCCAACTCGGGCCCGGGGCGGGCCGGTTCGCTCACAGAGCGGGAGCGCGAGGTGCTCGGCCTGATAGCGGACGGCCGCTCCAACCGGGAGATCGCCCGCGCCCTCGTCCTCTCCGAGAAGACCGTCAAGACCCACGTCTCGAACATCCTGATGAAACTCGACCTGTCCGACCGAACGCAGGCCGCCCTGTGGGCCGTTCGCCATGGCGTGACCGGCTGACACGCTCATCCCACGGCAGCACGGAAGGTTCCCTTCCGAGCTGAGATTCATACTGTCGTGGGAACGTCCCTCACATGGCGCAACCTCGGTGGACCTCCGCCGTTCTCCAGTGCGTGCCGCGGCGCCTGCCGCGGCAATCGCAAGGAGGGCTCAGAAGTGAAGAACCTGAAGAAGGCCGCTGCCGTGACGATGGTGACCGGTGGCCTGCTGGCCGCGGGCGCGGGCATGGCCTCCGCCACGAGCGCGCACGCCGACGGTCAGGCCGTGGGCTCCCCGGGCGTCGTCTCGGGCAACGTCATCCAGGCCCCGGTGCACGTCCCGGTCAACGTCTCCGGCAACAGCGTGAACGTCGTGGGCGTCCTGAACCCCGCCTTCGGTAACCTCGCCGTCAACCACTGACACCCCACCTCCGTCTCCGAGCCGGAGGCACCACCGGCCTCCCGGCAACGCCTGGAGGCCGGTCCGCTCAGCCTGCGGGCAGTCGTGCCGCTGGGGCGGCACGGGTGGGCGCAGGCGGCACCCCGCTACGCCGGGCTGCGCACCAACCAGCCCCGGGCAGCAACACCCAGCACCACACAACCGACAGTCACCGCACCCCCCGCTCCCGCTCCTCCACAACGGAGTTGTACGCCGCGACCTGCGCCCGCCGAGCCGTCCGCTCCACCGGCCGCAACGCCTCCCGCCGCGCAGACATCTCGGACGAACTCACCGCACCACCGTGCCCGCTCTCCGTCGCCACAGCGATGAGCGTCCCCACCCGCTGCGCCAACTCCAGCACCCGCACCGCCCGCGACGGATACCCCGGCGCCAGCACCTCCCGCCTCCGCTCGGCCCGAGCCCGGTACGCGTCGACCGCCGCCTCCGCCACCGGCCCCGACCCGGCCACATCCAGCCGCGTCAGCGCCTCGGTCGCCTCCCGGAGCGCCTCCGCCAGCTCCCGCTCCGCCTCACCGAGGGACGGCACATCCGCCGGCGGCGCCTCCCGCACGGCCAGCACATGCCACACCACCTCGACCTGCACACCCACAGGCCCGGCCTCGTACACGTCCGGCACCAACCCCAAGGCGGCCCCGTAACAGACCACCGCCTCCTCGGCCTCAAGTGCCCGCGCGTTGAACTCCGGCGGCCCGCTCAGCCCCAGCGGATGCCCCGGCGCGGGCAGCGCCACCCGCAGCCCGGAGACCCCGAGCGTCCGCAGCCGCCCCAGCGCGAGCGTCAGCCCGACCTGGCCCGATTCTCCGGGCAGCCCCTCCACCCGATGCACCGCGTCGTCGCCGACGATGGCGAGCACAGCGTCATCCGGTGAGACAAGTCCGGCCAAAAGGGCATTTCCCCATGCAGCGAGACGTCCAGCGCGTGGTTCCGTGAGCATGTCCCCACCCTAGGACCCTCCAAGGACCGGACCGAGGGAATGTCCGGGCCGACCGGTGGCGTAGATTTCATGGAGGGCTGCGCCCACCGGCGCGGCGGACCGAGCCACAGGCTTACGCGACAGCCGAGACCGGCCACACTGCAAGGGGAGACAACGCGCTCATGAGCGATGTTCTGGAGCTTCAGGACGTATCCGTGGTCCGCGAGGGCCGGGCTCTGGTGGACCAGGTCTCCTGGTCGGTCAAGGAGGGCGAGCGCTGGGTCATCCTGGGCCCGAACGGCGCCGGCAAGACCACCCTCCTCAACCTCGCTTCCACCTACCTCTTCCCCAGCTCGGGCACCGCCGCCATCCTCGGCGAGACCCTCGGCAGGCCCGGCACGGACGTCTTCGAACTGCGCCCGCGCATCGGCATGGCCGGCATCGCCATGGCCGACAAGCTCCCCAAGCGCCAGACCGTCCTGGAGACGGTACTGACCGCCGCGTACGGCATGACCGCCACCTGGCACGAGGACTACGAGGAGATCGACGAACAGCGCGCCCGCGCCTTCCTCGACCGCCTCGGCATGAGCGAGTACCTGGAGCGCAAGTTCGGCACGCTCTCCGAGGGCGAGCGCAAGCGCACCCTCATCGCCCGCGCCCTGATGACCGACCCCGAACTGCTGCTCCTCGACGAGCCCGCCGCCGGCCTCGACCTCGGCGGCCGCGAGGACCTCGTCCGCCGCCTCGGCCGCCTGGCCCGCGACCCGATCGCCCCCTCGATGCTCATGGTCACCCACCACGTCGAGGAGATCCCCCCGGGCTTCACGCACGTCCTCATGATCCGCCAGGGCAAGGTCCTCGCCGCCGGCCCGATGGAGCTCGAACTCACCTCCCGCAACCTCTCCCTCTGCTTCGGCCTCCCGCTCGTCGTCGAACAGGCGGGCGAGCGCTGGACGGCACAGGGCCTCCCGCTGTCCTGACCCGGCCCCTCGCCACACAAATCCCAAAGTAAGAAGGGCATTTCACACCCTGGGCGCCCTGTCGGCGACAGGGCCGTCCGACCTACCATGCCCGTGTGGACATCGACGCATGGCTGTGGTGGCTGATCGGCGCGACGGCGCTCGGCATCGCGCTCGTGGTCACCGCGATGCCGGAACTCGGCATGCTCGCGGTGGGCGCCATCGGCGCCGCGCTGGTCAACGGCCTCTTCGGCGGCGGAGCCGTCGCCCAGGTCGTCGTCTTCGCCGTCATCTCGACCGCCGGCATCGCCGTCGTACGCCCCATCGCGAACCGGCATCGCGTCCAGCGACCCCAACTCGCCACCGGAGTGGACGCGTTGAAGGGCAGACAAGCCGTCGTCCTGGAACGCGTCGACGCCTCAGGCGGCCGGATCAAGCTGGCCGGAGAGGTCTGGTCGGCCCGCGCCCTCGACACCGACCGCGCTTACGAAGCAGGCCAGGAAGTGGACGTCGTGGACATCGAGGGAGCCACTGCGATCGTCATGTGACCTCGCAAGACGTAACTGGAGTGAACTCCTCGCCAGCTACGCGACGGTCTGACAGACTCGACCAGCAAGATCTTCGACAACCATGAGATCTGCCGAAGTCGCCGAGGCGGAGAAGGGTACGGGGAACGACGATGGAACCGGTCATCATCGTCCTGATCATTCTGGTGGTGTTGGTCTTCATCGCCCTGATCAAGACGATCCAAGTCATCCCACAGGCCAGCGCGGCCATCGTCGAGCGTTTCGGCCGCTACACGCGGACGCTGAACGCCGGCCTCAACATCGTCGTCCCGTTCATCGACACCATCCGCAACCGCATCGATCTGCGCGAACAGGTCGTCCCGTTCCCGCCGCAGCCGGTGATCACCCAGGACAACCTGGTGGTCAACATCGACACGGTCATCTACTACCAGGTGACCGACGCCCGCGCCGCGACCTATGAAGTCGCCAGCTACATCCAGGCGATCGAGCAGCTCACCGTCACCACGCTCCGCAACATCATCGGCGGCATGGACCTGGAGCGGACCCTCACCTCCCGCGAGGAGATCAACGCGGCCCTGCGCGGCGTCCTCGACGAGGCCACCGGCAAGTGGGGCATCCGCGTCAACCGCGTCGAACTCAAGGCGATCGAGCCGCCCACCTCCATCCAGGACTCGATGGAGAAGCAGATGCGCGCCGACCGCGACAAGCGCGCCGCGATCCTCCAGGCCGAAGGTGTGCGGCAGTCCGAGATCCTGCGCGCCGAAGGTGAGAAGCAGTCCCAGATCCTGCGCGCCGAAGGTGAGGCCAAGGCAGCCGCCCTGCGCGCCGAGGGCGAGGCCCAGGCCGTCCGTACGGTCTTCGAGGCCATCCACGCCGGCGACCCGGACCAGAAGCTGCTCTCCTACCAGTACCTCCAGATGCTCCCCAAGATCGCCGAAGGCGACGCCAACAAGCTCTGGATCGTCCCCAGCGAGATCGGCGACGCCCTCAAGGGCCTGTCCGGCGCCATGGGCAACTTCGGCGGCATGGGCGGCGGTTCCGGCGGCAACGGCGGCGCGTCCGGAGGCACTGTCCCCGCCCAGGAACGCCGCGAGAAGCCGTCCATCGACTGACCCGGCACGCATGAAGGGGGCCCGCTTCCCAGAGGAAGCGGGCCCCCTTCATGCGACAGCCAGGCTAGGCGGCGGGCTGGGCCAGCCACTCCGGCAGCGCGTCGAAATCGTCCTGCCCCAGCGCCAGCAGCATCGCGTCCGCCGGAGTCGGCTCGAACGGCTGCCGCAGCAGCGGCATCCCCGCCTCCGCCGGAGTCCGATTGGCCTTACGGTGATTGTCCTCCGCACACGACGCCACCGTGTTCAACCAGGTGTCCTGCCCACCCCGCGAACGCGGCACCACGTGGTCGACGGTCGTCGCCCGCCTCCCGCAGTACGCGCACCGGTGCCGGTCCCGGACCAGCACACCCCGCCTCGACCACGGCGCTCGTCTTCGGAAGGGCACCCGTACGTACTGGCAGAGCCTGATCACACGGGGCGCCGGTATGTCGACCGCGGCTCCCCGCATCCGCAGTTCGGGGTGGGCCTGCTCGACGACGGCCTTGTCCTGAAGCACCAGAACGACGGCTCGGTTCAGCGTCACCGTCGACAGCGGCTCGAAGCTCGCGTTGAGTACCAGCGTGTCCCGCATACCAGCCCACCTCCCGTGTGCACCGGCCCACCCCCTGGCGGGCTGGGATCAACTCTGGCCGGGCACGCCGAGATGGACAACGCAATATCTGCTGCTCCTACGGGGGGTGACCCCCGCGACCCCCGGCAACAAAAATGCCCGCTCCTGATCAATTCCAAGACCAGGAGCGGGCAAACGTTCCGTGAACGCCGGGATCGCGGGGGCGGCTCGTCAGCCCTCGGCGGGCACCTCGTACTCACCGATCAGCTGAGCCCGCGCGATCGTGTGGAACCGCAGGTTGAAGCCCACGACGGCAGGCGAAGCGTCCGCGTCCGGACCGAGCTTCTCCTGGTCCACGGCGTACACCGTGAACACGTACCGGTGCGGCCCGTCCCCGGGCGGCGGCGCGGCCCCACCGAACTCCTTGCCGCCGTAGTCGTTACGGGCGTGGATCGCGCCCTCGGGCAGCCCCTCGAACTTCCCGCTGCCCGCGCCCACCGGCAGCTCGGTCACCGACGCCGGGATGTCGAACAGCACCCAGTGCCAGAACCCACTGCCCGTCGGGGCATCGGGGTCGTAGCAGGTCACGGCGAAGCTCTGGGTCTCGGGCGGGAAGCCCTCCCACCGCAGCTGCGGCGAGGTGTTGCCGGCCGCGTGGACCTGAGCGTCCTTGAGCGTCGCACCCTCCTGGACGTCCTCGCTCGTCACCGTGAACGACGGCACGGGCGGATGGAAGTCGTGGGGGAGCGGCCGCCGCTTGAGCTCGGTCACCTCGGTACCTCCTGATCGGTTCTTGCAGTTGCCCCCGAGCCTAGGGCCTTTCCTAGAACCAGTTGCGCTTGCTGCCGACCTCGGAGAGCCACTGGTTGAGGTACGCGGCCCAGTCGGTCCCCTGGTAGTCGTTGAGACCGACCTGGAAGGACCGGAAGGTGTCGCTGCCCTCGCTGAACAGCCCCGGCTTCTTGTCCATCTCGAGCACCACGTCCATGGCGTGCGCGTCCGCCACGAAGCTCAGCTCGACCTGGTTCAGCCCCCGGTACTGCTGCGGCGGGTAGAACTCGATCTCCTGGTAGAACGGCAGCTTCTGCCGCGTACCCCGGATGACCCCGCGCTCCATGTCCGCGTTCTTGAAACGGAAGCCCAGCTGGATGAAGGCGTCCAGGATCGCCTTCTGCGCCGGCAGCGGGTGCACCTTGATCGGGTCCAGGTCACCGGAGTCCACCGCCCGCGCGATCTCCAGCTCCGTGGAGACCCCGATGTGCATCGCGCGCAGTTCCTGCCCGTCGATCGTCGTGATCGGCGTCTCCCACGGAATCTCCAGCCCGAACTGCACCGCGTGCACCGCGTTCGCCTGAAGCTCGAACGCCCCGCCCAGCCGGGACTTCGTGAACTCGATGTCCTGCTTGTACTCCTGGTCGCCGCTCTCCACCTCGACCTTGGCCTGGAGCCCGACCGAGAGCCCCTCGATCTGCTGGTTCACGGAACCGCCCTGGATCCGCACCTCACCCTGGACGACACCGCCCGGGACGACGTTGACCTCGTGCAGCACCGTCTCGACCGAAGCCCCGCCGGCCCCCAGGCTCGCGAGCAGCTTCTTGAACGCCATGTCTCTCCCTCTCGCCCACTACGGGTGAATCCCTGATCCCTACAAACGCGATCCGGCCGTGGCCGGTTCCACGCCCTCACCCTGGCAAGGCCGGTGCCCTGAGGCCACCCCGCCGCACCACCCGTCTCCAGTACCCTCGGACGGCATGATCGCGAGCCCCGACCGTACGCCCCTGCCCAGGGAGTTCTTCGACCGGCCCGTCCTCGATGTCGCCCCCGACCTCCTCGGCCGCATCCTGGTACGCACCACCCCGGACGGTCCGATCGCCCTCCGCCTCACAGAGGTAGAGGCCTACGACGGTGCAGACGACCCCGGCTCACACGCCTATCGCGGCCGTACGGCCCGCAACGACGTGATGTTCGGTCCCCCCGGGCACGTCTACGTCTACTTCACCTACGGCATGTGGTTCTGCATGAACCTGGTGTGCGGCCCCGAGGGCAAGGCGAGCGCGGTCCTGCTCCGCGCCGGCGAGATCATCGAGGGCGCCGAACTGGCCCGCACCCGTCGACTCTCGGCCCGCAACGACAAGGAACTGGCCAAAGGCCCGGCCCGCCTGGCGACGGCCCTGGGCGTGGACCGCTCCCTGAACGGCACGGACGCCTGCACCTCCGGTGACACACCCATGAAGGTCCTCGCGGGCACGCCCGTACCGCGTGACCAGGTCCGCAACGGACCACGCACCGGAGTCGCGGGCGAGGGAGGCAACGGCGACATCCATCCCTGGCGCTTCTGGAGCGCCAACGATCCAACGGTGAGCCCGTATCGGGCCCATGTCCCAAGGCGCCGCCGGAGTTGACGCGTCCCCGCAAGATGCGTAATGTAGCCCGAGCCGCTTGACCCGGGTACGGCGTTCGCCAGCAGCCGGAAGCGGCCAACCCACTACCTAACGACTCCCCCTCAGCAGGGGCGAATTCGGCGTGCTCGCATGCCTGAATTCGGCGCCGACGGACTCGATTATGAGTTGGACGGCGAATCGGTTAACGTAGTGAATGTCGAAAGGCCGACGAGCGAAAGCCAAGGCCGCCCGGCAAATCCCGCCGACAGGGAATCGGGTCGAGAAAACGATCTGATAGAGTCGGAAACGCAAGACCGAAGGGAAGCGCCCGGAGGAAAGCCCGAGAGGGTGAGTACAAAGGAAGCGACCGTTCCTTGAGAACTCAACAGCGTGCCAAAAGTCAACGCCAGATATGTTGATACCCCGTCTCCAGCATCTGCTGGGGCGAGGTTCCTTTGAAAAAACACAGCGAGGACGCTG
>NZ_MUKA01000287.1 GCF_002150735.1 Streptomyces africanus
ACCTCGTCGGGTGCCATGACCTACTCGGTCATGGCACCCGACGAGGTGCAGGGACTGTCCGACTACCAGGTCGACGCACTCGCCGACACGGTCCTCGACGGCGGCGACGCAGCCTGAGCAAGGCATCTGATCTTCGGCGTCAAAGGCATCGATCTTGCGAGTCACAGGCAAGCGTCGAACCCATGGAGCGGGAGTCTTCACCGTTCTCGCCCGCTCCAGCGTCGAACGCCCCGGACGGATGACCGTGGCCCCGTCCGGGGCACCCCGAGCACCCTGGGGGCCCACCCCCGCCCCCCGTGATCTTCAGGGCTCGGGCCGTGTAGACGCCGTCTGCGGCCCCGGGTCTGGGGCTTTTGGATCTTGAACGAGAGGAACCGCTATGGCTGGTCGTGGACCCGCCCCGAAGGACCCCCGGCGCCGCGCCGGCCACCGTAAGGACGCGCACCCGCAGACCGTCCTGCGGTTCGAGCAGGCCGAGGCGCCCGAGCTGCCGCCCCTGCGCGCCCGCCAGGGCGACGAGATGGTCGAGGTTCCGTGGCCCGCGGCCACGCTGGAGTGGTGGGAGATGTGGAAGGCGAGCCCGCAGGCTGAGCACTTCACCAGTACGGACTGGTCGTTCCTGCGGGATACGGCCCTGGTGCACGCCCGGCACTGGAACGGGGAGGCGACGGCCGGCGCCGAGCTCCGGCTGCGCGTCGCCAAGTTCGGCGCCACCCCGGAGGACCGCGCGAGGCTGCGCATGCAGTTCGCCCAGGCCGACGAAGCCGACTCCAAGAGGGCGCCCGAGCAGGCCTCCGAGGACCAGTTCGGCGACCTGAAGGTGCTTCCGGGGGGTGGGACGGATGCCGTGGCGGGGGCCTAGATACAAGGGTGAGCTGCCGACGCTGGGACACCAGGTCATCAACTGGATGCACGCCTACCTCGCCGCCCCGGACCGTGCCGAGTACGAGCCGTTCCGGCTGACGCGCGAGCAGGCCCAATTCGTGCTGAACCTGTACGCCATCGACCCGCGGACGGGGCAGCGTCGCTACAGGCGGGCCGTCCTGAGCCGGGTGAAGGGGTGGGGCAAGTCGCCGCTGCTGGCGGCCCTCACGTGCGCCGAGGCCCTCGCGGACGTCGTCCCGGACGGCTGGGACGCGAACGGGGAGCCGGTGGGCCGCCCGTGGGCGACGCTGCGCACGCCGTGGCTGCAGCTGGCGGCCGTCTCCGAGGACCAGACGAAAAACGCATGGGCGCCGCTGCTGGAGATGCTCCGCGAGGGGCCCGTGATGGACGACTACCCGGGTATCGAGCCGTTGGACACGTTCGTCAACCTCCCCCAGGGCCGCATCGAGTTCGTCACCTCGGCGGCGACGAGCCGCGAGGGCAACCGGCCCGTGTGGTGCGTCCTCGACCAGACCGAGGAGTGGCGCGTGTCGAACGGCGGCGTAAGGCTGGCCGCCACCCTGCGCCGGAACCTCGGCAAGACCGGGGGGACGTCCGTGGAGTCCCCGAACGCCTACGTGCCCGGCGTCGGCAGCGTCGCCGAGAACTCCGCCGAGTTCTACAAGCGCATCAGGGAGGGCCGCGCCCGCGACGAGGGCCTGCTGTACGACCACCGTGAGGCGCCTGCCGACACCGACTTGGGCGACCGCGAGTCGCTGATGCGGGGTCTGGCCTACGCCTACGGCGATTCCGCGGCGACCGCGGGCGGCTGGGTGAATCTGGAGCGGGTCGCCGCGGAGATATGGGACCCGGACACCGATCCGCAGGATGCACGCCGCTTCTACCTCGGGCAGATCACGCACGCTTCCGACAGCTGGATCTCTCAGCCGGAGTGGTCCGCGGTCACGGACGTCGACAAGGTGCTCGCCGACAAGGAGACGGTCGTGCTCGGGTTCGACGGCTCCCGCCGCCGCTCCCATGCGGTCACGGACGCTACGGCCCTGGTGGGCTGCCGCGTCCACGACGGGCACCTGTTCCTCCTGGGCTGCTGGGAGCAGCCTGACGGGCCGCAGGGCCGCGACTGGGAGGTGCCCACGACCGAGGTACTGGCCACCGTGGCGGACGCCTTCAAGCGCTACCGGGTGGTCGGGATGTACGCCGACCCCGCCAAGTGGGAATCGCACGTGGCCAGCTGGGAGGCGAAGTACGGCCGTCGCCTCAAGGTGAAGGCGTCCATGACGCATCCGATCGAGTGGTGGATGACCGGTGGCCGCTCGAACCTCATCGTGCGCGCCCTGGAGAAGTTCCGGTCTTCCGTGGTCGACCACGAGCTGTCACACGACGGCTCTAGCGTGCTGACCAGGCACGTCCTGAACGCCCGGCGCAGGGAGTCCCGTTCGGGCATCCAGATCATGAAGGAACACCCGGAGTCCTCCCGGAAGATCGACGCAGCCGTGGCGGCTGTGCTCGCCTGGCAGTGCCGTGTCGACGCCGTGGCGAAGGGGTTGGGCAAAGACGGAGCAGGCCGCGGGACGCCCGGTAGGGGCCGCGTGGTCGTGCTCCGGTGACGAACGACGAAGGGGTAGAGGGTGGCCAGCAAGAGCATTGCGAAGAGGCCGAACGGTAAGTGGCGGGCCCGGTACCGGGACCTGGCCGGTAAGGAGCACGCGAAGCACTTCGCCCGGAAGGTCGACGCTGAGCGGTGGCTCGACGAGGTGACGGCCGCGCTGGTTACCGGCAACTACGTCGACCCGAAGAGCCAGAAGATGTCCATGGACACGTGGTGCGACGCCTGGCTCGACAGCTATGCGCACCGGGAGTCCACGGAGCGGCAGGCCCGCGTGCATGTGGCCCGGATCCGGAGGGAGTTCGGCCCGCTGCCGTTGATGGCGGTCGACGAGATGGCCGTGAAGCAGTGGATGGCGAAGCTGAAGCGCGAGGGGCTGTCGCAGTCGTATCGCTTCGCGCTGCACGCCCGGCTGTCGCAGATCCTCACGGACGCCGTGGGCGCCCGGAAGCTGGCGAGCAACCCGTGCAGCCGGCGCACGACTCCGGGGGCGGGCAAGCAGCGTCCCTACGTGGCGACCGAGGCGCAGTTCTGGGCGCTGTACGAGGCGGCCGAGGCGAAGTACCGGCCCGCGCTGCTGCTCGGGGCGTTCGCCGGCCTCCGCGTCGCCGAGGTGTGCGGGCTCCGGGTTCAGGACGTCGACCTCGACGCGCGGGTCATCACACCCGCCGTGCAGTACCCGGCCGAGCCGCTCAAGACCGAGATGAGCATGACCGCGGTCCCGATCCCCGACGCGTTCGTGGGGGAGCTGAAGCGGCTACTCGACGGCCGCGAGGACGGGTGGGTCGTGCCGGACGACGACGGCGTCCAGCTGGGGCCGTGGAAGGTCGAGCGGCACATGCGGCGGATCCGGAAGACGGTCGCCGGCCTGCCCGAGGGTTTCCGCTTCCACGACCTCCGGCACTTCTACGCCTCGATGCTCATTGCGGGTGGCAGCGACGTAAAGATCGTGCAGCACCGGCTACGGCACTCCTCCGCGAAGACGACCCTCGATACGTACAGTCACCTCTGGCCCGACTCCGACGAGTCGACCCGGGCCGCTGTCGAGCGGGTCATGGGCCCCGTGATCAACAAAACTGCGGACCCTCTGCGGACTGGCAGAGGGTCCGCAGAGGGAACCGCGAGCGTAGAGCCCTGTTGATCTTTACACGTCGAAGTACAGCTCGAACTCGTGCGGGTGCGGACGCAGCTGAAGCGGCGCGATCTCGTTCGTGCGCTTGTAGTCGATCCACGTCTCGATCAGGTCCGGCGTGAACACGTCGCCCTGGAGGAGGAACTCGTGGTCGGCCTCCAGGGAGTCGAGGACGGCCGGGAGCGAGGTCGGGACCTGCGGGACGCCCGCGTGCTCCTCGGGAGCCAGCTCGTAGAGGTCCTTGTCGATCGGCTCGGCCGGCTCGATCTTGTTCTTGATGCCGTCCAGGCCCGCGAGGAGCAGCGCGGAGAACGCCAGGTACGGGTTGCCGGAGGAGTCGGGCGCGCGGAACTCGACGCGCTTGGCCTTCGGGTTCGAGCCCGTGATCGGGATACGCATGGCCGCGGAGCGGTTGCGCTGCGAGTAGACCAGGTTCACCGGCGCCTCGAAGCCCGGGACCAGACGGTGGTACGAGTTCACCGTCGGGTTGGTGAAGGCCAGCAGCGACGGGGCGTGCTTGAGGATGCCGCCGATGTAGTAGCGGGCGGTGTCCGACAGGCCCGCGTAACCGGCCTCGTCGTAGAACAGCGGGGAGCCGCCCGACCACAGGGACTGGTGGACGTGCATGCCCGAGCCGTTGTCACCGAAGATCGGCTTCGGCATGAAGGTCGCCGTCTTGCCGTTCTTCCACGCCACGTTCTTCACGATGTACTTGAAGAGCTGGAGGTCGTCGGCGGCGGCCAGCAGCGTGTTGAACTTGTAGTTGATCTCGGCCTGGCCGGCGGTGCCCACCTCGTGGTGCTGGCGCTCGACCTGCAGGCCGGCCCGGTTCAGCTCCAGGGAGATCTCGGCGCGCAGGTCGGCGAAGTGGTCGACCGGCGGGACCGGGAAGTAGCCGCCCTTGTAGCGGACCTTGTAACCACGGTTGTCCTCGACGGCACCGGTGTTCCAGGCGCCGGCCTCGGAGTCGATGTGGTAGAAGGACTCGTTCGCGGTGGTCGCGAAGCGCACGGAGTCAAAGACGTAGAACTCGGCCTCGGGGCCGAAGTACGCCGTGTCGGCGATCCCGGTCGAGGCGAGGTAGGCCTCGGCCTTCTTCGCCACGTTGCGCGGGTCACGGGAGTACTGCTCGCCCGTGATCGGGTCGTGGATGAAGAAGTTGATGTTCAGCGTCTTGTCGCGGCGGAACGGGTCGACCCGGGCGGTCGACAGGTCCGCGCGCAGCGCCATGTCGGACTCGTGGATGGCCTGGAAGCCGCGGATGGACGAGCCGTCGAAGGCCAGCTCCTCGTCCGCGTCGAACGCCTCGGCAGGCACCGTGAAGTGCTGCATCACGCCCGGCAGGTCGCAGAAGCGGACGTCGATGAACTTGACGTCCTCGTCCGCGATGAACTTCTTGGCCTCGTCGGCGTTCTGGAACATCCAGCTCCTCCTACTCCCGACCGTCCCGCCGGGGTGGTAGTTCGTTCGTGCTGCCAGTGCGGGTGGCACACGCTGACCTCGACCCTAGGGACGGGTGGTTTCTCGGGCGTGACTCATTTGTTTCGCACAAGTTAACCGGCTCGGCTCCCACCCTAGCCCCGACGCACCCCGCCGTGCCCTGGTCATTTCCGGGCGCAGTACCGTGGACGGGTGGACAACAGGCAAGCACTCGGATCGTGGCTTTCCGGGCCCCGCGCGGCGGCGGAAGAGGCCGGTGTCGACTTCGGATACCGGGGTGAGCAGCTCGGTCTGCCCGAGGAGGGGCCCGGTTCGATCGCCCGTCCGGGGCGGCGGCTCGGCGCCCTCGCCGTGGACTGGGGCCTGAGCCTCCTGATCGCATACGGTCTCATCACCCAGAGCTACAACGCAGCGGCCCAGATCTGGGCGCCGCTCATCATGTTCGCCTTGATGGTTTTCACGGTCGGTACGCTCGGCTTCACGCCGGGCAAGCGGCTCTTCGGCCTGCGGGTGGTCGCCCTGGACACCGGCCGGGTCAGCCCCTGGCGCGCGGTGCTGCGTACGGTCCTGCTCTTCCTCGCGATCCCCGCCCTGATCTGGGACCGTGACGGCCGTGGCCTGCACGACCGGCTGGCGGGCACGGTCGAGGTCCGCATCTGACACCGCCGAAGACGAACGAAGAAGGGGCGCCCGGAGTGATCCGGGCGCCCCTTCATGTGTCGTGAGCGGGCGGTCAGCGCGCCTTCGGCCCGCCGCCCCTCGGCATCCGCATGCCCTTGGGCATCGGCCCCTTCGGCAGCGGCATGTTGCTCATCAGGTCGCCCAGGGCGCGCAGCCGGTCGTTGGTGGCGGTGACCTGCGGGCCGGTCAGCACGCGCGGCAGCTTCAGCATGGTCGTGCGCAGCTTCTTCAGCTCGACCTGGCCCTCGCCCGTGCCCACCACCAGGTCGTGCACCGGGACGTCCGCGACGATGCGGTTCATCTTCTTCTTCTCGGCGGCGAGCAGGGACTTCACCCGGTTCGGGTTGCCCTCGGCGACCAGCACGATGCCGGCCTTGCCGACCGCGCGGTGCACCACGTCCTGGTTGCGGTTCATCGCCACCGCGGGGGTCGTCGTCCACCCCCGGCCGATGTTGTCGAGCACCGCCGCCGCGGCACCGGGCTGGCCCTCCATCTGCCCGAAGGCGGCCCGCTCGGCCCGGCGCCCGAACACGATCGCCGACGCGAGGAAGGCGAGCAGGAGGCCCAGGATGCCGAGATAGATGGGGTGACCGATCAAGAAACCGATCGCGAGGAAGACACCGAAGGTGACGATTCCGACTGCCGCGAGTACAAGACCGATCTTCTTGTCGGCCTTGCGGGTCATCTTGTAGGTCAGGGCGATCTGCTTCAGTCGCCCGGGGTTCGCAGCGTCCGCTGCAGGTTCCTTCCTCGCCATGCCACGAAGTCTACGTGGCCCCACAAGCGCCTCCGACGGCAGTGTCCGCGGGGAGGCTCGCGGGGGAGGAGAGCGGGCTCAGGGGTGGACGGAGACGGACCGGGAGACGGACTGCTCGAGGACGCGCTGCGCCTCGACCCGGTCCTTGGCGCGACGGCGGTCCTCCAGCACGGAGGTCCAGGCGTTGCGGCGGGCGGTGCGCTGACCGCTGCTGAGCAGCAGCGACTCGACGGCACGCAGGGCGGTGGTGAAAGACGGAATCGCGGTGGCGCGAACGGGCGCGGCCTGCATGGGTCAGGTCCCCCCTCGGGAGCGGTGTACGTGCTGTGAGTCCAGCGTTACTGATTGGTGTTACCAGGGCGTGTCCGACCGGTCAAACACCCATGAAGCCCCGGCGGGGATCCGTGGAACGCCGACGCGGTCCTGACATACGCCCTCATCTGCGAGGACGGTCAGGACCGCGTCCATTCGGCCGTTACCGGCGGGTAGTGTCTTGTGCGCGAATTCACACGTTTGTCTCGCCCCTTGGCGGGTAAGGGCGGTGACGGTTCGTCAGACGGCCTGGGCCGCGATGCGCGCGTCCCGCTGCTCCATGGCCATCCGGTAGAGCCGCCCGGCACGGTACGAGGACCGCACCAGCGGACCCGACATCACACCGGAGAAGCCGATCTGCTCGGCCTCCTCCTTCAGCTCCACGAACTCGTGCGGCTTGACCCAGCGCTCCACCGGGTGGTGGCGCACGGAGGGCCGCAGGTACTGCGTGATGGTGACCAGCTCGCAGCCCGCGTCGTGCAGCTGCCTGAGCGCCTCGCTGACCTCCTCGCGGGTCTCGCCCATGCCGAGGATGAGGTTCGACTTGGTGACCAGGCCGTAGTCGCGGGCCTCGGTGATGACCTTCAGGGAGCGCTCGTAGCGGAAGCCGGGGCGGATCCGCTTGAAGATCCGCGGGACCGTCTCGACGTTGTGCGCGAAGACCTCGGGGCGGGAGGAGAAGACCTCGGCGAGCTGCTCCGGGACGGCGTTGAAGTCGGGCGCGAGCAGTTCGACCTTCGTCCGGCCGGCCTCGCGGTCCGCCGTCTGCTGGTGGATCTGGCGGACCGTCTCCGCGTACAGCCAGGCGCCGCCGTCCTCCAGGTCGTCGCGGGCGACGCCGGTGATCGTGGCGTAGTTCAGGTCCATGGTGACCACGGACTCACCCACGCGGCGCGGCTCGTCGCGGTCGAGCGCCTCGGGCTTGCCGGTGTCGATCTGGCAGAAGTCGCAGCGCCGGGTGCACTGGTCGCCGCCGATGAGGAACGTGGCCTCGCGATCCTCCCAGCACTCGTAGATGTTGGGGCAGCCGGCTTCCTGGCAGACCGTGTGCAGCCCCTCGCTCTTCACGAGGTTCTGCATCTTGGTGTACTCGGGGCCCATTTTCGCCCGGGTCTTGATCCACTCGGGCTTGCGCTCGATGGGGGTCTGGCTGTTGCGGACCTCCAGGCGCAGCATCTTGCGTCCGTCGGGTGCGACTGCGGACACGACCGGCTCCCTAGCGTTTGATTCTTCGGCGTCCTCAAGGGTACGCCCGTTGATTTGAATGCCTGTGTGTGGTGCCAGCCCCTCCACAGCCCGTTTTATGCCGCCGGCGCCTTCTCGATCTCCCGCGGCTTCAGCTCGGCGTTCTCCAGGACGTCCCGCAGGTGCCGCTCGACGACCGGCAGGACCTCCTCGATCGTCACGTCGCGGCCCAGTTCGCTCGCCAGGGAGGCGACCCCCGCGTCACGGATGCCGCACGGGATGATCCGGTCGAACCACTTGTTGTCCGGGTTCACGTTGAGCGAGAAGCCGTGCATGGTGACGCCCTTGGCCACGCGGATGCCGATCGCGGCGATCTTGCGGTCCTCGCGGCGCTGGCCCGCGTTGGAGGGCGCGTACTCCGGGCCGTTCAGGCGCGGGTCGAACTCCTCGTCGTGCAGCCGCGGGTCGAAGTCCAGGGCCAGGCCGCCGAGCGCGGGGCGCTGTTCGACCGGGTCCCCCAGCACCCACACCCCGCTGCGGCCCTCGACCCGGGTCGTCTCCAGGCCGAACTCCGTACAGGTGCGGATCAGGGCCTCTTCGAGGCGGCGCACATGCGCCACGACGTCCACCGGGCGCGGCAGCTTCTGGATCGGGTAGCCCACCAGCTGGCCGGGGCCGTGCCAGGTGATCTTGCCGCCGCGGTCCACGTCGATGACCGGCGTGCCGTCGAGGGGCCGCTCGTTGTCCGCCGTGCGCCGTCCGGCCGTGTAGACCGGGGGATGCTCCAGGAGCAGCACGGTGTCGGGGACCTCGTCGGCGAAGCGCGCCGCGTGCACCCGGCGCTGTTCGTCCCACGCCTCCTGGTACTCGACGGCCTCGTCACCGAACCCCATGCGGACGAACCGCAACTCACTCACGGCAAGCGCCTCCCTAGGACGGGTGTGTCAGGCACGTATCGCGCCCCAGCCACTGTACGTCCGGCCCGGCCACGTCAGTCCTGGGGCCAATCCTCACACGATCGGATGAATGTCCGCGAAAATGTGTGATGGGGTGTTTACTCTCCGCTACATTCGCGCCGTCCAGCAAGCCAAAAGGCCTGCTCACAGGCAATCCGGCAGATCACCAGCACCGGAAGGCAGGAGACCGCACCGCACCATGACGGAACGACCCGCGCAGCGCACCCCCAACCGACAGCTCGCCGCGCTCATCGCAGAAGCGGGGTTCTCCAACGCGGGTCTCGCCCGTCGCGTGGACCAGCTCGGTCTCGAACACGGGCTCGATCTGAGATA
The DNA here is from genome assembly GCF_002150735.1 of Streptomyces africanus. Taxonomy (GTDB): domain Bacteria; phylum Actinomycetota; class Actinomycetes; order Streptomycetales; family Streptomycetaceae; genus Streptomyces; species Streptomyces africanus. The sequence goes on from NZ_MUKA01000287.1 coordinate 9,288, forward strand.
CGACAAGACATCCGTCACCCGGTGGCTGCGCGGCCAGCAGCCCCGGGGCACCACGCCCGCCCTGATCGCCGAGGTCTTCACCCGGCGCCTG
>NZ_MUKA01000288.1:0-566 GCF_002150735.1 Streptomyces africanus
AGGCCGGTCTCGGCGGCGACCTCGTGGGCGGAGAGCGGGTGGTCGGCATGGTGCAGGACGCGGCAGATCAGTTCCGTCGTCGGCTCCGAGTGGCCGCTCGGCAGCCCCGGCGACGCGAGGGCCGGGGTGGTGCGCAGGGCGCTGAAGATCCGGTCGACCTGTTCCTGGACGGCGATGCCGCGGCCGCCGCCGACCCGCTCGACGGTGCGACACAGGGCGGCGTAGGACTCCAGGCGGGTGTGCAGCGCGGCGAAAGTGAACGGTTTGACCAGGTAGTGCAGGGCGCCCAGGCGCATGGCGGCCTGGATCGTCGCCACGTCGCCGTCCGCAGTGATCATGATGACGTCGGTGCCGTGCCCCTGTTCCCGCATGCGGTGGACGAGTTCGAGGCCCGTCCCGTCGGGGAGGTAGTGGTCCAGCAGAACAAGATCTATCCCTCCGCGCTGCACCGCCGACAGAGCCTGGGCAGCGCTGTGCGCGCGAGCCGCCACCCGGAAGCCGGGAACTCTTCCCACGTACTTCGCGTTGATCTCGGCGACACGGAAGTCGTCGTCCACGACCAGGAC
>NZ_MUKA01000288.1:592-893 GCF_002150735.1 Streptomyces africanus
GCGGGGCGCGAGCAAGACGTTCAGGACCCCGTCGGGAGGCCTGCACACGGCCGTCCGGGACCTGGATCTCACGGTCGGGCGTGGGGAGTTCGTCGCGGTCGTCGGTCCCACGGGCTGCGGCAAGTCGACCACGTTGACCCTGGTCAGCGGCCTGGAGGAGCCCACCGAGGGCGAGGTGACGGTCGCCGGGGAGCCGGTGCGCGGCGTCAGCGACAAGGTCGGCTTCGTTTTCCAGCAGGACGCCACCTTCCCCTGGCGTACGGTGCTGTCCAATGTGATGGCGGGGCCGCGCTTCCGTGGC
>NZ_MUKA01000289.1 GCF_002150735.1 Streptomyces africanus
GGCCGTGGCCGTCTGCGGACGTTTCCCTGGAGAGCAGGGCGGCGATCGTGACGGCATCGGCCGGTGGGGCCTGGTCGGGAGCGTCAGCCATGCGCGGGAGACCGAAACGGTGCCAGCCCGTCGGGGACCAGTAGCGGACGGGGGCCAGCAGGGCCGTGCCGCTGGCGGGCAGGGGGATGCGCAGAACCCCGTCGGCGGGGGCGGGCTGGTCGGTCTCGCGGACCCAGCAGCGCAACAGCGTCTCCACGGCTGCTGCCTGGGCGACCCTGTGCGGGTCGGGGTGCCCCAAGAGGTCGGAGGTGCCGGGCGGCGATGGATGCGCCGGGTTCACCGAGTTCGCAGGGCTCGCCCACTCCCCCACCCCCCGGACATCAGCAGGGCCACGCCCCGGCGTCGTGGCCTGGTCGTCGGGCTTGGGGATGGCGTTCAAGACAGGTACCTCGTTGGGTGGTTCCGGGACGGCGGAGTGGAAAGCTCACGGCATGAGCGCTCACGGCATCGAGGCTCACGGCGTCGACGGTGCCGCTGCCGTGTCCCCGCCGCACCGGGCCGCCGCCCGGACGGCGTCGGT
>NZ_MUKA01000034.1 GCF_002150735.1 Streptomyces africanus
TCGACCAGCGAGGGCGTCCCCGGCGCGCGGGCGGGGGACGCCCTCGCTGGTCGACGTGCCGGGGTCGGGTAACCCGGGTGGCAGCCCGTTACACCTGGGGCGCGCTCGTAGAACACCTTCGCACGATCGCGGACAAGGGGCACCTTCGGGGCATACCTGGATAATCCCGGCAGTCTCAGCGTGCGGTCAGGATGGTCTCAGCGTGCGGTCAGGATCCTCGGCCCCGCGTCCGTGATCGCGACCGTGTGCTCCGCGTGGGCCGCGCGGGAGCCGTCGTCCGTCTTCAGGGTCCAGCCGTCGGGGGCCGGATGGAAGGTGTCGATGCCGCCCGCGATGACCATGGGTTCGATCGCCAGCGCCATGCCGTGCCTCAGGCGCATCCCACGCCCCGGCCTGCCCTCGTTCGGCACTCCGGGGTCCTCGTGCATCCGGCGGCCGATGCCGTGGCCGCCGAAACCGTCGGGGATGCCGTAACCCGCGGCGCGGCAGACGGTGCCGATCGCGTGGGCGATGTCGCCGATGCGGTTGCCGACGACGGCGGCCTCGATGCCGGCCGCGAGGGCGCGCTCGGCGGTCTCGATCAGGCGCAGGTCGGCCGGGCGCGGGGTGCCCACGACGAAGCTGAGGGCCGAGTCGCCGACCCAGCCGCCCAGTTCCGCGCCGAAGTCGATGGAGACCAGGTCGCCGTCGCGCAGCCGGTAGGGGGTCGGGATGCCGTGCACGATCGCGTCGTTGACCGAGACGCACAGGACGGCGGGGAAGGGGGTCGGCGCGAAGGACGGCCGGTAGCCGAGGAAGGGCGAGGTCGCTCCCGCCTCCCGCAGGACGTCGTGCGCCACCTCGTCCAGCTCCAGCAGAGAGACGCCCACGTCGGCGGCCTTCTGTGCGGCCGTCAGGGCGCGGGCGACGACCTGGCCCGCTTCGTACATCGCTTCGATCGACACATCGGTCTTCAGCTCAACCATGCCAATTACTATACCGGTATTAGAATGGGGGCATGGTGCGCACCCCTCTCACCCCCGAAGAGCGCGAACGCGGCGAACGGCTCGGCCGGTTGCTGCGTGCGGCGCGTGGCGACCGGAGCATGGCGGAGGTCGCGGCTAGCGCGGGCATCTCCCCGGAGACGCTCCGGAAGATCGAGACCGGGCGGGCTCCGACCCCCGCCTTCTTCACCGTGGCCGCGCTGGCGGGCGCGCTCGGGCTGTCGATGGACGAGCTGGCAGGGCGGTGCGTACTGGTGCCGGTCTGACGACGGCTGCGCTGAGGCTGCTGCGCCGCGTGTGAAAACTCCCCGTAGCACGGCTGTAACACGACTGGTGTTGCCTACTGGGCGGAGTGCTCCGGTCGGGCGGGAGTTGAGCGATGGCGGCGGATCGACTCCCGAGGGAAGTACGGGAGTTCGCGCATTACCTGGACGGTCTGCTGGCACGCCTGGACCCGTCCGGGGGCTGGTGCGCGGTGTTCTGGCAGCGTGACCCCGAGGGCATGCGGGCCTGTCTCGACGGGCGTGAGATGCCGCCCTGGGACGTGGTCGAGGCGCTGCTGCAGGACCTCGCCGGGCAGTACGGCCCGGGGGGCGCGGGCCCGGAGACGGAACGCGCCCGGGCCCTGCACGCCGCCGCGCTCGCCGCGTACGACGCCCGGCCCGGTGGCCGTGACGCCCTCGGGGACCGGCTCGACGTCATGCTCCGCGAACAGAAGTACGCGGCCGAACGCCAGACGGAACTGACCCGCCTCCTCGCCACCGCCCCCACCCGCGAACAGGCCGACACCCTCCGCCTCGACCTCGCCTGGGCCCAAGACGACCACCGACGCGCGACAGCGCGCTGCGCGGAACTCCAGGCCCGGATGGCCGACTTGGACCGCCGCGAGGGCGTGTCCCGCGGGGTGTGGGGCGACGGACGGGTTGGCGGCACGCCGGGCGCTCCCGCGGGTGTGTCCAGCGGCACGGACGCGACGTCAGGGCGACCCGACGACGACGGGGCCTGGTCGGGCGCGTGGCGCCGCGGGCCGAACGACGGAGGCGCCGGGGCGGCGGACGGGGCATCGCGAGCAGGATCGGCCGGGTGGGTGGGCTCTGCTGCCG
>NZ_MUKA01000290.1 GCF_002150735.1 Streptomyces africanus
CCATCGCGCGATGGCCGGTCACGACGAGGCCGACTACGTCCTGACCGACGGGGAGCGCATCTGCTCCACCGCGCTCGGCTGGAACTTCGGCGACGGTCATCTGCACAGCGAGCAACTGATCGCCGCCCTGCAGCAGCGCTGCGGGTTCGAGCCGGGGGAAGTCCGGGTGGTGCTGCTGGACGCGCAGCCGATCCATCGGCAGACCCAGCGTTACCGGCTCGTGGACGCCGCGACCGGAGAATTCGAGAGCGGTTCGGTGCGGGTCGCCGATATGGTCGTGCGCCAGCCGTGGGACGACGATGTCCCGGTGTACCCGGATCGCCGGCCCTGACGGGGGTTGTGTTGCCTCGGGGCGGGTCGGCGAAGTCGCGCGCGGTGGTGGTGGTGGCCCGCCCGGCGGATTCGCCGTCGGCTGCCCGCGTACCCGCGTGTCTAAACTGTCCTGCGTATTGCAGCACGGAATGGTCGGTTCCCGGACCTGGGCCGCACGGCAGCGCATCGCGGTGGGCGGCGCGTGGACTGTTCGCGGTGTCACCGGCGGGGTACGGCATGCGGAAGTGGGGTACTGATGTCGACGGAATCCGAATCCGAAGGAGTACTTGTGCCGGCTGTACTGGGGCGAGCCCATGACCGCGCCGAGGAGTTGGCTGCCATCGCCGAGCGTACGGGTCTCCAGGTGGCGGTGGCGGAATCGCTGACCTCCGGCCAGCTCGCGGCGGCGCTGGGCGCGGCGAGCAATTCGGGGGAGTGGTTCCGCGGCGCGGTGGTGGCCTACAGCCGGGAGGTGAAGCACCGGGTGCTCGGCGTACCGGAGGGGCCGGTGGTCTCCGAGCCGTCGGCCCGGGCGATGGCCGAAGGGGTGCGAACGCTGTTCGACGCGACACTGTCCGTCGGAGTGACCGGTGCCGGTGGCCCCGACCCGCAGGACGGGCAGGAGCCGGGGTCGGTGTGGTTCGCTGTCGCGGTCGAGGGTCGGGTCACCGCCTCGTTCCGGCTGTTCGAGGGCGAACCCGCCGAAATCCTGGACCAGGTGGTCGATCACGCGGTCGAGCTGCTGCTCGGCACGGCGAAGGAACTGCGGGCCTGATTCGTTGCCGCGCGAGGGCGCCGCGCTGCTCGCCGGAAAATGTTGGGTAGGGTCACGATCGTGCCGACAGTCGAGATCGAAATGCCCGGTGGATCCGCCGAAGCCGGCGGAATAGTCATCGACGAACCGGACAGCCCGCATCTCGAGGTCGCCGGCATCCGGGCGGCGGTACTGGCCGGACACGCCGACAACGACGGCTCGAACACTCCCGAACAGATCGCCGTGTTCGACACGGCGCTGCGAGACGCCGGCCTCGACCACCGCACTGCCGTATACCCGGACGCGGTACACGGCTACACCATGGCCGATACCGCGGCCTACCAGGAGGCGGGCGCGGAACGGCACTTTCGCGAACTGCGCGAACTGTTCGCCCGCACGCTGACGCGGTAACCGGGCCGGTCGCGGATCAACCGCCCGTAACGAACACCAGCCCGTGCCCGGTTTCGGCCGGTGCGCTCACTTCGCGCACCTCGGTCCGGTCCAGCCGGTAGCCCAGGCGGCGGGGTACGGCGGCGCTGCGCTCGTTGGCGGCGTCGCAGCGGATCTGTACCTGCTCGATACCGGGCAGCCGCAGTGCGGCATCGGTGAGCGCGGCGACCGCGCGGGTGATGATCCCCCGGCCGGTATACGCGATATGGCACCAGTAGCCGATCTCCAGGGCCGCGGGTCCCACTCGATCGTGCAGTCCTACCGCGCCGAGCAGAGTGCCTTCGGTATCGAAGATGCCGTAGCCGAAATCGCCGTCGGCCGACGGCCATCCGGTGGCGGCGATATCGTTGAAGACTCGCTGTTCCTCCAGGGTGCGCGGCGTGGGCAGCCACGGCATCCAGGGATGGAGATGGTCGAACGAGGCGTTGATCGCCTCGCACTGGGCTGTCAGATCTCCGGTTTCCCAGCGCCGTACCACGAGGTCACCGAGGTCGATCCGCTGCGGTGGAACGATTCCGGGGGCCAGTGCGGGCGGGTCGGCGGTACTCACCTCGCCATCATCTCGGCACCGGTGCGTAGCGGGCAACCGGTTTGCCCGGGCACGGTCGTGGTCGGGTCCGGCGATGCGATCCGCAACACCGGAAGGTGGACCATCCGCGTCCGCCGCGCGTCCGGTCGATACAGTCGAAACGGTGCGCATCGATCGGAAACTCGTCGTCCTCATGGCCGCCCTGGGTCTGGCGCTGGCCGGTTGCTCCTCCGCGCCGCCCGAGCCGGACACCGTCGCCGAACGTTTCACCGAGGCGCTGAACAGCGACGATCTCGCTGTGGCCGCGGCGCTCACCGATGATCCGGCGCAGGCCGGTGAAACGCTCGGCTCCCTCTACGACGGATTGGGCAAGGAGGCGACCTTCGCGGTCGCCGGGGTGCACGAGGACACCTTCACCCTCGAAGCGACCTGGAAACTCGGGGCCGACGGCGGCAAAGAATGGAAGTACACGACCACCGGGACCGCCGGCGAGACCGACGACGGCTGGAAGGTGCACTGGAACCCGGCCACCGTCGCGCCGGGGCTCGATACCGGGCCGCTGAGCTACGCACCGGTGTACCCGCAGCCCGCCCGGGTCCTGGACGCCGGGGGCGGTGAGCTCATGACCGAGCAGGTGGTGACGCTCGTCCAGTTGTCGCCGGGCGCCGATACCGCCGCCGCGGCGGCCCTGCTCGCTCCGCTCGCCCCTGGGATCACGCCGGCCTCCCTGGATGCCGAACTGGCTGCCGCGCAGGGCAAACCGGTGACGGCGATAAGCCTCCGCGAAGCCGATATCGCACCGGTGCGGGACGCGTTGACCGCTGTCCGCGGGGTGACTCTCGCCCCGCAGACGCGGCTGCTGACCACCGACAAGGCGATATCGGCCCCGACCTTGTCGGGGCTGAGCGAACTCTGGCAGCAGCAGGCCGACGACGCCGCCGGCTGGGCGGTGCGCGCGCAGACCGCGGACGGCACGGTGCGTATCGCCGGCGCGGATCCGCGACCCACCGCCGATATCCGGTCCACTATCGATATCGGGCTGCAACGGGCGGCGGAAACCGCGCTGGACCCGATCGGCACCCCCGCGGCGATCGTCGCGGTACGACCCTCGACCGGCGAGATCCTGGCGGTCGGGCAGAATGCCGCCGCCGACGGCGCGGGGGCGATAGCGCTCACCGGTCTGTATCCGCCGGGCTCGACCTTCAAGACGGTCACCGCCGCCGCGGTGCTGGACGCGGGACGCGCCACCCCCGACACCGTGCTGCCCTGTCCCGGCGTCGCCGATATCGAGGGTCGCCGCATACCCAACGACGACAGTTTCGACCTGGGACAGGTCCCGCTGCATACCGCGTTCGCGCACTCCTGCAACACCACCATGGCCGGGCTCGCCGTCACGCTGCCTCCGGACGCGCTGCGGACCGCCGCCGAGCGGCTCGGTCTCGGGGTGGACTACGTGACGCCCGGGCTGACCACGGTGACCGGCAGCGTTCCGGTCGCGCAGAGTCCGGCGGAGCGGGTGGAGGCCAGTATCGGCCAGGGCCAGGTGACGGCCTCACCGTTCGGTATGGCGCTGGTCGCCGCGTCCGTCGCACACGGGAGCGCGCCCGCTCCGGTACTGGTGACCGGTTCGCCGGGCGTACCGGACCGGACCCCGCAGCCGCTGCCCGCCGCGGTGACCGGCGATCTGAAAACCATGATGCGGGAAACCGTCACCGCGGGCACCGCCACCCGGCTGACCGATATACCGAATCTGCTGGGGAAGACCGGCACCGCGGAATACGGTGACAACAGCAGCGCGCACGGCTGGTTCATCGGAATCCAGGACGATCTGGCCTTCGCGGTGTTCGTCGCCGATGCGGGTAGTTCCGGTCCTGCTGTCGACGCGGCGGGCCGGATGCTGCGGGCGCCGCGCTGATCACGGGGGTGCGCCGGCTATCCGGGGGGCCGGCGGGCACTCGCCTTTCGTAGCCGCCGGACGCCCTCGTCCAAGGTCTCGGGACGCTTACAGAAGGTGAAGCGGACGAGATGCCGCCAGGCGGCCGGATCGTCGGTGAAAACACTGACCGGCACCGCGGCGACCCCGAGTCGTGCGGGCAGGTCCCGGCAGAACCGGATTCCGTCGTCCTCGCCCGTGGGGCGGATATCGGCGCAGACGAAGTAGCTTCCCGCGCTCGGATGTACCCGGAAACCCGTCTCGGTCAGCGCCGCGGACAGGCGCAGCCGCTGCTCCGAGAGTCTGGTGCGCAACCGGGCCACCCACTCGAGTTCATGGGTGAGCGCGTGCGCGACGGCGGGCTGGAACGGTCCGCCGCCCACGAAGGTGAGGAATTGTTTGGCGGCGAGCACCGCGTCGATCAGCGGAGCCGCCCCGCAGATCCAGCCGATCTTCCAGCCGGTGACGCTGAACGTTTTCGCCGCGCTCGACACCACCAGTGTCCGTTCGGCCATCCCGGGGAAGGCGGCGATGCTCAAATGTTCGGCGTCGTCGAAGACCAGGTGCTCGTACACCTCGTCCGTCACGACGAGCAGGTCCCGCTCCACCGCGAGCTCGGCGATCGCGGCCAGCTCCGCGCGGGTGAGGACCGTGCCGGTCGGGTTGTGCGGGGTGTTGATCAGCAGCAGCCGGGTGCGGTCGGTGACGGCGTCGCGCAGTTCGTCGAGGTCCAGGCGGAAGCGGCCGTCGTCCGGGCGGAGCGTGACCGGCACCCGGCGCCCGCCCGCCATCGCGATGCACGCCGCGTACGAGTCGTAGTACGGCTCGAAGGCGATCACCTCGTCACCCGGCTCCAGCAGGGCGAGCAGCGAGGCGGCGATGGCCTCCGTGGCGCCCGCGGTGACGAGGACCTCCCTGTCCGGGTCGTACGACAGTCCGTAGCGCCGCTGCTGGTGGGCGGCGATCGCGGTGCGCAGCTCGGGGACGCCGGGGCCCGGCGGGTACTGGTTGCCGAGGCCGTCCCGCAGCGCCCGCACGGCGGCCTCCCTGACCTCCTCGGGGCCGTCGGTGTCGGGGAAGCCCTGCCCGAGGTTGATGGCGCCGGTGCTCAGGGCCAGGGCGGACATCTCGGCGAAGATCGTCGTCCCGAACTCGGCGAGCCGGCGGTTGAGGAGGGGGCGCGCACTGGAGGTCATGCGGGTCATCCTCCGCCGAAGCTCTGGAGTTCCTCAACTCTGCTTTGGGCCGGGCGGGCAGCGGGCATCCCCAGTTCACGCAAGAGCGAGGCGCCCACGGGGGGCCGCTTCGGGGGAAACGGAAGGAGGGTGACGCCATGGTCGTCGGCATCATCCTGGCGGTGATCGGAGTCGTTCTGGTCGGGGCGCTGGTATCCAAGGCGCGCGGGGGCGGTTCCGGGCAGAGGACGCGTCGCGGGGCAGCGTCCGCCGGCAGCAGCGGCAGCGGCAGCGGCAGCTGGTGGGCCGGGGGCGGGGACTCCGGCTCGTCCGGCGGACACCACGGGGGCCACTCCTGCGGCGGCGGCTCGTCCTGCGGAGGCGGGTCGTCCTGCGGCGGGGGTGGAGGAGGAGGCGGCTGCGGCGGCGGAGGCAGCTGACACACGTCGGCCGCGCTCCCGACGGGGGAAGCCGCAACCACCGAACGCGGGGTCCGCACCTGGGGCGGGCCCCGCGTTCGTGTGCGGGCTGCTGTCCGGGGTTCTGCCTGTTGTTCGGGGTTCCCGTCCGACGTACGCGTCGAACTTCTGTCTTGTGACTCGGAGTGCGTTCTGGCAACTTCGCATGCCTGTAGGACAACTGTGGCCGTGGACCGTCGGACCGAGGCGTGACCGCGGCAACTGCGCCCGTCAAGCGGGCACTTCGGAGGCCCGCCCGAAGCCCGGGCGCCCGTCCGGTCCGGCTTCGGGCGTGAACCACGGCGCACCGGCGCACGCCTCCCCGGTGCCGGCGCACGCCGTGGTTGAACAGTTGAGCTGTGGAGCCCTCTGAGGGATGGAAACCCCACGAACTTGGGTAAAAACGCTGTTGCGGCGCCACAGTTCATGATTCCCTCTCCATCACCGACGCAGCCTCCCGGACGTTCTGCGGACACCTTCCCAAAACCGGCCGACCGGTTTGCCCCGGGCCGATCCCCCCGGTGCGACCGGGGTGCAGCGGACCCCTCTCCCTCTCCTTGTGTGCTTGCGGAGCCGATCCATGCTCACGACCCTGAACACCTCCTACACCGACACCCGCGCGGCCGATCTCGCCTGGGCCCTGGGGCGCGAGCCGCTTCCCGCACTGGCCACGCTCGACCTCGAACTGGCAGGCGTCAGACTTCAGTTGCGGCTCCTCGGCGCGTCCCACCAGGTCCTGCTGGAGGAGGAGCGGGGCACCTGCTCGGAGACCGTGGCGTGCCTTCCGGGCAGCAGCACCCCGCTCCCGCTCGGCGTCGCCAAGCGGGTGGGCGACTGGGAGTACGAGTTCGCGGCCCGGGTCGAGGCCCTCTCACCCGGCTCCTTCGCGGGCCGGGCCCAGGAGTTGCTGGCCCTCGTCTCCGACCACCCGCACGGCCTGGCCGGCGTCTTCCCCGGCAGCCCGCACGCCTTCACGGCACTGCTGGCCCAGCACCACGAGGGCCAGGTGCACTGGCGGACCTGGCACGCGTACCCGCAGGACGGGCAGTTGGTGGCGACCCGCACGAAGGTGGGCGTGCGGACGTCGGCGGCGGCCACCGCCAACTGAATGCGCCCCCCCGCACGGCCCGAACGCGGCGAACCCGTTCTCGTACCGTTATCCGGCCTCGGTAAACCAGCACCACCCGTGTGGGTGACGGACCGCAGTGGAGACGTGACGTAACGTCGCAGCGTGATCGAGCCGCACGCGCCCGCCCCGCCCGGTTCCCCGCCGCCCTGGAGCGCCCCGGACGGCCCCCGCGGCCCGGCGCGGCTGCCCGTCCGGCCCGGCACCGGACGGTTCCTGGTCCTCGCGGGTGTGTTCGTCTGCGCGGCCTGCGGACTGGTGTACGAACTGGAACTCGTCGCCCTCGCCTCGTACTTGATGGGCGACTCCGTCACCCAGGCGTCCGTCGTGCTGTCCGTCATGGTCTTCGCGATGGGCGTCGGCTCCCTCGCCGCGAAGCGCCTGCGCGGGCTCGCCGCGGCCGGCTTCGGCGCGGTCGAGGCGACCCTCGCCCTGGTCGGCGGGTGCAGCGCGATGGCCCTGTACGCGGTCTTCGCCTGGACCGGCGACTGGGGCGGGATCTGGGCCGGCGGGCCGCGCTGCTTCCTGGTCGCCTTCTCCCTCGCGACCGGGCTGCTCATCGGCGCCGAGGTCCCGCTGCTGATGGAGCTGATCCAGCGCATCCGCCGCCAGGACGCGGGCGGCGCGGTGGCCGACCTGTTCGCCGCGGACTACGTCGGTGCGCTCGTCGGCGGGCTCGCCTTCCCCTTCCTGCTGCTGCCGTACCTCGGGCAGCTGACCGGCGCGCTGCTCACCGGCGCCGTCAACGCGGTCGTCGGGGGCGCGCTGGTCCTCGGCCTGTTCCGCCGGGACCTGACCCGGCGCGCCCGCTGGCTGCTGCTGGCCGCCAACGTGCTCGTGCTGGCGGTCCTCGCCTCGGCCGCCGTCCTCGTCGACGACTTCGAACGGGCCGCGCGGCAGGCGGTGTACGGCGGCGACGTACGCGTGGCGCTCCAGACCGGCGTGCAGGAGGTGGTGCTCACCGGTGGTACGGACGGCCGGCCCCCCGACCTGTTCCTCGACGGCCGGCTGCGGGTCAGCGGGCGCGACGAACTGCGCTACCACGAGGCCCTCGTCCACCCGGCCATGACCGGACCGCACGCACGCGTGCTGATCCTCGGCGGCGGTGACGGACTGGCGGCGCGCGAGGTGCTGCGGCATCCCGGGGTGGAACGGGTCGACGTCGTCGAACTCGACGGGGAGGTGCTGCGGCTGGCCCGCACCGACCCGGCCCTGTCGGCGTTGAACCAGCACGCGTTCGGCGACCCGCGCGTGCGCGTGACGGAGCAGGACGCCTTCGGCTGGCTGCGCGGAGCGCCCCCGGGGGCGTACGACGTCGTCCTGTCGGATCTGCCGGACCCGGGCATCACGGCGAGTACGAAGCTGTACTCGCAGGAGTTCTACGGCCTCGCGCGGCGCGTGCTCGCCCCGGGCGGCCGGCTCGCGGTGCACGCCGGGCCCGTCGCGGCCGGCCCTCGGGTGTTCTGGACGGTGGAGGCGACCCTGCGCGCGGCCGGTTTCCGCACCGCCCCGTACGGCACGGGCGGCCGCCACGCCGGTTTCGCCGCCGGCCCCGGCCGCACCCCGGCCGACCGCTCCCGGGCGCCCGGGGACTGGGGTTTCGTCCTGGCCGCCCGTACGGAGCCGCGACCGCGCCTCGACCCGCACGGCCCGCGCCC
>NZ_MUKA01000291.1 GCF_002150735.1 Streptomyces africanus
CGGACAGGGCACCCCGGCCCAGGGGACCGCTGCTCCGGGGGCGGGTGTGACCTGGACGGGGTTGCCCGGAGCAGCGGTCCCCTGAGCCGGGGTGCCCTGTCCGGGAGCGGCCTCGGCGGGGAGCGGCTGACCGGCGGAGGTCTGCTGCTCCGGCGCGGCGACGCCCTGCTGCGGCAGAGGCTGTGCGCCGAGGGGCTGGTTCGGGGACACGGGCTGAAGCGCCTGCCCCGGGAGGGCCGCGGCCTGCACGCTGTGCCCGAGACCGCCCGGGGCGGGGACGGACACGCCCTGCGGGGGTACGGCGACGCCCTGGGGCGGGACTGCGGTGCCCTGCGGTTGCGGCACGTTGCCCTGGGGATGAACGGCGTTGGCCTGCGGTTGAGCGGCATTCCCCTGCGGCGGGACCGCCACGCCCTGTGGCGGCACGGCCGTACCGGGAGCGACCTGCCCCGGAGCGGCCTGACCCGCCGGAACCTGACCGGTGACGTCCTGCTGCGCGGGAACCCCCTGCACGGCCCCCGCGGGCACGGAACCCGTCGGCACAGCAGCCTGCTGCCCAGCGCCCTGCACCGGCGAACCGGCCACCGCACCCGGCGTACCCGGCGCCTGCGCTCCGGCTCCGTCGGCCGGCTGAGCCGCCACGGCCCGCCGCCGACGCCCGGTCGGCGCACTCGTGGGATGCGGCTGGGGCGGAGTGTGATCGGCGGACTGGTCGTGCGGGACGGCGTCGTGCCGCCCCTCCTCGGCCACCCCGGCACCGCCGGCAGCCGGACCGGAAACCGCCACGCCCCCGTGCGCCGGGTCCGGCACCTGTCCCTGACCGGGCACACCTGCCGCGACTTGCTGCCCCTGGTCGGCCGGGCCGGCCGGGGCCTGATCCGCCTCGGCCGGCGGCAGGGCGAACACCGGACGCGGCCCTGCGGCCGCCTCCTGAGCAGCCGCCCGCTCGGCCGCGGCAGCCAGCGCCCGCCGCCGACGCCCGCTCGGCTGCGAAGCCTGCCCCTGCCCCTGGCCCTGGCCCTGGCCCTGGGCCGCATCGGCGGATCCCGCGGTGGCGTCACCGGACGGCGCGGGCAGCGCAGGCGGCAGCGCGTGCTGCTCGCCGGGCTCATGCCGGGCCCGCCGCCCGGAGGGGGGCGCGGGCACGCCCTGCGGCGGAACGGTCCCGCCCAGCCCCGTGCCCGAGGCGGCGGTCCCCGCCGCATGCTCGGCGGCCGTGACGACGGCCCCCTCGGCGACACCCTGGACGGCACCCCCGACAGGCAGGGCCGCGGCCGCACCGGAGCCCTCGGCCGCACGCCGCCGGCGCCCGGTGCCGCCCGACACGGCAGCACCCTCACCGGAAGCCTGCGCGGGAAGGGCAGCCGGTTCCCCGGCGGCCCGCCTCCGCCGCCGCCCGGTGGGCGCAGCCCCCTCGGCACCGGACCCACCGGACCCACCGTCGGATCCGTCGGTCCCCTCACCCTCAGCCGGAACGTCACCGTCCAGGAAGGCATCGGTGGTGGCCCGCCGCGCCCGGCGCCGCCCTCCACCAGAGGTCTGCCCACCGGACGTCTGCCCACCGTCGGCAGCGGCGTCGAC
>NZ_MUKA01000292.1 GCF_002150735.1 Streptomyces africanus
CGACGCCTCCGGCCGGCGTGCCGCAGATGCCGCGCACGCCGGCCGGAGGCGTCGACGAACACGGGAAGACCCGGATCACCCGGCGATGCCTGACCCGTTTGTCCTCTCTTGGCACGGTAAAGCACCATACGGCTCAGCGTACGCCGCCGCCGGGCGGGCCAGCACGGAATCTTCCGATCAGAAGAAGGGCGCTTCCCGCTCCCTCCCCGGTCAGGTACATGGCCAGGTACACATGATGATCCGGAGGCGCCCGGCGAGCACCGGGCGCCCCCGTCACACCGGCGTCAGGTCGCCGTGCACGTCACACGCGGCACAGCCCCGCCCCCGGGAGCACCTCCGAGGCCGAAGCTCGCCGAACCCCCCACCGGCACGCTTGCGTTGTGCGCGGCGTTCACCGCCGTCACGCCCGTCCCGCTCTGCGTGTACGACGCGTTCCACATGCTGGTGATCTTCTCCGCACCGCTCCACGCCCACGTGACCTTCCAGGACTTCAGCGGCGCAGTGCCCGTGTTGGTCACCTTCACCTCGGCGTTGAAGCCGCCGCCCCAGTCGCTGCTCACCGCGTAGGCGGCGGTGCAGGCAGCCGTGCCGCCGGGTTCGCCCGGCCCGCCGGGATCCGGCCCGGAACCGCCGCCCTCGAACCCCGGCGCCTTGATCGCCTTGAGGTACCCGTCCTTCGCGGTGTCCACCGTCTGCCAGTCGTCCTTCAGGATCCCTCCCGTGTCCCCGGAGTTGGGGTTCCAGGACCAGAACGTCCAGTGGAAGCTGTCGGCGCCGTTCGCCGACGTCGACCGCAGGTACGTCACCAGCGCGGACAGCCACTTCTGGTCCACCGCCGGCTGGAGCGTCGTACCGAACTCGCCGAGCCACACCGGCGCGATGTTCTGCTTGAAGATGTAGCCCCAGTACTTGTCCCAGATCCCCGGCATGTTGGCCGGGAAGGACGGGTCGCTGAACCACGACTGCTGGGCCACCGACGTGGCGTAGTCGTGGGCCGAGTACACCAGCCGGTTCGGGACGTCCAGCTGCACCGGGTGCTCGGCGACGCCCATGAGGTTGCCGCCCCACCAGCCGTTCGTGCCGTTGTACGACTGCACGCCCTCGACCATGATCAGCAGCTCGGGGTTGACCGACAGCACCGCGTTGCCCGCGCGCTGGGCGGCCAGCCGCCAGTCCCGGGCCGTGTCGCCACAGCCCCAGCAGGCGGGGTCGTGGGGCTCGTTGTGCAGGTCGATGCCGACGACGGTGGGGTTGCCCTGGTAGCGCGCCGCGAGGGACTTGAGATTGGCGATCCAGGTCGACTCGGGGACCGACGCCGTGTACCAGAGCGCCGACTGGCCCGCCGCGTCCGGGCGGTGCCGGTCCAGGACGATCTTGAGTCCGGCCTGCCCGGCGTACGCCACGATCCGGTCCAGGACCTGCAAGGAGGTCAGCCCCCGCAGGTCGGTGTTCTTGCCGTCGTGGTTGATGCTCTCGGGCATGGTGCCGGGCTTGAGGATGTCGTCGCTGTAGGGCATCCGGATGGTGTTGTAGCCCAGCGACTTCATCTGGTCGATCATGCTCTTGTAGTCGCGGGCCCACAGACCGTGGACGACGTGGATGTCGGTCTCGAAGCCGAACCAGTTGATGCCGGCGATACGGACCGGCTGCCCGGACGCGTCCAGGATCTGCCGTCCGCTGGTGTGCCAGTAGCCGGCGCCGGCCTGCGCACCGACATCGGCGTCCGCCTGTGCTGACTGGGTACCGGCCAGGGGTAACAGGAGCGCCGCGGCGACGCACAGCGCTCTTCGCAGAGTGCGGAACATGGCTGCTTCCTCTCGGGGGAGGCGCGGCCCCGGAACTCTCATGGGAGCGCTCCCATATACGCCGCGCACCTCCCAGGAAACTGACGCACCATGGGCACGTCAACCCTCCGGGAGGTGCGGGTTCCGCTCGCTAGCGGCTCAGTTTCCGGAACCGCCGTACCGCGAGCGGCAGGAAGATCAGCGTGAGGATCACCGGCCACACCCCGGCCATCAGCAGCGCGTGCTGCTCGACCCAGGTGTCGCCGCCGACCGGCGTGCCGAACAGCTCGCGGGTCGCCGCCGCCGTGGAGGAGATCGGGTTCCAGACCGCCACCCAGCCCAGCCAGCCGGGCATGAGCTGCGGCGCGACGAAGATGCTGGAGATCATCGTCAGCGGGAAGGCGACCGCGAACAGGCCGCCCGCCGCCTCCGGGTTGGGCACGAGCAGGCCGAGCCACACCCCGATCCAGATCAGCGCGAACCGCAGCCACAGCAGCAGCCCGAACGCGGCCAGGAAGCCGAGGCCCCCGTCCGGCCGCCAGCCCATGGCGAGCGCGGTGAGCATCATGATCGCCAACTCGGCGCAGGCGACGAGCAGATCGGTGACACCGCGTCCGGCGACCACGGCGGAGGACGCCATCGGCATGGAGCGGAAGCGGTCGATGACGCCCTTGGTGGAGTCGTAGACCACGACGGTCGCCGTGTTGATGAAGCCGAACGCCATGGTCATCGCGAACATGCCCGGCATCAGGTAGTCCTTGTAGTCCCCGCCGCCCGGCACCTTCATGGCGCTGCCGAAGACATAGCCGTAGAGCAGCACGGAGAGGATCGGGAAGCCCAGTTGCCAGGCGATGTTCACGGGCTGGCGCTGGTAGTGGGTCAGGCCGCGGCGGACGACGTTCCAGCAGTCGGCGAGCAGCCAGTAGGTGCGCCCGCGCGCGCCGGGCGGGCTCAGGTCGACGGCGCTCACGCCGCGGCTCCTTCCTCGGTCCGGTGTCCGGTCAGGCGCAGGAACACGTCGTCGAGGCTCGGCCTGCGCAGCCCGATGTCCTGGACGCGGGCGCCCTCGTCCTGGAGGGTCCGCGCCACTTCGGTGAGCGCCGTGACCCGGTCGGTGACCGGGGCGTGCACCCGCAACTCGGCCTCGTCCGCCTCGGGTTCGCCGTCCGCGACCCGGGCGACCACCTTCACCACCCGCGGGATCTCGGCCCGCTCGGCGACGACGACCTCGATACGGTCGCCGCCGACCAGGTTCTTCAGCCCGTCCGGGGTGTCGTCGGCGATGGCCCGCCCCTGGTCGATGACGGTGATGCGGGAGGCGAGCCGGTCGGCCTCCTCCAGGTACTGCGTGGTGAGCAGCACGGTCGTGCCGCCCGCCACCAACGCCCGTACGGAATCCCAGACTTCCCCGCGGCTGCGGGGGTCGAGACCGGTCGTCGGCTCGTCGAGGAAGAGGACGGCCGGGGCGAGGATCATCGACGCGGCGAGGTCGAGGCGGCGCCGCATGCCGCCGCTGTACTTGCCGACGCCCCGGTCGGCGGCGTCGGCCAGGTCGAACTGTTCCAGCAGTTCGGCCGCCCGGAGCCCGGCCCGCCTGCCGCCCAGGTGGAACAGCCGGCCGAACATCTCCAGGTTCTGGCGGCCGGTGAGCACCTCGTCCACCGCCGCGTACTGCCCGGTGAGCCCGATCCGGGCCCGCACCTCGCGCGGCTGCCGGGCCACGTCCAGCCCGGCGACCGTCGCCCTGCCCCCGTCCAGCCGGATCAGCGTGGACAGGATGCGGACGGCGGTGGTCTTGCCCGCCCCGTTCGGCCCGAGCAGGCCGTGCACCGTGCCCTCGCGTACGGCCAGGTCGAAGCCGTCCAGGGCGCGTTTCTCGCCGTACCGCTTCTCCAGCGTCTCGGCCCGCACCGCGTACCCGTCCATACCGCCCCTCCCCTGTGCTCGTGCCCTGCTCCGGGCCTAACTGGGTACAGCGTACCCGATTACGCGTACGCCGTACCCAGTTTTTTGCGGGGGACCTTAAGCTGGGCTCCATGGAAAGCGGCACGAGCGGTACGGGCAGGACGGGCGGTACCGGCCAAGCGGTCGGTACGGAGACCAGCGGCAGCGGCGATATCGCGCGCACCCTCGAACTGCTGTGGGACACCGGCCGGCGTCCCAGCCGCGGCCCCAAGCCGACCCTGACCCTGGACCGGATCGTGGAAGCGGCCGTCCAGGTCGCGGACACGGAGGGTCTCGAGGGGCTCTCCATGCGCCGGGTCGCCGCCGAACTCGGCACCGGCACCATGTCGCTCTACCGGTACGTCCCCGGCAAGGGCGAGCTGCTCGACCTGATGCTGGACCGGGTCCAGCGCCCCTCCGAGAATCCGGCGGACCTGGGCGACGGCGGCTGGCGAGCCGCCCTGGAGGCCATGGCCCGCTCGACGCTCGCCCTCTACCGCCGCCACCCCTGGCTGCTCCAGGTCAACCAGTCCCGCCCGATCCTCGGCCCGAGCGCCCTGGACGGCATGGAGAAGGTCCTCACCCGGATCCGCCCGATGGGGCTGACCGACCCCGAACTGGTCTCCGCGATCATCATGATCGACGGGTACGTCGTCGGGGCCGCGCGCACACAGCTCTACCAGCAGGAGGCGGAGCGCCGGACGGGCCTGACGGACACGGAGTTCTGGCAGGCGCAGGTGCCGGTGCTGGAGAAGGTCCTGGCCTCGGGCCGCTACCCGGTGATGGCGTCACTCTCCGAGGACACGTTCGGGCCGGACTTCGACCACTTCGGGTTCGGACTCCAGCGCATCCTGGACGGGCTGGAAGTACTGGTAGCGCAACGCCGAGGCAAGCCGGCCGCCCCATAAGCCGCCGCCGTCTCCGGCTCCGGCTGCTACCTGCGCCGCCTCAGCCCACGCAGCCCGAGCAGGGCGACACAGGCCACGGCCACCGCGATGGCGCCGGTCTTGAGATCGCCGCTCAGCCCGTCCCCGCTGCCACCGCCGCCGCGCGCGGACGGACTCCCTCCCCCGGACGACGATCCGGAGCCACCGGGCGCGTCCTGCCCCTCCACCGAGCTGTCGGCCCCCTCGGCGCCGTACATGAGCCTCGTCCCGTCGGCGGTGTAGGTGACGGACTCCCCCTGCCCGAGGAACGGCACGCCGAGCCGCTGCTTCCGCTTTATCTTCCCGCCGTTCCAGTCGTACGCGATCGCGCCGAAGTAGCTGCGTACGACGAGGTGTTGGCCGTCCGGGGAGAGCGTGGCGTCGGTGGCCTCCAGGTCGGGCACGGCCGCGACGGGCCGGAAGACGTTCGCGCCCGAGGCGGAGAGCTCGGCGGGACCCTCGTACAGGTGCCCGCCCTTCTCGTTCTTGTCGACGATGTAGACGCGGCCGGTCTTCGGGTGCACGACGAGGGACTCGGCGTCGCGGGCCCCGTCGGAGTACTTCACGACGTACTGCGTGGCCCGGATCGTCTGGTCCTTCAGCGTCTTCGGCTCGGGCAGCTCGTAGATCCACACATGGGGCCAGCTGCCGCCGAGGTTGTCGCCGATGTCGCCGACGTAGATCCGGTTGCCCGGGCCGATGGAGATGGCCTCGACGTCCCGGGGCGTGCCGACACCGGTGAGGGTGAGGCGGGCGACGGTCTCGCCCGTCCTGCTGTCGACGGCGTAGATGTAGGGACCGTCGTCGCTGTCGTTGTGCGTCCAGTAGATACCCGGGTGGAGCCGGGAGGCGGCCAGACCGCTGGACTCGGTGATGCGCGGGTCCTTGATCGTGAAGTCCTCGTCACCGCCGGCGGCGGAGGCGGGCACGGCGAAGGCGCCCACGACAAGGGCCGCGGCGATGATGGCGAACGGTCGGCGCATGCCCCAAGCCTGCCATCCCGCTGCGCGGCTCATGGGGGGAACGGATCACGGGGAGACCAGGCTGGGGTTCCGGTGCTCAGAAGGGCACAGCCTGACCGGCCTCGCGCAGCTTGAGCAGTGCTCTGCCCATGCATTCCGCGGCCGAGGCTCCGTCGGCTCTCAGCCCCTCGGACAGCGGTCCCCCGCCAGCGGCGAAGGTCCACGCCGGCAGGCCTTCCCGCATCCGCTCCGCATCGACCCGGATCATCGCCCCAATGCCCTGCTCACCGAGCCATTCCAGAATGAGCAGCGTCGCGTCTTCGACGCCATGGTCCGGATCCGGCTTGGACCACCGCCCTTTTCCTCTGGTCACGACGGAACCTTACGGTCAGGCTCCCTCGGGAGTGATCAGGCAGAAGGGATGGCCGACGGGGTCCTCGTAGACGCGGTAACCGATCGGCTTGTCCGAACCATCCAGCAGCCTCGCACCGAGGGCAAGCACTTGGGCCTCAGCCGTATCGAGGTTCGCGACCATCACGTCGATGTGCATGTGCTGAGGCCGCGCGGAATCCGTCCACCGCGGCGCGCGATAGTCGTCCACCCGCTGGAAGGCGACCACCGGGGTGCCCGCCGCGTTCTGGAGCACGACGAAGTCGCCGGTGTCCGCCTGCCGTGAGAGCGACAGCAGCTTCTCGTAGAAACCGGCGAGCTCATCCGGGTCGGGGCAGTCGATGACAACGGTGTACAGGTGTCCGATCATCCAGCTCACTCTGCCATTGGCCTGCGGGCGGGCTGAGACACCCCGAGGTCATGGCGCATAGCGGTTCTCATGGTTCGGAGCATCTCCCAGATCTCGTACTGGGCCCGGGCCGCGGCCTCCATGGTTTCGCCTGGTCCGGGGGCACCGCGTTCGAGGCGCTTGATCTGGCCGTAGACGTTGTTCAGGGCTTGGTTGACGACACTCGCTCGCCTGAGTACTTCTTCGGGGGCGATCATCTGTGCTTCGGAGTACCGATCGCGGTGCGCGTTCTTCGCCTCCTCGAGTGCGTGGCTGTCGGCCTCCTCCACGCCGCGTTCCCGCATGACGTGCAGGTGGCGGTTGAGTGCGGTGGTGAACTGCCGGGCATCTCGGTTGAGTTCCACATAGCAGGTGCGTCGCAGCGAACGGTTCTCGCGGACCTCCTCATGATCTCGAACAAGCTCCATCTCCAGGCGCTTCGCTCGTTCGGACCCGCGCTGGGTGAGCAGTGCCCCTCCCAGGGTTCCTGCGACACCTGCCACAGCGATGATCACTGAGCTGAGATCCACCGACATGCCCCGTGAAATTCTTCGGCCTCGTGCCCGCTGCACATGGCCCAGGCCCTCAAGTCTGCCGCGGCGCCGGAGATCGGCGCGTGGCCCGACTCACACCCCGTCCGGCGTTCTGATCGTTCATGATGAGCGGATGCTCAGGTTCATGCCCGTCGGTGACTCCATGACGATCGGGAGCGCGGGCGAACACACGTGGCGCTACCGGATGTGGCAGCACCTGTGCCGTTCCTACGGCGGCCCCTTCACCCTCGTCGGCCCGCGCGAGACGCTGCACGACAAGCTCGCCGACGCCCCGACGTCGTACGCGTACGCCGATCCGGACTTCCCGCGCGCCCACCTGGCCGGCTGGGGCGAGGGGTGGCTGCACATGGCGCCGCTGATCGGCGAGGCGGTGCGGTCGTGCCGCGCGGACGTCCTCCTGGTCTCCCTCGGGCTGATCGACCTGGGCTTCTACACGAACGCCGAGCAGACCGCCGAGAACGTCCGGGCCTTCGCCGCCGAGGCCCGCGCGGCGAACCGGCGGGTGCGGATGGTGTGGCTGCCGGTGACCCCGAACGTGCGGGCCCAGTCCGACCCGGCCTTCGCCGCCGAGGTCGCCCGCTTCAACGAGCTGCTGGCGAAGACGGCCGCCGACCTCGACGAGTCCGGCTCGCCGGTCCTCCTGGCCTCGACCCCGCCGTCGTACGACATCGACACCGACACCTACGACGGCACCCACCCCAACGACAGCGGCGAGCACAAGATCGCGGCGGCCTTCGCCGAGGCGATGTACCAGGCCTGGGACCTGGGCGAGCCCTACGAGGGGTGACTCTCGGTGATCATCCGGGTCAGGAACTCCGCGCAGGGCCCGGGCCGTCTACCTGGGAGAGGAGACGGAGCGCTGGGACGACCTGGCGCCCGGGCCCTGCGCGGAGTT
>NZ_MUKA01000293.1 GCF_002150735.1 Streptomyces africanus
CGCTGCTGGCGCACAAGGAACGGGGCGCCCTGGCGCTCGCAGGTCCCCTCGGAGTGGCCCTGGCGGGAGCCGTGCGGGCGGGGCTTCGGACGGCGTGGGGCGGCTCCTGGGCCGGGGCTGAGGGGGCATGGTCCCGGGCTGCCGGGGCTCCTGTCCTGCTCGTGCCCGTCCCGTCGGGGCGGCGGGCCGTGCGGGCCCGGGGACATGATCCCGCGCGGCGGATCGCGCTCGCGGCGGCTGGAGAGCTGCGGCGCAGCGGGGTGCCGGCCCGGGTGCTCGGCGTGCTGCGGCAGCGGCGGGCCGTGGCCGACCAGGCGGAGCTCAACTCCAGGCAGCGGCTGGACAATCTCGCGGGCGCGCTGGCCTTGGTGCCCGGGGGTGCTCGGCTGCTCTCCGGCGGACCGGTCGTCCTCGTCGACGACGTGATGACCACGGGGGCGTCCTTGGCGGAGGCCGCTCGGGCCGTGCGGGCGGCGGGGCCGGTTTCGAACGCTGCGGGGACTGCGGCCGTGTACGGGGGAGAGACGTGGGAAAGCAGAGAGGAACAGAACGTCGGAACAAGGCGGGAGAGGACGGGCCGGCGGCCCGGCCGGCAGGGAATGACGGGCGCTGGAGGCGCCGGCAGAGATGTTGACGTGGTGTGCGCGGCAGTGGTCGCGGCGTCACCGGACTCTTTTGAAATAAACCGGAACTGACTGAGATCTTGCGTCGTTGCAGGTAGCGAGAAGGCTTATTCACCTGAACGGAGGTACGCCGCAGTAGAGGGTGACGACATCCGTCCAGGCGAGATATGTTCGGTTGAGAGGGAAAGCCGCAGGCCACACCTCTCAAATCCGAATGCCGTGCCGCGGGTTTTTCTTCATCACTCGCGACGGTGGAGTGGAGATCTCGCCCACGGGGGAGGAGGTGGAAGTCACCGAGTCCGAGGTCCCGGGGCACACCGGGACCTGGTGCAAAAGGGAGACGCTCCGCAGCGCAGCGGAGCGATCCGGGAACGGAGTTCTGCGTGGACATCGTCGTCAAGGGCCGCAAGACCGAGGTGCCCGAGCGGTTCCGGAAGCACGTGGCCGAGAAGCTGAAGCTGGAGAAGATCCAGAAGCTCGATGGCAAGGTGATCAGCCTCGACGTCGAGGTGTCCAAGGAGCCGAATCCCAGGCAGGCCGACCGCTGCGACCGAGTGGAGATCACGCTTCGCTCCCGCGGTCCGGTGATCCGGGCAGAGGCGGCGGCGAGCGATCCGTACGCGGCGCTCGACCTGGCGGCGGAAAAGCTGGAAGCCCGGCTGCGCAGGCAACACGACAAGCGGTTCTCGCGCCGAGGCGCGCGCCGGATCTCGGCCGCGGAGG
Organism: Streptomyces africanus; assembly: GCF_002150735.1. GTDB lineage: Bacteria > Actinomycetota > Actinomycetes > Streptomycetales > Streptomycetaceae > Streptomyces > Streptomyces africanus. The sequence goes on from NZ_MUKA01000293.1 coordinate 1,347, forward strand.
TCGCCGACCACGTCCCGGGTGTGGCGACGCTCAACGGAAACGGCCTGGTGCCGACTCCGGAGGAGGAGCCTGAAGAGGCCGTCCCCACGAAGAAGATCGGCTCGCTGGAAGTACAGGGTGACGGCCCCATCGTCGTCCGCGAGAAGACCCACGTCGCAGCCCCCATGACCCTCGACCAGGCTCTCTACGAGATGGAACTGGTCGGGCACGACTTCTATCTGTTCGTCGACTCCGAGACCAAGGAACCGAGTGTCGTCTACCGACGGCACGCCTACGACTACGGCGTGATCCACCTCCGGACGGACACGATGGTCACACAGGCGCACGCCCCCGAGGCAGGCGGTGCGCTCGGCGGCTGACCATGCCGGGTGACAGCGGAGCAGGTGCCCCTGGAGCGCGTGTGCGCCCCCAGGGGCACCCTCGTGCGACCTCTTACGCCCCGCTCCGTCACCCCGGTGTCGTCCGGGCATGAAATCATGGTTGGCCACGGCCCAACCGGTGGGTCGTTGCTCTGGGTTGGCGATGGCTCAGGACCACAGGCCACAGCCTTCAGGGGGAGGAACGATGGCGGACAGCTTCGGACCGATGCGTGACGAGGATGCCGACGACGGCGTCGTCGGCATGGGCCCGGACACGGACTCTCCACGCAAGGAACCGATCAGAGTCCTTGTGGTCGACGACCACGCCCTGTTCCGCCGTGGCCTGGAGATCGTGCTGGCGGCCGAGGAGGACATCCAGGTCATCGGGGAGGCGGGCGACGGCGCCGAGGCCGTCGAGAAGGCCGCCGACCTGCTGCCCGACATCGTCCTGATGGATGTGCGGATGCCCAAGCGCGGCGGGATCGAGGCCTGCACCTCCATCAAGGAGGTCGCCCCCAGCGCCAAGATCATCATGCTGACGATCAGCGATGAGGAAGCCGATCTCTACGAGGCCATCAAGGCGGGCGCGACCGGCTATCTCCTCAAGGAGATCTCGACGGACGAGGTGGCCACCGCCATTCGCGCGGTGGCCGACGGTCAGTCGCAGATCAGCCCGTCCATGGCGTCGAAGCTGCTCACCGAGTTCAAGTCGATGATCCAGCGCACGGACGAGCGCCGGCTGGTGCCCGCGCCGCGGCTCACCGACCGCGAACTGGAAGTCCTCAAACTCGTCGCGACGGGGATGAACAACCGCGATATCGCCAAGGAGTTGTTCATCTCCGAGAACACCGTGAAAAACCACGTGCGCAACATCCTGGAGAAGCTTCAGCTGCACTCCAGGATGGAAGCGGTGGTGTACGCGATGCGGGAGAAGATCCTCGAGATCCGCTGACGGTCAGGCGGTCAGGCGGGCCAGCTCCGTTGCGAGGGGCTCGCGCAGGTCCGGCGCGTCGACCCGTTCCACGCGTACGTCCGTGCAGTCCACCCAGGTCGCCGCCTCGGCCAGGGCCTGGGCCACGGCCGGGACCGCCTTCGCGCCGTCGAGCGTGACCTGCTTGGCCACCAGCGTGCGGCCCTCGCGGGCCGGGTCCACGCGACCGACCAGCCGGCCGCCGGCCAGGACCGGCATCGCGAAGTAGCCGTACACCCGCTTCTGTTTGGGGACGTAGGCCTCCAGGCGGTGGGTGAAGCCGAAGATCCGCTCCGTGCGCGCCCGCTCCCAGATCAGGGAGTCGAAGGGCGAGAGCAGCGTGGTGCGGTGGCGGCCGCGCGGGGGTGTCTCCAGGGCCGCGGGGTCGGCCCAGGCGGGCTTGCCCCAGCCCTCGACCGTGACCGGGACGAGGCCTGAGTCGGCGATCACCGCGTCGACCTGCTCGCCCTTGAGGCGGTGGTAGTCGGCGATGTCCGCGCGGGTGCCGACGCCGAGGGACTGGCCCGCCAGGCGGACCAGGCGGCGCAGGCACTCGGTGTCGTCCAGCTCGTCGTGCAGCAGGGCCTCCGGGATCGCGCGCTCGGCGAGGTCGTACACGCGCTTCCAGCCGCGGCGCTCCACGCAGACCACCTCGCCGTACATCAGGGCGCGTTCGACGGCGACCTTCGAGCCGGACCAGTCCCACCAGTCGTTCGTCTTCTTCGCGCCGCCCAACTCCGTGGCCGTGAGGGGGCCTTCTGCGCGGAGCTGCTTGATGACCTCGTCGTAGGCGCCGTCCGGGAGCTCGTGGTTCCAGTGCGGGCGGTTGCGGTAGGCGCGGCGGCGGAAGGCGAAGTGCGGCCATTCCTCGATGGGGAGGATGCAGGCCGCGTGGGACCAGTACTCGAAGGCGTGGGTGTCCCGCCAGTAGGCGTTCTCCACTGTCTTTCGGCCTACCGCGCCCAGGCGGGCGTACGGGACGAGTTCGTGGGAGCGGGCCAGGACCGAGATGGTGTCGAGCTGTATCGCGCCTAGGTGGCGGAGGATGCCGCGGACGCCGGCGCGGCGGGGTGGGGCGCCGAGGAAGCCCTGGGCGCGGAGGGTCAGTCTGCGGGCCTCGTCTGCGGAGAGCTCTGTTGCGGGGCGCGGGCGCGGGGTGGTCATGGTTTTGCACGATAGGGGGTGGGACTGACAGAGGTGGCGTGAGCTGCGGGGTTGGGTGTGGGGGTGCTGTGTGTTGGGGCTGAGGTGGGGTGGGTGCGCAGCCCGGCGTAGCGGGGTGCCGCTGCGCACACCCGTGCCGCCCTGGGTACCTCCCAGGCCCTTGAGGCACTGAGGGAGGCACGATTGCCCGC
>NZ_MUKA01000294.1 GCF_002150735.1 Streptomyces africanus
CCGTCCGCGGCACCCACCCGCTGGCACCTCCTCATCCCCGCCAGCCTCCGCAACCAGATGGCCGCCCTCGGCCTGTGGCAGAACCCGATCCCCCTCATCCCGTCCGACCACCTCACCCAGACCCTCGCCGTCCTCGAACGCTACGGCTGGGCCCGCAGCTTGGACTTCAGCCCCACCGGCCGCATGTGCATCCGCGGCGCCCAAACCCTCCTCGAGCACACCGGCCACGTCACCCCGGCCGCCCGCGCGAGGGCCGTCGACTACATGCAGCAGACCCTCCGCGAACACCGCGTCCACGAGCCGTTCTTCGCCTGGAACGACCACACCGACCGCACCTTTCCGCAGGTCAAGCACCTCATCACCCTGTCCGCCCACTCGGCCCGCAAGAACGGAGAATAGAAAGTGACCCCCGAGCAGTTCGCCCACGAATTCGGCCCCGAATTCGCCCCCCAGACCAGCCCCTACGGAAATACGGTGCAGCCCGTCAAGCCCGGCCTGACCAAGCGCGGAAAGACCGCCCTCGCCATCGGAGCGGCAGTAATCGCCGGGGGCGGAATCCTCGCCTGGCAGGACTACTCCGCCGAAGCCTCCGCCAACAAAGTGAAGGCGCAGGAACTGGCCCTCAGGCAGCAGGAACTCCGCATCCAGGAACTCCGCGAAATCAACAAGGCGACCGCCGTCCAGAAGAAGCAGAAGGCCACCGAGGACGCCGCCCGGCAGAAGTTCGTCGACGCCTGCATCCAGGCCGACAAGGGCCTGGTCGGCAAGCAGATCGGCGTCACCTACAGCTCCGTCGTCGCCGACTGCCAGGACCAGTTCCAGGGCGGCCAGGACACCGGCACCGACGGATCCGACATGGCCGTCGCCGGGTCCGTCAACGACACCAGCAGCGGGGGCGGCGGCATCAACACCGCGGGCTTCCTCGCCATCGCGGCCGGCGGCGGGCTCCTCGTCGTGCTGGTCGCGAACCGCACCAAGAAAGCTCACGCAGCGTAACCGTCGACGTTCATTCCTCACTCACCGCTGCCACTGAAAGCCCTCGAAGCCCGCCCCATGATCAGCTCCCGGGGGCCTTCAGGGCGGCAGTGAATGAGGAATGAAGCTACAGAGAGTGAGGATTGATGGCGACCGACACGGTCCCCGCGGCGGTCCCCGGACCGCCGCGGGGACCGTGTCGGTCGCCATCAATCCTCACTCTCTGTAGCTTCATTCCTCATTCACTGCCGCCCTGAAGGCCCCCGGGAGCTGATCATGGGGCGGGCTTCGAGGGCTTTCAGTGGCAGCGGTGAGTGAGGAATGAACGTCGACGGTTACGCTGCGTGAGCTTTCTTGGTGCGGTTCGCGACCAGCACGACGAGGAGCCCGCCGCCGGCCGCGATG
>NZ_MUKA01000295.1 GCF_002150735.1 Streptomyces africanus
ACCCGGATCCGGGTGACGCCGCTGCGGTTGCGCTGCGGGCCGGCCCGGCGGACCTGGTCCTGGTCGAGGTCGGGTGCCGCCGTGAAGTGCGCCCGTACGGTGTCCTCGACGACCTGGGCCTCCTCGCCGTCGCGGACGAGGACGACGCCCTTCTCGTACATGAACTCGGCCGAGTCGTCCGGCCCCATCGCCAGGGGGACGTCGGGCATCGAGCGCTGGATCTGGTCGAACTGCTCGTGGAATCGCTGAGGTGCCATGCGGGTCCTCCCACTGGGCGACGGCGTCGGTCGGTGCGGCGAACGGTCGTCGGTTCTCCTCGACAAGAGCCGTCGGGCCGTCTTTTGATACAGCGCCACCCCTGTGTGGCGGGGTTCGGGGGCCACTACCATCCGAGGAGTGACAGCGGGAAGCGACGCGGTGCGGGAACTGCTGCCGATGGTGTTCGCCGACCCGGGCGAGGCTCTCGCGAGGGCCCGGGCGCTGCTCGACGCCGATCCCTCCCCGCTGCACGCGTCCGTCGCCCACCAGGTCATCGGCATCTGGCAGCGGGACTTCGGTGATCTGCGGCTCGCGCTGAACCATCTGCGGCGAGCCCGGGAGTTCGCGGCGCGGGCGGACTCGGCCGACCGGGAGGCGGACGTGCTGGCCACCCTGGGGGTGGCGCTGGTGCACGCGGGCCGCACCCGGGAGGGCCTGTCGGCGTTCGAGCGGGGCGTCGCGCGGGGCGCCGGGCACACGCGGGCGCGCGTGCTGTACCGGCGGGCGTACGTGTGGTGGGTGCTCGGTCACCATCGCGAGGCGCTGGAGGACGTACGCCGGGCGATACCGGTGCTGCGGCAGGCGGAGGACGTGATCTGGACGGCGCGGGCGCTGACCCTGCGGGCGACCGTGCATCTGGCGCTGGGCGCGGTGGAGCGGGCCGAGGCGGACTTCACCGCGGCCGAGGCGCTGTGGGACACCACGGGCCAGGAGCACGACAAGGCCGACGCGGTGGAGAGCCGGGGGCTCGCCGCGTTCCGGTCCGGTGACGTGCCGGCGGCGCTGCGGCTGCTCGACGAGGCGGAGGAGCGGTACGCCCGGCTGGGCACGCCGACGTTCATGCTGAACATCCGGCGCTGCGAAGTGCTGATGGCGGCCGGGCTGGCGCCCGAGGCACTGGCCGAGGCGGACGCGGCGATCGGGAGGCTGGACGGCATCGGCGGGCAGTCCACCCGCAAGGCCGAGCTGCTGCTGGCCGCCGCGCGGGCCGCCCGGCCGGCCGGGGACCCGCACACTGCGATCGCCCGTGCCGCCCTGGCCGTACGGCTGTTCGCCGGGCAGCGGCGCACCTGGTGGGAGACGCACGCCCGGCTGGTGCTGATCGAGGCGCGGCACGCGGCCGGGCGCGGCTCGGGGCGGCTGGTCGCCGACGCGGCCGCGGTGGCCGAGAAGCTGGCCGCCTTCGGCGCGCCGGCCGCGCCGGAGGCGTCCCTGCTGGCGGGCCGGATCGCGCTGGGTCTGGGCTGGACGGCGGACGCGGAGCGGCACTTGGCGATCGCCGCCCGCAGCCGGCGCAGCGGCCCGCCGCTGGCGCGGATGACGGGCTGGGCGGCGCAGGCGCTGCGGGCCCGGGCCGCCGGGTCGACCCGGGGCGTGCTGGAGGCGTGCCGGCGCGGTCTGGACGTGCTCGACGACCACCGGATGACGCTGGGCGCCTCGGAGTTACGGGCCCGTGCCACCGAACAGGGCGCGGAACTGGCCGCGTTGGCGCAGCGCGCCAGTCTGGTCTCCGGCGGGCCGCGGCGGCTGCTGGTGTGGAGCGAGCGCTGGCGGGCGACCGTGCTGTCGACCCCGCCGACCCGGCCGCCCGCCGATCCGGAACTGCTCAGCGGTATGACGGCCTTCCGGGAGATCGCCTCCCGCGCGGAGGCCGCCCGGATGGAGGGCCGGCCGGTTCCGGCACTGGAGCGTGAACAGCGGCGCCTGGAGCGGCAGATCCGGTCCCGGACGCTGCACATGCGCGGTGCGGCGCCCGGTGACGGCGACCGTTTCGACGTCGGCCGGCTGCTGGAGCGGCTGGGCGAAGAGGTACGGCTGGTGGAACTCGCCGTGCTGGACGGGCGGGTGCAGGTGCTGCTGTGCGGGCAGGGGCGGGTGCGCAGGTTCGAGGCCGGGCTGCTGGCCGACGCGGAGACCGAGGCCGAGCACGTGCAGGCGGGGCTGCGGCGGCTGGCGCACCCCGGGGCAGAGGCGCGGCTTGCGGTGGTGGAGGCCGCGGGGCGGCGGCTGGAGGAGCTGCTGCTCGGGCCGGCCGCGGCGCGTCTGGGCGGCGGCCCGGTGGTGATCGTGCCGCCGGGGCGGCTGCACCGGGTGCCGTGGGCGCTGCTGCCGTCGCTGCGGGAACGGGTGCTCAGTGTGTCGCCGTCGGCGGGCAGTTGGCTGCGGGCGCGGGAGACCGCGCCGCCGCCGGACGGCCGCCATGTGCTGGTACGCGGCCCGGGCCTGGCCACGGGAGGCGCCGAGGTGCCCGAACTGGCGGGCCGGTACGCCTGCGCGACGGTCCTGGAGGACGACGAGGCGCGGGTGCCGCGCGTGCTGGAGGAGCTGGACGGGGCCGCGCTGGCGCACATCGCCGCGCACGGCACGTTCCGTGCGGACAGCCCGCTGTTCTCCTCGCTGCGGATGGCCGACGGCCCGATCGTCGTGCACGACTTCGAGCGTCTGGACCGCAGCCCCTACCGGATCATCCTGTCCTGCTGCGACACCGCGCTCCTCGCCTCCGTCGGCGCCGACGAACTGCTCGGGCTGGTCACCGTGCTGCTGCCGCTCGGCACGGCCGGGGTGGTGGCGTGCAGCGCGCCCGTCAACGACGCCGCGGTGGTGCCGCTGATGCTCGCGCTGCACAAGGGCCTCGGGGCCGGGCTGTCCCTGGCGGAGGCGCTGCGTGACGCCCGGGCCGCCCTGCCGGGCGACGCGCTGCACCAGGCCACGGGCTGGGCGTTCTCGGCGTTCGGGGCGGCCTGACCCGTCCCCTGTTCGGGTCAGGCCGCCGGTCTTGGTGGTGGCGCTCAGGCCGGCTGGGCGTGCGGGACTTCCGTCAGCCAGGGCAGGGCGCCGCGGTCGCTCGCGCCGAGCCGGGCGTAGGCGCTGTACAGGTGGTTGCCGACGGTCCGGATGGACAGGGTGAGGCGTTCGGCGATCTGCCGGTTGCTCAGGCCCGCCGCCGCGAGGGTGACGATCTGCCGTTGCCGGGCGGTGAGTTCGCCGAGGACCAGCCCGGACAGGGCGGGTGTCCGGGCGCCCTGGCAGCGCCGGGCCAGGGCGACGGCCCGGGTGCGGGAGCGCCGGGCGGCGCTCGGATCGCGGTGGGCGCGCACGGCCTGGGCGTGCGCCTCTGCCGCGAACAGCGTGAAGCCGCGCCGCTCCAGCTCCCCGGCCACCTCGTCCAGGGCCGGTCCGTCGGCCCGGGTGAGCGCGTCGGCGTGCCGGGCGAACACGCCGGTCAGCCGGTCGATGACCTTCTCGGGACAGCCGAGGCGTACGGCGTCGTAGGGCTCGGCGAGGGCGTCCGGGTCAAGGTCACGGCCGCTGTCCACCGGTACGCAGGCGCGGGCGAGTTCAGCCCGGCACGCCCCGTCCTCGGGATCGCCCCGCAGGCCCTCCCTCGCCCAGGCCGCGGCCTCCCTCAGCTCCCCCCGCAGCCGGGCGAACCGGGCGCGTACGGCGGCGTACCGGCCGGGCAGCGGGCCGGCCTCGGCGACCAGCCACTCCCCCACCGGCGTAGGCATCGCCCGTACGTCGTCCTGGTCGATCCGGCGGGCCAGCGCGGCCGACTCGGCGTCGAGGGCGGCGGCGTACGCGTCCGGTGTCCGGGACAGCCGGCGTGCCCGCAGCCGGCCCGCCCCGGCTCTGAGCACCGGGCCGTGGAGGGGGTGGGCGAGGCGGACGCCGCCCAGGTCGTCGACCTCGATCAGGCCGTCGGACTCCAGGACTTCGAGGGCTCCGAGGTCCAGATCGTCGAGCGCCGGCGACAGCGGTTCGGCGAAGGCGAGGCGGTCGAGAGTCTCCCGTTCGAGCGGGCCGGCGCGGTCGAGGACGGGGGCGGTGCGCTCACGGACGGCCGTGGTCAGCGGCACGGGGCCCCGCCACGCCCGTTCGCCGGTGTCCGGGACGAGCGTGAGCCGTCCCCGCACCGCCCCGAGCAGGTCGCGCAGCAGCCGCAGGTCTCCACGGCTCAGGCGCCGCAAACGGTTGACGGTGAGCGGTTCGAGCGGGCCGGCTCCGGCGGCGAGCAACTGCGCGGTCTCCTCCTCGGTCAGCGGTTCCAGAGTGAGCCGCGGCAGGAGTTCCCCCGTCCACAGCCGGGAGATCGCGCCCGGCGCCGCCGTGCCGTCCGTGGCGACGACCAGCAGGCGGATGCGGCCGTGCACCGCGAGCTGGTGGACCAGGGCGGCGGAGGCGTCGTCGAGGAGGTGGGCGTCGTCCACGAGCAGCGTGCGCAGGCCGGACAGGAGCTGGACGGCGCGGTGCAGGGTGACCGACTCGGGCAGCAGATGGGCGAACGCGGCGAAGGGGATGGCCCGGCTCTCGGGCGTACCCGCCGCCCGGGCGCAGTCGGTGCCGCGGAGCGCCTCGGTGACGAGGCGGGTCTTGCCGCAGCCCGCCGGGCCCGTCACCACGATGCCGCGGCGTCCCCCGGCCAGGGACCGGCGGAGCAGCTCCAGTTCGTCCTCCCGCCCGGCGAACGGCCAGGGCAGCTCCAGCGTCGTCGCGTCCCTCTCGTAAGTCGTCACACAGACATGAGCGCGGCTACTCACTTCTGATACAGGGCGACTTGAGTAGCCCCCGACTCAGGCGCCCGGGACCGGCCGCGGGGCAGGCTGTGGCCATGACCGCACGCTACTGCTCGCTGGCACAGGCGCCGGCGCCCGCCTTCGCACCGGGGCTGGCGGCCGAGCGGCTGAGCGCGCTCGCGAGCGGGCGGCGGATGTGGGTCAACGGCACGGTGCTGCACTACTGCTTCTTCGACGACGACACCGACGCGTCCGTCATCCCCGTGCCGGGGACGGGGATGACGCGACGCGTGCCGTGGGCCGGCGGCGAGGAGCAGCGGGACGTGGTGCGCGTGTGCTTCGCGCAGTGGCAGGACCTCGGCACCGGGATCGTCTTCGCCGAGGTCGACGACCGCTCGGAGGCGGAACTGCGCATCGGGTTCCAGCTCGGCGCCGGCTCCTGGTCGGCGGTGGGCCGGGACGCGCTGCTGGCCGGCCGGCACGAGCGCACCATGAACTTCGGCTGGGACCTGACCGCGCCCGGGGAGCGCGGGACGGCCCTGCACGAGATCGGGCACGCGCTCGGCATGGTGCACGAGCACCAGAGCCCGTTCGCCGGCATCCACTGGGACGACGAGGCCGTGTACGCCGAACTGGCGGGCCCGCCGAACCACTGGAGCCGGGAGCGGACGGACCGCACCATCCTGCGCAAGCTCGGCCCGGACGAGGTCAACGGCTCCGTCTGGGACCCGCAGTCGATCATGGAGTTCCCGTTCCCGTCGGGGCTGATCCTGGAGCCGGAGCGGTACCGCGCGGGCATCGACCCGCCCGGCACGCTGTCGGCCGCCGACAAGGAGTTCGCGCTCCGCTGGTATCCGCCGGCGGATCAGGAGCCGCCCGCGCTGGTGCCGTTCCGCTCGGTGCCGCTGGGGCTCGGCCCGGGCGAGCAGGCCGACTTCGTGATCGACCCGCCGGAGACCCGCACGTACACGCTGGGCACCTTCGGCGACGGCGACGCCGTCGTGGTGGTCTTCGAGGAGCGGGACGGGGAGCCCCGGTACCTCGCCGGCCGGGACGACGGGGGAACCGCGCACAACGCCACGATCGGCGCCCGGCTCGTGAAGGGCCGCCGCTACATCGTCCGGGTACGCCTGTACTCCGCGTGGGGTGCCGGCGAGACGGCGGTGATGTGCTGGTGAGGGCACACGCCCGCCGCACGGACACCTGAGAGCCACAGTCCGGCACCGGGGGAACGGTCGAGGACGTCGCCCATGGGGGTGGGCGACGTCCTCGACCACGCCACACCCTCGACGACGCCACGCCCCCTCGGCGATGAAACGACCTCGCGGCCGGGCGGCTACGCCCGGTGGGCCGTGCGCCGTCCCGCGTCCACCGCCGCGTACAGGTCGCGCCACGCGGCCGCCAGCCGCCTGGCGCTCTCGGCCTCCAGCTTCCGGGCGATCTCGTCACCGTCGATGCCGAGACGTTCCAGTCGTCCCCACACTTCCAGGGCCGCACGGTGACCGCCCATCAGCGTGTCACCGCGCAGGGCGAGGTGGCGGACGGCCGCCTCCACGGTGGGCAGGGTCATCGAGGTGATCGTGCCCCAGGTGACGAGCCGTTCGACGTACCGGGTGGGGGACGACGAGGGGTCGGTCACGGTCGTGGCCGTCCACATCAGCCGCTGCGGATGGCCTCCCGCGGCGGCCAGGGCCCGCCAGCCGGTGCCGCCGAACCAGTCGTCGTACATCTGGTAGAAGTGGCGGGCACGTGCCAGGGCGGCCTCGCCGCGCAGCGCCAGGGCGTCCGCGGTGCCCAGTTCCTCCAGCCGCGCGTCCACCTCCGCGTCCAGCAGGCCCACGGGCAGTGAGACGACCGAGGAGAGCGCCGGGAGCCGCCGGCCGTCGGCCAGCGCACGCTGGAGGCCCTCCACGTAGGCGTCGAGGGCCTGGCGGTAGCGCGACACCGAGAAGACCGCGGTGACGTGGACCGGGAAGCCCTCGCCGACGCACTCCCTGATCGCGGCGATCCCCTCGGTGGTGGCCGGCAGCTTGACCATCGCGTTGGGCCGGTTCACCGCGCGCAGCGTCTGCTCCGCCTCCGCGACGACCGACTCGACGTCGCGCGTGAGGTGCGGATCCAGGTCCATCGACACCATGCCGTCCAGTCCTCGCGTGGCCTGGTACACCGGGCGGAGTTCGTCGCACGCCCAGCGGAGGTCGTAGGCCGCCACCGCACGCACCGCGTCGGCGACGCAGATGTCGTCGGAAGCCAGGCCCGCGAGCTGTTCGCGGTAGGCGTCGTCGGTCTCGACGGCGGCGGCCAGCGCGGCCGGGTCCGATGTGACGCCCCGGACTCCGGTGTCCGCGATGAGGCGGGTCAGGCATCCGGAGGCCAGGTGGCGCCGGGTCAGTCCGTCCAGCCAGGGCGAGACGCCCTCCGCGACCAGCTCGTCCAGCTCCAGCACGCCCGGTCGCCTCAGCCGGTCCGACATGGCGGGTCGTCACTCCTTGATGCATAAGTCCCGAGTTCAAGCGTCACCGCCAGGTTATTGGCATGCACCCGAGATGAACTACGGGTGACGTGGCACATTGGCGCAAAGTGGTTCCGACTTCGACTTGATGAAGTAGCGGCTATTTGACGAAGTCCACCGAGCGTCATTGGGCCGGGCTTCGCTTTCGATACAGGATCGGAGCGAACAGCCGGCCCGAGGTCCGGCACGGCCACTCCGTCTGCCGAGGGAGCACCGCGTGCACGAGCCACCCGCCGTCTTCGACGGCTCCCGCGCAGGGACCTGTCCGCACCCCGTCCGCCGACCGGCATCGGGCGCCCGCCACCTGGGAGGACGACCGGTTTCTGAATGCGTATCCGGTCCCGGCTCCCCCAGGGGGCAGCACTCGAACGGCCGCTCGGCTCCCGGCCGGGCCGGGCCGCGAACAGGCCCATGACCGTCGTTCCGGTTTCCCGGCCCCGCGCCGGCGCCGGATGAACGGGAAAGCGTCACACCTCATCCGGTAACGCATTCGCGAGGCGGCGCCATTGCGTGCCCGCACGGCTGCGGTCCACCACAAAGCGAGCAATTCCCGCCCGCGACGTATCTCGCCACCGGAGCTATCACCAGAGCTATTACGCGCGCCGAACAATGCGGCAGTCGTCGCGCCGCGGCGCGCGGACGGGCACCACCCGCACGGAGCGCGGCGGCGCCGTTCGTGCGGCTGGTCCGATGACCGGCGGCCCGCGGCCCACCGCGGTGCGCCCGGCCCCGCCGTCCCACGTCCGAGACCCGCACGGCCGCGCAGTCACGGGGTTTCCCCTGCCCCGGCGATGGCGCGCCGAAGTCATGCCATTCGCCGAAGGAGAAACCAGTGGACGACGCTCTGCTCGACATCAAGGAGAAACCGGCCCGGCAGCAGCCCGAGTGGGGTGATGCGTCACGGGTGCGAGAGGTCGCGGAGACGCTGGCCCGCCGCCCGGCCCTCGTCGACGGGGAGGACGTCGACACGCTGCGCTCGCTGCTGGCGCGGGTCGCCTCCGGAGACGCCCTGGTCGTCCAGTCCGGCGACTGCGCCGAGGATCCGGCCGAGTGCACGCCCGGTTACGTCGCCCGTAAGAGCGCCGTGCTGGACCTTCTGGCCGGCGCGCTGAAGATGATCACGCACAAGCCGGTGATCCGCGTGGGCCGTATCGCGGGTCAGTTCGGCAAGCCCCGCTCCAGCCCCACCGAGTTGGTGGGCGGTGTGGAACTGCCGTCCTACCGGGGCCACATGGTCAACGGCCCGGAGCCCGACCCGGAGAGCCGGCGTCCGGAGCCCCGGCGCATCCTGGCCTGCTACCAGGCGGCCCGCGAGATCATGACCCACCTCGGCTGGCTGGACGCCGGACGGCGGCACGGCGTGGAGGCGCCCGTGTGGACCAGCCACGAGGCGCTGATCCTCGACTACGAACTCCCCATGGTCCGCAGGGACGAACGGGGCCGGCTCGTCCTCACCTCCACGCACTGGCCGTGGATCGGCGAGCGCACCCGCCAGCTCGACGGCGCCCATGTCGCCCTGCTGTCCCGGGTCGCCAACCCGGTCGCCTGCAAGATCGGGCCGAAGGTGACGAGGGACGAACTCCTCGGGCTGTGCGAACGGCTCGACCCCGACCGGGAGAAGGGCCGTCTGACGCTCATCGCCCGCATGGGGGCGTCCACGGTCGGCGACCGGCTGCCGAAGCTCGTCGCCGCGGCGCGCGAGGCCGGGCATCCGGTGATCTGGCTGACCGACGCCATGCACGGCAACACCGTCACGCTGCCGAACGGCCTCAAGACGCGCTTCCTGGAGACGATCGAGCGGGAGATCCAGGAGTTCCAGGAGGCCGTCCGCTCCGAGGGCGGCATCATCGGCGGGCTGCACCTGGAGACCACCCCGGACGACGTCACCGAGTGCGTCCCCCACGACGCCTGCGTCGATCACGTCGCGGACAAGTACACGTCCTACTGCGATCCGCGCCTCAACCCCAGCCAGGCCGTCGCCGTGGCCTCGGCCTGGCTCGGCTGACAGCCAGGCCACCCACCCCGGCCGGCACGGGACACGGCCGTCGGGCAGACACGCAGATGAGGAGGTCCTGAAGATGGACGGAAAAGTCGCACTCGTCACCGGAGCCGCGGGCGGCATCGGCGAGGCGGTGGCCCGCGCCCTCGCCGAACGCGGCGCGGTGGTGGGAGCCGTGGACCGTGACGCCGACCGGCTGCGGCAGGTGGTGGACAAGCTGCGCGCGGACGGCCTGGAGGCGCAGGCCCTGCCCGCCGACGTCACCAGCACCGCGGAGGTCGACGCCGTGGTCCGGGAGGCCGAGGAGCGCCTCGGCCCCCTGGAGTACCTGGTCAACGGTGCCGGTGTGCTGCGTATGGGCACCGTGCGCAACCTCACCGACGAGGACTGGACGACGACGTTCGCCGTCAACGCCACCGGCGTCTTCCTGATGTCGCGGGCCGTCGTCAACCGCATGCTGCCGCGCCGGCGCGGCGCGATCGTCACCGTGGCGTCCAACGCCGCCGCCACCCCGCGGGTGCAGATGGCCGCCTACGCCGCGTCCAAGGCGGCGGCGACCATGTTCACCAAGAGCCTGGGCCTGGAGGTCGCCCGGGACGGCATCCGCTGCAACGTGGTGGCACCGGGCTCCACCAGCACCCCGATGCTCACGTCCATGTGGCACGACGAGTCCGGCCCGAAGCACACGATCGAGGGGCGGCCGGACGCGTTCCGGGTCGGCATCCCGCTGGGCAAGGTGGCCCGCCCCTCGGACGTCGCCGACGCCGTCGCCTTCCTGCTGTCCGACGAGGCCTCCCACATCACCCTGCACGAACTCACCGTCGACGGCGGCGCCGCGCTCGGCGCCTGAGCCCCGACCCCCACCGACCTGAGGCGACCAGGAGAGCAACTCATGGCAGGCATACCCGAGATCACCCCCTACCCGATGCCGACGGCCGGCGACCTGCCCGGCAACGTGGCTCAGTGGTCCGTCGATCCGGACCGCGCCGTCCTGCTGGTGCATGACATGCAGCGCTACTTCCTGCGGCCCCTGCCCGAGGGTCTGCGCGAGGACCTCGTGCGCAACGCCCGGCAGCTGCGCGAGCACTGCGCCGGGCTCGGCATGCCGGTCGCGTACACGGCGCAGCCCGGCGGCATGACCGACGAACAGCGGGGCCTGCTGAAGGACTTCTGGGGGCCGGGCATGCGCCCCGCGCCCGCCGACCGGCAGGTCGTCGACGAACTGGCCCCGGCCCCCGGCGACTGGCAGCTCACCAAGTGGCGCTACAGCGCCTTCTTCCGCTCCGACCTGCTGCAGCGGATGCGCGCCGCCGGCCGGGACCAGCTGGTGCTGTGCGGCGTCTACGCCCACGTGGGCGTGCTGATGACCGCCGTCGAGGCGTTCACCCACGACATCCAGCCGTTCCTGGTGGCCGACGCGACGGCCGACTTCTCCGAGTACCACCACCGGCTGGCCCTGGAGTACGCGGCGCAGCGCTGCGCCGCTGTCGTCACCACCAAGGAGGTCCTGGCATGACCGGCACCCCGAGCGGCGACCTGCTCGGCCGGATCCTGGGCGACCGGCCCCCGGCCGCGTACGCCCTGCTGCACCGCCCCGAGACGACGGGCCCGGGCGTGCTGGACGTCGTCGCCGGCGAGACGACCGAGCCGCGCACCCTCTCCGAACTGCCCCTGTCCGACGCCCCGGAGACGGCCGGCGGCCCCCGCCACGAGGTGCTGGCCCTCGTGCCCTACCGGCAGATCGCGGAGCGCGGATTCGACTGCCCCGACGACGGCACGCCGCTGCTCGCGATGACCGTCACCGAGCAGTCCACCGTGCCCGTCACCGAGGTGCTGACCCGGATCCCCGACCTGCCCGTGGAGCTGTCCGGCGGCCGCTTCGACATCCCGGACGAGGAGTACGCCGGGACCGTCCGCCGGGTCATCGGGGACGAGATCGGCACCGGCGAGGGCGCCAACTTCGTCATCAAGCGCACCTACACCGCCGACATCACCGGCTACACCCCTCGGCACGCCCTGGCGGTCTTCCGGCGTCTGCTGCAGCGCGAGAGCGGCGCCTACTGGACGTTCCTGGTGCACACCGGCTCCCGCACGCTCGTCGGCGCCACTCCCGAGCGGCACATCAGCCTGCGCGAGGGCACGGCGGTGATGAACCCGATCAGCGGCACCTACCGCTACCCGTCCACCGGCCCGACCCTGCCGCAGGTGCTCGACTTCCTCGCCGACCGCAAGGAGGCCGACGAGCTGTACATGGTCGTGGACGAGGAACTGAAGATGATGGCCCGGATCTGCGAGTCGGGCGGCCGGGTGGTCGGGCCGTACCTCAAGGAGATGGCCCGCCTCGCCCACACCGAGTACTTCATCGAGGGACGCAGCACGCGGGACCCGCGCGACATCCTGCGGGAGACGCTCTTCGCCCCGACCGTCACCGGCAGCCCGCTGGAGAACGCCTGCCGGGTCATCAACCGGTACGAACCCGAGGGGCGCGGCTACTACAGCGGCGTCGTCGCGCTGATCGGCCGTGACGAGCACGGCGAGCGGGCGCTGGACTCCTCCATCCTGATCCGCACCGCCGACATCGACGCCACCGGCCGGCTGCGGATCGGCGTCGGCGCCACGCTCGTGCGGCACTCCGACCCGGAGAGCGAGGTCGCCGAGACCGCCGCGAAGGCGGCGGGACTGCTCGCGGCCATCGAGAGCGACGGGCCCTCCCGTTTCGCGGACCACGCGCGGGTCCGGGCGGCACTGGAACAGCGCAACGCCACCCTCGCCGGCTTCTGGCTGGCCGGGAACGGCCCGGGGGCGCGGCCGGATCCGGAGCTGAGCGGACGCCGGGTGCTGGTCGTGGACGCCGAGGACACGTTCACGTCGATGCTCGACCACCAACTGCGCGCCATGGGACTGCGGGTGACGGTCCGCCGGTTCGACGAGCCGTACTCCACGGACGGATACGACCTCGTGGTGATGGGGCCCGGTCCGGGCGATCCGCGCGACGTCGAGCACCCCAAGATCGCCCACCTGCGTGCCACGGTGCGCACCCTGCTCGACGAACGGCGCCCGTTCCTCGCCGTCTGCCTGAGCCACCAGACGCTGTGCACGCTGCTCGGCTTCCCGCTGGTGCGCCGGGCGGTCCCCAACCAGGGCGTGCAGCGGGAGATCGACCTGTTCGGGGCCCGGGAACGGGTCGGCTTCTACAACACGTTCGCCGCCCGCGCCGAGGACGACAAGGCCGAGTGCGAGGGGGTGGGCGTGGTGGAGGTCAGCCGCGACCCCGACACCGGCGAGGTGCACGCGCTGAGCGGCCCGCACTTCGCGTCGATGCAGTTCCACGCCGAGTCGGTGCTCACCCAGGACGGCGTGCGCATCGTCGGCGACCTGATCAAGGAGGTTCTCACCGGCGCGACGGGAAAGGAGCGCGGCACCGTTGAGCAGATTGCGCTGGCTGACCGCGGGTGAGTCCCACGGTCCCGCACTCGTCGCGACGCTGGAGGGCCTTCCCGCCGGCGTGCCGATCACCACGGACAGGGTGGCGGACCATCTCGCCAGGCGGCGTCTGGGCTATGGCCGCGGTGCCCGGATGAAGTTCGAGCGGGACGAGGTCACGTTCCTCGGCGGTGTCCGGCACGGTCTCACGCTCGGCTCCCCAGTGGCGATCATGGTGGGCAACACCGAGTGGCCGAAGTGGGAACAGGTCATGGCGGCCGACCCGGTCGCCCCGGAGACCCTGGCGGGGCTCGCCCGCAGCGCGCCGCTGACCAGGCCGCGCCCCGGCCACGCCGACCTCGCGGGTATGCAGAAGTACGGCTTCGACGAGGCCCGTCCCATCCTGGAGCGGGCCTCCGCGCGGGAGACGGCGGCCCGGGTGGCGCTGGGCGCGGTGGCCCGCTCGTACCTGAAGGAGACGGCCGGCATCGAGATCGTCTCCCATGTCGTGGAGCTGGCCTCGGCCAAGGCCCCGAAGGGCGTGTACCCGACGCCGGCCGACGTGGAGAAGCTGGACGCCGATCCGGTGCGCTGTCTGGACGCGGACGCGTCGAAGGCGATGGTCGCGGAGATCGACCAGGCCCACAAGGACGGCGACACCCTCGGCGGTGTGGTGGAGATCCTGGCCTACGGCGTGCCGGTCGGTCTGGGTTCGCACGCGCACTGGGACCGCAGGCTCGACGCCCGGCTCGCCGGCGCGCTCATGGGCATCCAGGCGATCAAGGGCGTCGAGATCGGTGACGGTTTCGAGCTGGCGCGGGTGCCGGGTTCCGAGGCGCATGACGAGATCGTCGCGACCGAGGAGGGCGTCAGGCGGGCCTCGGGCCGCTCGGGCGGCACCGAGGGCGGGCTGTCCACGGGTGAGCTGCTGCGGGTGCGGGCGGCGATGAAGCCGATCGCGACCGTGCCGCGGGCGCTGAAGACGGTCGACGTCACCACGGGCGAGGCCGCGGCCGCCCACCACCAGCGTTCCGACGTGTGCGCGGTCCCGGCCGCCGGGATCGTCGCGGAGGCGGTCGTGGCGCTCGTCCTCGCCGACGCGGTGGCGGAGAAGTTCGGTGGCGACTCGGTGGCCGAGACCCGCCGGAACGTCACCTCGTACCTCGACCACCTCGCGATCCGATGAGCGGGCCGTCGGTCGTGCTGGTCGGCCCGATGGGGGTGGGCAAGTCCACCGTCGGGCAGTTGCTGGCCGAGCGGCTCGGCGTCGCCTACCGGGACACCGACGACGACATCGTCGCCGAGCAGGGCCGGACCATCGCCGAGATCTTCGTCGACGACGGCGAACCCGCCTTCCGTGCGATCGAGGCGCGGGCGGTGGCCCGCGCCGTCGCCGAGCACGACGGGGTGCTCGCGCTGGGCGGTGGAGCCGTCCTCGATCCGCGGACCCGGGCCCTGCTGGCCGGGCAGCCGGTGGTCTTCCTGGACGCCGACGCCGGCGAGGCGGTCCGGCGCATCGGCCGGGACCCGGGACGGCCGCTGCTGGCAGGCGATCCGCACCGCGAGTGGCGGGCGCTGGCCGCGGCACGCCGCCCGCTCTACACGGAGGTCGCCCGGGCGGTGGTCGACACCAGCGGGTGCACCCCGGACGGCGTCGTGGAGGCCGTGCTGGCGGCACTGGCGCCGCGAACGGTGAAAGCCTGAACGGACCGGGACGGAACTCCCCGCCTCGCACGAACCACCGTGCGGGGCGGGGAGTTCTCGTGCTGCCGTAAAGCCGTCACCGCCGGGCGGCGAGGAAGTCGTGCAGCAGCCGTTCCTCCTCGGCGGTGAGCGGGAGCCCGAAGGTGGTGCGCACGGCGTCCACGGCCTCGTGCGGACGCAGGACGCTCACGCGCTGCTCGCCGCTGCGGTACTCCGTGATGAACTCGTTGTTCTTGAGCCGGTACCGTTCCTCGTCGTTGGCCCTCTGGACCACGAGCTGTCCGACGAAGGGCGAGCCGGGGCGAGTGGAGCTGACATAGTGGGCGGCCTCGAAGTCGACGGCGTACTGCGGTTCGGCGCGGAAGGCGTAGATGTCGAACCAGCCGCGGGGCCGCCGGTACTGCAGGAGCCAGTGGCCGTCCTCGGTCGTCAGCCGCCACGACCAGCCGGCGACGGTGCTCTCCGCTTCGGGGTGCAGGGCGAGGGGTTCGATGAGCGCCGCGTAGCCGTAGCCGGGGTCGGCCAGCCACACCGTGTCGTCCGCCCGCACCAGCAGGGCCGTGTGGGAGCGGAACCGGCGTTTGTCGCTGCCCTCGCGGATGCGGACCAGGAGCCGGGTGACCGGGAAGCCGAAGCGGTCCAGGGCGGCGGCGAACAGCAGGTTCGTCTCGTAGCAGTATCCGCCGCGGCCCGCCTGGACGATCTTGCGCTGGACGGCGTCGATGTCGAGGGAGACCGTGCGCCCCAGGGCGATGTCGACGTTCTCGAAGCAGACGGAGTCCCGGTGGGCGCGGTGGAGTGCCCGGAGCGCCGCGAGGGAGGAGTCGCGCGGCCCCCGGTAGCCGATGCGGGAGAGATAGGCGTCGAGGTCGAGCCGTTTGCTGCCCCACTCCGGGGAGTCGTCGACCACGAGGGGCAGGCCTGAGGTGTCCATGAGCGTCCTTCCGCCGGTGCGAGAGGTGGGTCGGATCGCACGGCGGTGCGGCGCGCGGCCCCGTCCGGGTGCCGCGCGCCGCACGCCGCACCGGTGGGGGTGTCACCACTCCACGCGGACGTCGTACTCCTTCACCCACGCGTCGAACTCGACCAGGCGCTCCATCACGGCCCGCATGCCCCACAGGCCGCCGAGACCGGCGTAGGACTCGACGGGTTTGTCCAGCAGCTTGCGGATGCCTTCGGCCGGCACGAGGTCGAGCACCGGGGAACCGTCCAGCAGGGCCTCGACCTTGGCGCGCAGGGCCCGCACGTACTCGACGTCCTGGGTGGACGGGTAGGGGCTCTTCTTGCGCTGCAGCACCGACTCGGGCAGGACGTGGCTCGCGGCGGCGCGCAGCAGGCTCTTCTCACGGCCGTCGAAGGTCTTCATGGCCCACGGCACGTTGAAGACGTACTCCACCAGCCGGTGGTCCGTGAACGGCACCCGGACCTCCAGGCTCGCGGCCATGCTGATGCGGTCCTTGCGGTCCAGCAGGAAGTTCTCCCAGCGGCTGATGTTGAGGTACGACAGCTCCCGCATCCGCGCCTCGTCGGCGGACTCGCCCTCCAGGCGCGGCACTTCGGCGAGCGCCTCGGCGTACCGCTTGGCGACGTACTCGTCGAGGCCGAGCCGGTCCCAGAGGCCGATCTCCTTCATGGTGTCCAGGCCGCCGAGCCGGCGCCAGGCGTCGTACCAGGGGAAGGTGTCGCCCTCCACGGCCTCCTTGTCGAAGAACCAGTTGTAGCCGCCGAAGAGTTCGTCCGCGGTCTCGCCGGACAGGGCGACCGTCACCTGCTCCTTGAGCGCCTTGCACAGGTGGTAGAGGGAGTGCTCCATGTCGCCGGTGGAGATGGGCAGGTCCTGGGCGCGCAGCACCCGCATGCGCACGTCCTCGTCGAGGACGTGGTGGTTCTCCAGCTCGACGATGACGTGCTCGGCGCCGGAGCGGCGGGCGACGTCGATGGCGTACGGCGTGTCGGGGTCCATCCAGATGCCGTTGCCGCGGAAGTTCTCCTCGTTGTTCTTGAAGTCGATGGAGAAGGCCTTGATGCGTTCCTGCTTGCCCTGGTCGCGGAAGACCTTGGCGGCGAGCGCGGTGATGGCGCTGGAGTCGAGACCGCCGGAGAGCAGGGTGCCCACCTTGACGTCGGCGATGAGCTGGCGTTCGACGATGTCCTCGAGGAGTTCGCGGATGCGGGTGACGGTGGTGTCGAGGTCGTCGGTGTGCGGGCGGGCCTCGAGTTGCCAGTAGGTGCGGGTGGTGTGGCCGCCGCGGTGGAAGCGCACGACGGTGCCGGGCACCACCTCGTGCATGCCCTTGAAGACGGCGTGCCCCGGGGTGTTGATGATGGCGAAGATCTCCGCCAGGCCCTCGGCGTCCACGACCGCCTCGGCGTCGGGGTGCGCCAGGATGGCCTTGGCCTCGGAGCCGAACAGCACGCCGTCGGACGTCGGGTAGTAGAAGAGGGGCTTGACGCCCATGCGGTCGCGGACCAGGAGCAGTTCCTCGGTGCGCGGGTCCCACAGTGCGAGGGCGTACATGCCGTTGAGGCGTTCGGCGAAGTGCTCGCCCCACTCCAGGTAGGCGTGCAGGACAACCTCCGTGTCGCTGGAGGTGCGGAACGTGTGGCCGAGACCGGCGAGTTCCTCCTTCAGCTCGCGGTAGTTGTACACCTCGCCGGTGTAGACGAGGACGGGCAGGCCGTCGCCCTCACCGGTGACGTGCATGGGCTGGCGGCCGCCCTCCAGGTCGATGATGGAGAGCCGGCGATGCCCGAGGATCGCCTGCGGTGAGATCCACACACCGCGGTCGTCGGGGCCCCGGCACGCCAGCGTCTCCGTCATGGCCGACGCCGTCCCGCCGTGTACCGACAGATCGTGGTCGTAGGCGACCCAGCCTGCGAGTCCGCACATCGAAGTCCCAGTCCTTTCGTTCCTGTGGTGGTGTATGACGGGGGGGGAGGGAGTGGTGCTCAGGGCCGCGGCACCCAGCCGGCGCGGTCCCAGTACGTCAGGTGGGGCTGGGCCGACACCGTGCCGATCCGTGCCACCCGCTCGCCGCCGAGGACCATCACGGTGGGCCGGTCCGGGGTGAACACCGGCCAGCCGGGCGCGTGTTCGCTGCTCGGTGTCCCACCGCGGGCGAAGGTCGCCACCAGGTCGATCAGCGTGTCCGAGATCCGCCGCTCCAGCGGTCCGTCCCCGTAGGCGGGTGCGTTGACCGGCAGCGTGAACGTGCCGAAGAGGAACTTCGCGACGGCCTCGTGCGGGGTGGTGCCGGCGTACGGCGGCTTGAGCGGGTGGGCGAACTCCATCAGGTACTGCGGTGCGGCGGCGGGGTCGCGTTCGCGGGCGTGCCGTTCGGCGAGCCGCACGATCTGGTAGCGGAACAGCCCGTCGCCCCACACCTGCGTCCACACCGACACCGGGTCGCGGGGCAGCCCCTCCGCCTCGGACGCCCGCCGGTAGTGGGCGATGCAGTCGTCCACCTGCTCGTCGGTGACCTTGGCGGCGCCCTTCTCGAGGACCTCGCGGACGGCGGCGCGCAGTCCGGCGTCGTCGGCCGGGTGCGGGCCGGGGTAGGGGTATCCGGGTCCGGTCGTGAAGAAGGAGCCCTCGGTGCGGCAGTAGATGGGCATCGCCGGGATGCGCGGGGTGGGCAGCGCGTGGTCGTAGCCGCGCATCCACCGCCCGTCGACGATCGGCCCGCGGTACTCGCGCGCGCCCTGCACGAACCGCTCGGTGGGGCTGCCCGCGTACACCTCGTCCCAGGCGTCCCGCAGTTCGGTGGCCGGTACGGCGCGCAGGCCCGGCACGGTCGTGCCGAAGCGGCGCGCGAGGTACCGGTAGACCCTGCGGGACTCCCTGGGAGTGGTGGAACTGGCCGGTTCCCACACGTGCTTGACGCTGATCGGGATGATCCTCCTGACCATGCCCCGCAGTTCGGGCAGCAGGGCGAGCTGCCAGGTGCTGGAGCCGCCCGCGGAGGTGCCGGAGACGGTGATGTTGTCCGGGTCGCCGCCGAACGCGGCGGCGTTGTCGCGGACCCAGCGCACGAGCGCGGCCTGGTCCTGCAGCCCCCAGTTCGCGCAGGAGCCCGTGCTCGGGTCGGTGAGGTCCTCGTGCAGGCCCCAGCCGAACACGCCGAGGCGGTAGTTGAAGTTGACGACGACCATGCGGCCGTGGACGGCGGTACGGGCACCGTCGTAGTCGGGCTCGCTGCCCGCGCCGAGCATCCAGCCGCCGCCGTGGATGTAGACGAGAACCGGCAGGCGGCCCTCCACGTCCGGCGTCCACACGTTGGCGTACAGGCTGTCCTCGCTGCTGTCGGGCAGGTAGTCGCCCTGGAGGGAGGGGGCGGCGAAGGCGGTGGCGTCCCGTACGCCCTGCCACGGCTCGGGCGGCCGGGGCGAGGAGAACCGCAGCGGGCCCACCGGCGGGGCCGCGTAGGGCACGCCCCGGAAGACGGTCAGTCCGTCGGCCCGCTCTCCCGCCACTCGTCCCGCCGTCGTCCGGACGACCACTGTGCGACCGGGCATCTGGTGAACCTCATTTCCCGCCTCGGCGTTGTCGGGGGCGGCGCGGCGCGCACCATGGGGCACAGGGATCGTCGCTCCGGTGCCGGGCCGGCCGCCAACCGCCGGTCACTACTCCGTCAAGTCAGGCCGCGGCCGCCGCGCGGTGCGGGGGCGGCGGGCCGCCGGGGCCCGGCGCGGACAGCAACCGGTCGGGCGGGGCGGTCAGTTCGCGGCCGGTCAGGGCACGCAGGGTGCGGTAGGCGGTGGCGTCGCCGGCGAGCACACCGCCGCGCAGGACCCGGCCCTCGGGGTCGAGGACGAGCTTGGCGTACGTGCCGGCCGTGTCGTCGCGCAGGACGTACTCCAGGGCGCCCTCGGTCTCGGCGTGGGCGTCGCCGAAGCTGGCCACGTCGACGCCGAGGAGTTTGAGCTTGGCGGCCGTGTCGGGGTCGGCGAAGGGGGTCGTGGGGCGGTCGAGCAGCCGGTCGGCGACGAGTTCGGCCATCCGGTAGCCGGGGGCGACCAGCCCGTAGGTGCGGCCCCGGACGGCCGCGCACTCGCCGACGGCCCAGATGTGCGGGTCCTCGGTGCGGCACAGGTCGTCGACGAGGAAGCCGCCGCGTTCGCCCGTGGCGAGCCCGGCGGGTCCGGCCAGTTCGTCGCGGGGGCGCACGCCCGCGGAGAACACGACCAGCCGGGTGTCGAGCGCGGTGCCGTCGGTGAGGGTGACCCCGCCGACCCGGCCGTCGGCGGCTGGGCGGATCTCGCGGACGGCGGTGCCGCAGTGCACCCGCAGTCCGAGACCGGTGACGAGCCGGGTGAGCACGCGTGCTCCCCCGTCGTCGAGCTGCACCGGCATCAGGCGTGGCGCGAGTTCCACGACGTGGGGACGGACGCCGAGCAGCCGCAGCGCGTTGGCGGCCTCCAGGCCGAGCAGGCCGCCGCCGACCACGACACCGGGGAGCCCCTCGCGTGCCGCCTCGCGCAGGGCGTCGAGGTCGTCGAAGGTGCGGTAGACGAAGCAGCCGGGCAGGTCGTGCCCCGGGACGGGCGGCACGAACGGCCGCGACCCACTGGCCAGCACGAGGGCGTCGTAGGGGGTGACCGTGCCGTCCGCGGTGGTGACCGTGCGGGCCCGCCGGTCGATGCCGGTCACCGGGGCGGCCGTGCGCAGCTCCACCAGGGGGTCGGTGAGGAAGGCGCGGCCCGCGAGGGTGAGGTCGGCGGCGCTCCTGCCCTCCAGGTAGGACGACAGGGCGACCCGGTTGTAGGCGGGGCGGGGCTCCTCGGCCAGGACGACGACGCGCCAGGTGCCGTGCCGGTCGTGGGCCCTCAGGTGCTCGACGAGGCGGTGGCCGGTCATGCCGTGTCCGACGACCACCAGGGTGCGCGGGGTTCGGGTCATGGGTTGCTGTTCCCTCCGGTCGCCGAGGCTCCGGTCTCCGGCGCTCCGGTCGCCGACGCGAGGACCAGGCGCACGTCGTCCGCGCAGCCGCCGCAGCCGGTGGTGGCGCGGGTCGCGGCGGCGATCCCCGCCAGGTCGCGGGCACCGGCGCGCCAGGCGCGGAGCAGGTCGGCCTTGGTGACGTGGTTGCAGTGGCAGAGCACCGCCGCGTCCGGCAGTTCGACGCGGGCGGGTGGTGCGCCGGCCGCGGTGCCCAGCAGGAGCCCGAACCGGTCGGACGGCACCGGCAGGTCGCGCGCGTACAGCTGGGCGAGCGCGGCGGTGGCGCGCGGCAGGCCGATGAGGACCGCGCTCGCGACGCGCTCCCCGGACAGGGCGAGAGCGGCGTGGCGGCCCCGGGCGGGGTCGGACAGCGTGATGTGCCGGGTGGCGCCCGGTGGGTCGGGCGGGCCGAGGCAGGCCAGGTCGAGGCCGGGCGCCTTCACGCGCAGCACGGGCCGGCCGGCGCGGTGGTACGTGTCGTGGCCGGCGAGGATACGGGCGAGGGTCTCCGCCTGTTCCCAGGCGGTGCCGACGAGTCCGGGCACCTCGCCGCCGAACTCGGCGCAGTCCCCGAGGGCGTGGATGTGCGGATCTGCGGTGCGCAGGTGCCGGTCGACGACGATGCCCGTCCGGACGGCCAGTCCGGCGCGCCGGGCGAGGGCGGTCTCGGGTTCGACGCCGGTGCACAGCGCGAGCGCGTCGGCCCGCAGGACCTCGCCGTCGTCGAGGACCAGCTTGCCGGGCCGGTACTCCACGGCGGCGCGCCCCGTTCGCAGGCGGGCGCCGGCGGCGCGCAGGTGACCGGCGACCAGGGCGCCGGCCGTGTCGTCGAGCCGGTCGTCCATGGGGTACGGCCCGGGGTGCACGAGGGTGACGTCGCGGCCGGCGCGCAGCAGCGCGAGGGTGGTTTCCGTGCCGAGGACTCCGCCGCCGAGCACCACCACGGGCCCGTCCGCGAGCCGTTCGACGTCGCCGGGGGTGCGCAGGGTGGTGGCGCCCTCGGTGAGCCGGCCGTCCGCGGTGAGCACTCCGGGCAGTCGCGGGATCCTCGGCCGGGCGCCGGTGGCGAGCACCAGCCGGTCGTAGCGAAGGGTCTCGCCGGTGCCGGTGCGCACCAGGCGGCGGGCGCGGTCGAGGGCGGTGGCGGTGACGCCGGGCCTGACGCGCACGCCGTCGGGTGGGGCGGGCAGCTCCAGGTCCCCGGCGGTGAGGGTGCCGTCGAGGACGGAGGTGAGCAGGACCCGGTTGTAGGCCGGCCGCGGCTCCGCGCCGAGGACGGTGACCGGGCCCCGGTGGCCGTGCGCGCGCAGCCGCTCGACGAGCCGGTGCGCCGCGGGTCCGTGGCCGACGACGAGGACGTGCTGCGTGGCGGACATGGCGGGCCTCACGACGCGTCGGTGCCGGGTTCGATCCGCACGGCGCAGACCTTGAACTCGGGCATCTTGCTGCGGGGGTCGAGGGCGGTGCCGGTGATCAGGTTGGCCCGGCCGGCGCCGGGATGGTGGAACGGCAGGAACACCGTGTCCGTGCGCATACTGCCGACCAGCCTGACCCGCGCGACCGTGGTGCCGCGGGCCGAGGTGACGCGGGCCGTGCCGCCCTCGCGCAGGCCCGCGCGTTCGGCGGTGTCGGGGTGGATCTCGACGAACGGCTCGGGGACGGCGTCGTTGAGTTCGGGCACGCGGCGGGTCTGCGCGCCGGACTGGTAGTGGGCGAGGACCCGGCCGGTGGTGGCGTACAGGGGGTGGTCGGCGTCGGGCGTCTCGGCCGGGTCGCGGTGGTCGACCTCGGCGAACCGGGCGCGGCCGTCCGGGGTCGCGAAGCCGTCGAGGAAGAGGCGGGGCGTGCCGGGGTGCGGCTGTCCGCCGGGGCGTTCGGGGCAGGGCCAGTGCAGGGCCTCCCCCGCGTCCAGCCGGTCGTAGGTGATGCCGGAGTAGTCGGCCGTTCCGCCGCGGGAGGCGTGCCGCAGTTCGTCGAAGACCCGGCGCGGCGAGGTCGGGTAGCGGTGGGCCGGCTCGCCGAGCCGGACCGCGAGGCCGTGCAGGACCTCCAGGTCGGTGCGCACGCCCTCCGGCGGGGGCAGCAGCCGGCGGCGGCGCAGCACCCGGCCCTCCAGGTTCGTCAGGGTGCCCTCCTCCTCGGCCCACTGCGCGACCGGGAGGACCACGTCGGCGGTCCGTGCGGTCTCCGAGGGCACGAAGTCGGCCACCACCAGCAGGTCGAGGGCGGACAGCCGGTCGGCGACGTGGGCGGAGTGGGGCGCGGACACCAGGGGGTTGGACCCGAACACCAGCAGGGCGCGCGGGCCGCCCTCGGTGCCGAGCGCGTCGAGCAGCTCGTAGGCGCTGCGGCCGGGGCCGGGCAGGGCGTCCGGTGTGGTGCCCCAGACCCGGGCGATGTGGGCCCGTGCCTCCGGGTCGGTGATCATGCGGTAGCCGGGGAGCTGGTCGGCCTTCTGCCCGTGCTCGCGGCCGCCCTGCCCGTTGCCCTGTCCGGTCAGGCAGCCGTAGCCGCTGCCGGCGACCCCGGGCAGGCCCAGGGCGAGGGCGAGGTTGATGAAGGCCGCGGCGGTGTCGGCGCCCTTGCTGTGCTGCTCGGCGCCCCGGCCGGTCAGCACATAGGCGCGGCGCGCCTCGCCCAGCATCTGCACGGCGGCGCGTTGTTCGGCGACGGGGACGCCGGTGACCTGTTCGACGCGCTCGGGCCACCAGGTGACGGCGCGCCGCCAGGCCGCGTCGAAGCCGGTGGTGCGCTCCTGGACGTACTCCTTGTCGCACCAGCCGTCGCTCACGGCGATGTGCAGCAGCCCCAGCGCCAGCGCGAGGTCGGTGCCCGGCACCGGCTGCAGGTGCAGGGCGGCCCGCTCGGCGGTCTTGGTGCGGCGCGGGTCGACGACGATCAGGTCGGCCTTGTGCAGGTGCCGCATCAACGGGGGCATGGTCTCGGCGGGGTTGGCGCCGGCGAGCAGGATCGCGTCGGCCGCGTCGAGGTCGCCGACGGGGAAGGGCAGTCCGCGGTCCAGGCCGAAGGCGGCGTTGCCGGCCGCGGCGGCCGAGGACATGCAGAACCGGCCGTTGTAGTCGATCTGGCTGGTTCCGAGGGCGAGCCGGGCGAACTTGCCCAGCAGGTAGGCCTTCTCGTTGGTCAGGCCGCCTCCGCCGAACACGGCGAGCGCGTCCGGGCCGTGCTCGTCGCGGATGCGCCGCAGTCGCGCGGCGACCGTGTCCAGGGCGGTGTCCCAGTCGGCCGGGGCGAGACGGCCGTCCGCACCCCGCACCAGCGGCCGGCGCAGCCGGTCCGGGACGTCGAGCACCGCGGGCGCGGTCCAGCCCTTCTGGCACAGGCGGCCGTCGTTGACGGGGAAGTCGGAGGGCTCCACCACGGTCCCCGAGGCGCCGTGGCCGAGGCGGGTGCCGCACTGCAGGGCGCAGTACGGGCAGTGCGTGGCCACGCTCGTGCGCGGCGCGCTGTCAGGCACGGGTGACCTCCGAGGACTCGGCGGCTCCGCGCCCGGCCCGCCGCGCCTCCCGCGCGTCGCCCGGCGGGGTGCCGTGCGGGGTGCGCAGGTAGACCAGGAGAGTGACGGTCACGCACACCGCGTAGAAGGCGAGGAAGAACCAGAAGGCCGGCTCGCCCGTGCCCCGGCTGCCGTAGGACGCCCGGAAGGCCAGGTTGACGACGACGCCGCCGAGCGCGCCGACGGCACCGGCGATGCCGATGACCGCGCCGGTCAGGCGGCGGGCGCGGGCGAAGGCCTCGGTCGCGTCGTGGCCCGCGGTGACGGCGGCCTCCGCCTGCCCGGCGAAGACGACCGGGATCAGCTTGTACGTGGACCCGTTGCCCAGGCCGCTGAGCACGAACAGCACCGTGAACACGGCGACGAACAGCGCCAGGGAGTGGCGGGCCGAGGCCACCAGCAGCAGGAGCGTGCCGGCGCCCATGGCGAGGAAGTTCCAGAAGGTGACCCGGGCTCCGCCCCAGCGGTCGGCGAGCCGGCCGCCCAGCGGCCGGGACAGCGAGCCGAGCAGCGGCCCCAGGAAGGTGTATCCGACGGCTTCCAGCGGTGTGGAGCCGAACTGGTTCTGCAGCACGAGGCCGAAGGCGAACCCGTACCCGATGAACGAGCCGAACGTGCCGAGGTACAGCAGCGAGATCCACCAGGTGTGCGGGTTGCCCGCCGCCTCGCGCAGCGCGCCCGTCGAGGCCGGGCCGGTGTCGACGTTGTCCATGCCGAGCGCCGCGAGCACGGCGGCCAGCGCGATCAGCGGCAGGTAGGCGGCGATCACGTAGGCGGGGTGGGTGTCGCCCGCGGTGGCGATGACCAGCAGACCGACGAGCTGGATGACGGCGACGCCCAGGTTGCCGCCGCCGGCGTTGAGACCGAGCGCCCAGCCCTGGTGCCGCCGGGGGAAGAAGTGGGCGATGTTGGTGGTCGAGGAGGCGAAGTTGCCGCCGCCGACGCCCGCGGTCGCGGCGATGAGCAGGAACACCCACAGGGGTGTGCCGGGCCGCTGGACGAAGTACAGCGCCGGCAGCGCCGGCACGAACAGCAGGACCGAGCTGAACACGGTCCAGTTCCGCCCGCCGAATCGGGTCACGGCGTAGCTGTAGGGCAGCCGCAGCAGCGCCCCCACCAGGGTGGGGGTGACCACCAGCAGGAACTTCTCGCTCGGGGCGAAGCCCAGGCCGATGGCCGGGGACATGAACAGCACCAGGACCGACCACATGCTCCAGATCGAGAACCCGATGTGCTCGGAGAGGACGGACAGGACGAGGTTGCGTCGGGCGACGTGCTTGCCGGTGCGCTCCCAGAACTCCTCGTCCTCCGGATCCCAGTGCTCGATCCGGCGTCGGGAGGCGCGCAGTGCCGTCATCGGGGGGCAACTCCTCGGCTGGGGACGGCGGCCCGGCGCGTGGCGCCGGGCCGCCGTGCGGGGG
>NZ_MUKA01000296.1 GCF_002150735.1 Streptomyces africanus
ACAACAACAAGACCTTCGGCATCGGCTGGACCGAGAACGTCAAGACGGACATCACGATCCACCACAACTGGATCCGCGAGACCGAGCAGCGCAACCCGTCCACCGACAACGCCGCCCACGCGCACCTCTACAACAACTTCCTGGAGGACGCCCCGGGCACGGACATCAACTCCTCGTACGGCAACTACTCGCGCGGCGCGACGAAGATGGTCCTGGAGAACTCCCTCTTCCAGGGCATCAAGAACCCCGTCATCAAGGACAGCGGCGCCGCCATCGTCCAGCGCGGGAACTCCTTCTCCGGCACCAGCGGGCGCAACGAGAGCGGCGGGACCGCCTTCGATCCGAAGGCCTTCTACCCGTACTCCCTCGACAAGGCCGCCGACCTGCCGTCGGTCCTCAAGGCCGGTGCCGGGCCCCGCGCTTCCATCGGTACGAGCGCCGCCGCCTCCACCAAGGCCGCCAACGCCACCACCCTCACCGTGGCCAAGGACGGCAGCGGGCAGTACACGACCGTGCAGGCCGCGGTGAACGCCGTACCGGCGAACAATCCGTCGCGGGTCGTGATCGCCGTCAAGCCGGGGACGTACCGGGAACTCGTGAAGGTGCCGTCCAACAAGCCGCACGTCACCATCCAGGGCACCGGCGGCAGCCGCAAGGACACGACGATCGTCTACAACAACGCGTCCGGTACGCCCAAGCCCGGCGGCGGCACGTACGGCACGGGCGGCAGCGCCACCGTCGCCGTCGAGGCCGACGACTTCCAGGCGCGCAACCTGACCATCTCCAACGACTTCGACGAGAAGGCCAACCAGAACCTGAGCGGGCACCAGGCCGTCGCGCTGCGGACCGCCGCCGACAAGGTGTTCCTGGACGGGATCATCGTCAGCGGCGACCAGGACACGCTGCTCCTCGACACCGCCGCCAAGGACCGGCTGGGCCGGGTCTACGTCGCCAACTCCTACGTCATCGGCAACGTCGACTTCATCTTCGGGCGGGCCACGGCCGTCGTCGACAAGTCCGTCATCACGCTGAAGAAGCGGTGGGACGGGACGTCGGCCGGTTACGTCACGGCTCCGAGCACGGCCGCGAACCGCAAGGGCATCCTGATCGCCAACTCCACGGTGAACGGCGATGTGTCGGGCGGCAGCTTCTACCTCGGCCGGCCCTGGCACGCGGGCGGTGACGCCTCGCTCGACCCGCAGACCACGGTCCGCAACACCAGCCTGAGCGCCGCGATCAAGTCCACGCCGTGGACCGACATGAGCGGCTTCTCATGGAAGGACGACCGGTTCGCCGAGTACAAGAACACCGGTGCGGGGGCGGGTTCGGCGAGCTCCAACCGGCCGCACCTGACCGACGCGCAGGCCGCGGACCAGGAGGTCGCGGACTGGCTCGCGGGCTGGACGCCCTCGGCGTCCTGAAAGGCTCCCTTCCGGGTCCGGCTGACGAGCGGCGCCGGGCCCGGAAGGGCCACCATGCGGTTGTGCCTGGTGAGGACTACTGGTTCCAGGCGTAGTGCAGCCGGTCCAGGCCGCTGGAGTTGTTCACCGTCAGGCTGAGGTTCGTGCCCGTGCCCTGGAGCGTGGTGAGGGAGTAGGTGTCACCGTTGCGCAGGCCGGGCCAGTACACCGAACCCAGGCCCAGTTCGCGGATGGTGTCGGTCGCGGCCTGGATGTACGCGACCTCGTTGGAGCCGCCCACCGGGCCGTTGTAGTCCAGGCCGGTCGTCATGGACGCGCCGAACTCGTCGAGGATCGTGCGCGAGGCGCAGTCGCCGATACGCGCCTTGAAGTCCTGCTTCCACTGGTCGACGCTGGTCCAGTCGGTGTGCCAGAAGCCGTAGTTGTGCAGGGCCAGGCGCGTGCCCTTCAGGCGCGGGTCGGCGCACACCGGCTTGACGTCCTCGCTGTACTTGTACCCGCCGATCACCATCCGGTCGCGGGGCACGTTGCCGTGGGAGGCCACCCACTTCGCGGCGACGTCGGTCCACTCCTGGGCGGTGTAGCCGAACGGCTCGTTCATCGGCTCGAAGTACACCTTGGAGTTGCGGGCGTAGGCGGAGGTGATCCGCGCCCACATCTGGTTCCAGGAGGCCTGGTTGTCGATCTTGCCGTCCTTGGCGTTGTCGGCCTCCCAGTAGCCCAGGATGACCTTGAAGCCCTTGGCGGTGGCGGCGTCGATCGCGCCCCGGTACGACTTCCAGAACGGGCCGTTCACGGAGGTGGGGTTGACCGGGAGGCGGACGGTGTTGGCGCCCAGCTTGGAGAATCCGCCGATGATCGCCTTGGACTTGGCGTAGGTGGTGGCGTAGCTGTCGGAGGTGGACAGGCCCGAGGGCACGACCGCGTCGTGGGCGTAGTTGTCGCGCGGGTCGGCCCAGTTGACGCCCTTGAAGTCGCTGACGGGCGGCGGGGCGGTGGTGGAGGCGGCTGCGGGTGAGGCGAGAGCTCCGCCGAATGCCGTGACGCAGGCGAGCAGGGCCCCCAGGCCGGCTGTCCCCCGATGAGTCTTTCGTGACACGACGTCCCCTTCTGAGCAGTTGTGTTCCGCGAGACCTCGCGCACAGAGCGGCGGCTCGTTGGCTCCCGCAAACTAGAAGAGGACTCGAACAGAGGTCAACACATCTGCTCACCAAATTTCATCAAGAACGCAGACAGCCCGGACCCGGGGGACCCGCCGGCTACGACCCCACGTTCAGCCCCGAGCCCGACACCCGCACCCGGATGCCGTCCTCCTCCACCCGTACGTCGTCCAGCCGTACGTCCCCCTGCTCCGGCTTCGGCAGTTCGAACGCCAGCGCCAGCCGGTCGGCCAGGACCGGGCGGGTCAGACCGGACAGCTCGTCGAGGAGGTTGGGGTCCAGGCCGATGCGGCGGAGCACCTCGGGGTTGTCCAGGGCCAGGTCGATGAGGTTGAGGCGCTCGGCCTGGCGGGCGAACTTCGGGGAGCCGGTCAGCTCGGTGAGCTTGCCGTCGTCGGCCAGGGCCTCGCGCACGGTCGCCTCGGGCACACCCATCCGCTGCACGATGGCCGGCACCGACAGCAGTGCCTTGGCCTTGCGGGTCTCCCGGGCGAGGTCGGCGGTCCCCTTGGGCGTCAGGTGCAGGCCCTCGGAGGCGCGGGTGCCGGGGCGGTAGGTGGCCAGGTCCCCGATGTCGAGCCGCATGCCGCCGATCTCCGTGGCGATCCCGCGCTCGCCCTGCCGCTGGATCCGGGCCTCGGCGCGCAGCCGCAGATCGTGCCCGGCGACGGGCAGGGTGCCGCGGGCCCGGACGCGGTCGCGGCCCTCGCCGGTGAACGTCACCTGGGAGGCGCCGAGTTCGCGGTTGAGGTCCTCGAAGGACAGCAGGACGTCCCCGTCGAACCGGGGGACGTGGGCGCCGCGCACGGACGTGAGGCCGTCGGCGTCCAGCCGGATGTCGTGCGCCGTGGCCGACACCCTCGCCAGGGAGACCCGGTCGGCGGCGACGTCCG
This sequence comes from Streptomyces africanus, assembly GCF_002150735.1. GTDB lineage: Bacteria > Actinomycetota > Actinomycetes > Streptomycetales > Streptomycetaceae > Streptomyces > Streptomyces africanus. Next base: position 3,475 of record NZ_MUKA01000296.1, read on the forward strand.
GGACGGTCACCTTTACCGAGTCGAGCTGTTTGTCGGCGAGTTGGGTGAGGAAGGGGAACCCGCCGATCTCCACCTCGGGCGCCGCCGCGAGGTCGAGCCGGTCCTTGAGCGTGTCGGCGGCCCGGTGCTCGGCGTACAGCACGGCCCAGCGGTCGCCGAGGGCGGTGAAAGCGGCGAGGACGACCAGGCCGACCACCGCCTTCACCGCGAGCGGCAGCCCGGCGAAACGATTCCGCCGACGCCGGCCGCCACGCCGGTGGTCGGGCGGCGACCACTCCCGTTCCGCCTCGTCCCGCTGCTCGGCCTCCTCGCCGAGGAAGTCCTCCAGAGGGGTTTCCTCCAGCGGGCCGTCGTCGAGTGCGCCGAGTTCCTCGTAGGGGTTGCGGGGCTGGTCGGAGGGGCCGTGAGGGTGCTCGATGCGGTCGTGGGGCAGGTCTTGCATGTCCATGCGGTGGGGGGTGCGCATCGTCTCATCCGACCATGCGCACCGCCCCTGACCGCAACTTGAATCCCCTGTATGCGATTTACTTCACGATCGCGATACGGTCCGCCTTCGGCGGGGCCAGCGGGTTCGTGGCCGAGGAGTTGGCCGTGAGGTACTGCTCCAGCGCCGTCAGGTCGTCGGCGCCGACGACGTCGTTGGTGCCCTGGCCGAGCGTGGGGAAGCCGTCGCCGCCGCCCGCGAGGAAGCTGTTCGTCGCGACGCGGTAGGTGGCCGCCGGGTCGATGGCCTTGCCGTCCAGCAGAATCGAGTCGGTGACGACCCGGTCGGCGCCGGACTTGGTGAGGTCCAGCGTGTAGGTCAGGCCGGACGAGACCTGGAGGACCTTGGGCGCCGCCGCGTTCGGGCCGCTCACCTGCTCCTTGAGCACCTGGATCAGCTGGGCGCCCGTGAAGTCCTGGAGGTTCACGGTGTTGGCGAACGGCTGGACCGTGAAGCCCTCGGCGTACGTCACGACACCGTTGCCCTCACCGGCCTTGGCCGTGTAGGTCAGCGGAGCCCGGATGCCGCCGGGGTTCATCAGCGCCAGGTCGGTCTCCGGGTCGAGCTGCTTGCCGTGGGCGAGCTGGGCGTCGGCGATGAGGTCGCCGAGCGGGGACTCGGTGCCGGTGTTGCCGATGTCGCCGGAGATGTAGCCGATCGGCTTGTTGCCGATGGGCGCGGCCAGCGTGTTCCACTTGCCGATCAGCTCGGTCATGTCGGGCGCCTTGGGGACGTCCCGGGTGACCACGTGGTTCGCGGACTTCACGGCCGTACGGGCGATGTCGCCGGTCTTCCGGTCGTACGTCAGCGTCGTGTCGGTGTAGAGGCGGCCGAAGGACGCGGCCGAGGTGACCATGCGGGGCTTGCCCGCCGGGTCGTCGATCGTGCACACGTACGCGTTGTGCGTGTGGCCGGTGACCAGCGCGTCCACCTGCGGCGTGACGTTCTTGGCGATGTCGACGATCGGGCCGGAGATGCCGTCGCCCGCGCCCGGGGCGTCGCAGTCGTAGTTGTACGACGCCGACGCCGGGAAGCCGCCCTCGTGGATGAGGGCCACGATCGACTTCACGCCCTGCTTCTGGAGCACCTTGGCGTACTTGTTGATCGTCTCGACCTCGTCCTTGAAGGCGAGGCCCTTGACGCCCTCGGCGGAGACGATGTCCGGGGTGCCCTCCAGGGTCACGCCGATGAAGCCGACCTTGACGCCGTTCTTCTTCCACACCCAGTAGGGCTTGAGGATCGGCTTCTTCGTCTTCTCGTCGAGGACGTTGGCGGCCAGGTAGGGGAAGTCGGCGCCCTGGAACTTCTGGTCCGAGTAGCAGCCGTCCTTCGGGTGGCAGCCGCCGTTCTGCAGGCGGGCCAGCTCCCCCGCGCCCTCGTCGAACTCGTGGTTGCCGACGGAGGTGACGTCGAGGTCGAGCTTGTTCAGCGCCTCGATGGCCGGCTCGTCGTGGAAGAGGCCGGAGATGAGCGGGGAGGCGCCGACCATGTCGCCGCCGGCCGCGGTGATGGAGTACTTCTCGCCCTTGCGGGCCTGACGCAGATGGGTGGCGAGGTACTCGACCCCGCCCGCGTCGATGGTCTTCGTCGTGCCGTCGGCCTGGTGTTCGGTGACGCGGCCGGAGGAGCCGGCGGGCGGCTCCAGGTTGCCGTGCAGGTCGTTGAAGGACAGCAACTGGACGTCCTGATAGCGGCCGGGCCAGTGGCCGCCGCCGCCGTGGTTCTCTCCGGCCGACGCCGACCCGGGCATCGTCGCCGCGGCCAGCGCGCCGACGGTGACGACACCGGCGGCGAGAGCGACGAGACGGTTCGTACGACGTCTGCGGCGCTCCTGGTGCGCCGGTGCCGGTGAAGTGGCTGGCATACGCCCCCCTGTTGGGTCTGCTGGGACAGTGATGTCGTCCGGCGCAGCCTAGAGTCAACGCGCGTAGCGCGACAGAGCTTTCGTGGTTACAGCCTGATTGCTTCTTGCCGCCGATTTCCCGGCGCTCCCCCGTACCCTCGTACGCATGACCAGCGACGACACCGCACGGCCCGGACGCACCCGCTCGATCGACACCTACGCCGCCCTCTCCGCGGAGCAGACCGAGGCCGTCCTCGGACTGCTCGCCGAGGCCGCCCGCACCGACGGGCAGCAGGCGGTCTCCGAACAGGGCCGGTTGCAGTTGCGCGGCGGCGAACGCGCGGGCGTGGCCCATCTGCTGCTCACCGTCGACGGTGAACTCGTCGGGTACGCCCAGCTGGAGGACACCGACCCGGTGGAGCCGCCGGCCGCCGAGCTGGTCGTGCACCCCGGGCACCGGGGCCAGGGGCACGGGCGGGCGCTGGGCTCCGCGCTGCTGGCCACGTCCGGCAAGCGGCTGCGGGTGTGGGCCCACGGCGGCCACTCCGCCGCCCGGCACCTCGCCCAGGTCCTCGGCCTGACCCTGTTCCGCGAACTGCGCCAGATGCGGCGCCCGTTGACCGGCTTCGACGCGCCCGAGCCGGTCCTCCCCGAGGGCGTCACCGTCCGCACCTTCGTCCCCGGCCGGGACGACGCGGCCTGGCTCGCCGTCAACGCCGCCGCCTTCGCCCACCACCCCGAGCAGGGCTCCCTCACGCAGCGGGACCTCGACGACCGCAAGACCGAGCCGTGGTTCGATCCCGCGGGGTTCTTCCTCGCCTTCCGCGGCGACGAACTCATCGGCTTCCACTGGACCAAGGTCCACGCGGGGGAGGGCCTGGGCGAGGTGTACGTCCTCGGCGTCGCCCCCGGCGCCCAGGGCGGCGGCCTCGGCAAATCCCTCACGACGATCGGCCTGCGGCACCTGGCGGACCGGGGGCTGCCGACCGCGATGCTGTACGTCGACGCAGACAACACGGCGGCGGTGTCGGTGTACGAGCGGCTCGGGTTCGTCACGCACGAGGTGGATCTGATGTACCGGACGGAGACGTGACGGTGCCGGTTCCGGCCGGCGTCGGCGTCAGCCCACCGGGGTCGGGGCGTCGGCCGCGACGCGCGCGACGGACGCCCTGACCGCCTCCAGCGCCGCGATGCGTTCCTGGTCGGTCATCCGGGCGGGGCCGTACGTGATCACGGGCTCCAGGACCTGGAAGCCGACGAACTCCAGCATGCCCCGGTGGATGTGGAACAGGAAGTCGTCCATCGGGCCGAAGGCGCCGCCGGGGCGGAACGACTCGCCGGGCCCGCCGGTCGTGAACAGCAGCATCGCACGCTTCCCGGCGAGCGCCGCGTCCCCGAAGAGTCCGTGGTCCCCGCCGAAGACTCCGCCCATCACGAAGACCCGGTCCACCCATCCCTTGAGGACGGCCGGCAGCGAGAACCACCACATCGGGAACGACAGCACCAGCAGATCAGCGGCGAGCAGCCGGTCGAGATGGGCTCTGACGGCCGCGTCGAGCGTGCCCTCCCGGACCGCCCGAAGCTGCTCGGCCTGCGGTTTGAACGGGCCCTGAACCGGTGCGAACTCCTCGCGGGCCAGCACCGGCGCCCAGCCGTCGGCGTAGAGGTCCAGGACGTCGACCCGGTACCCGGCCTCGGCCAGGGACTGGGCGGCGGCGGTCATCTGGGCGGTGCTGAACGACTGGGGCTCGGGGTGGGCGTGCACGATCAGGGCCGTGCGGGCAGCGGTGAAGGTCGACATGAGGAGATCATATCGACGTATCGCGATTCGTCAATGTCAGGTGGTGCCGTATCAGAGGGTGGTGCCGATCGCCCGCGCCAGCCGTGCCAGCCGCTCTTCGTCGCGCCGGTAGTGGGTCCACTTGCCCACCCGGGTGGGACGCACGAGTCCCGCCCGTTCGAGCGTGCTCATGTAGCTGGAGACCGTCGACTGGGCGAGTCCCGCCTTCGCCTGGATGTGCGTGACGCACACGCCGACCGTCCGGCGGTCCGCGATCGGCTCGTACGCGCCGAAGTGCGCCTCGGGATCCTTCAGCCACTGCATGATCTGCAGCCGGGCAGGGTTGCCGAGGGCCTTGAACACCTCGATCAGGTCGCCCGCATCCAGTTCCGCCGTCGCGGCCATGTGCCACCCTCCTCGCCCGTCAGTGCGACACACCACGATATATCGATATCGGGTGCGTGCTATTCGTCGGCGTAGGTGAGGCTGTCCGGCGGAGGCACCGCTGCCCCCGGCAGCCGTACCGTCGCCACCGCGCCGCCCCCCTCCGCCGGGGACAGCGACACCTCGCCGCCCGCCTGCTGCACCGTGCGTGCCACGATCGACAGGCCGAGGCCCGAGCCGGGCAGCGCTCGCGCGCTCGGGGAGCGCCAGAAGCGGTCGAAGACGTGGGGGAGTTCGTCGGCGGGGATGCCCGGGCCGTGGTCGCGCACCGTCAGGGTGCCCTCGGACAGGCGCACCTCGATCGTGCCGCCCTCCGGGCTGAACTTCACCGCGTTGTCGAGGACGTTGACCACCGCCCGTTCCAGGGCGGAGGGTTCCGCCCGGACGAACCAGGGCTGGACGTCCGCGGTGATCGTCAGTTCCGGGCCGCGCAGCCGGGCCCGCCGCAGCGCCGAGTCGACGATGTCGTGCCAGGCGATGATCTGCGTGCGGCCCGCGTGCTGGCCCGTGTCCGGCCGGGACAGTTCCTGAAGGTCGCCGATGAGCGCGGCCAGCTCCGTCATCTGCGCCTTCACCGACGCGAGCAGCGCCTTGCGGTCGGCCTCGGGGATGGGGCGGCCCGTCTCCTCGCTGCGGGTGAGGAGCTCGATGTTGGTGCGCAGGGAGGTGAGCGGGGTGCGCAGTTCGTGACCGGCGTCGGCGATGAGCTGTTGCTGGAGGTCGCGGGAGCTGGCCAGGGCGGAGGTCATCGAGTTGAACGAGTGGGAGAGCCGGGCCACCTCGTCCTCGCTGTCCTGGTCCACCGGGATGCGGATGCCCAGGTCCTCCGTGCGGGCCACGTGCTCGACGGCCTCGGTGAGTTTGTCGATGGGGCGCAGTCCGGCCCGGGCGACCGCCAGCCCGGCGGCTCCGGCGCCCAGGACCCCCACGCCCGAGACCAGCAGCAGGATCAGGGCGAGATCGTTGAGGGTGGACTGGGTGTTCTTCAGGGGCAGGGCGAGGATCAGCGCGGCGTTGGGCGCGTCGGGCTGCTCGGACGCCAGCCGCACGGTCATCACGCGCAGGGCGTTGCCGTGCTCGTCCGTGCCGTTGCGGACGATGCCGCGGCCCACGGGGGAGTCCCTGATCACGTCCCGGTCGGCCTCGGTGACCTTGACCAGGCCCACGGAGCTGGAGTGGACGCAGATGTCCCCGTCCGCCTTGACGACCTCGAAGTAGGAGCTGTTCCGGAAGCTGTTGCCGCCCTGCGGGGTCTGCGTGCAACTGTCCACCGCCTGCTGGATGGCGATGTTCTGGCCCGGCTTCTGCAGCGACTTCTCCAGGTCACCGTCCACCTGGTCGTACAACTTCCCCTGCACGATGAACCAGCACGTCACCGACACCGCTGCCACCGCGAACGCCACCGCCGCCGCCACCAGCAGCGCCAGCCGGGAGCGGATCGGCAGCGAGCGGAACCGGCGTACCACCTTGTTCACTCCGCGCCGCCCTGCCGCAACACGTAGCCCACACCCCGCACCGTGTGCACGAGGCGCGGCTCGCCGCCCGCCTCGGTCTTGCGGCGCAGGTACATCACGTACACGTCGAGGGAGTTCGACGACGGCTCGAAGTCGAAGCCCCAGACCGCCTTCAGGATCTGCTCCCGGGTGAGGACCTGGCGCGGGTGCGCCATGAACATCTCCAGCAGCGTGAACTCCGTACGGGTCAGCTCCACCTGGCGGCCGCCCCGGATGACCTCGCGCGTCGCGAGGTCCATGCGCAGATCGGCGAAGGCGAGGACGTCCTCGTCGTCCGGAGAACCCGCACCGACGGCCGCCGCGTAGGAGCTGCGGCGCAGCAGCGCGCGGATACGGGCGAAGAGTTCGTCCAGTTCGAAGGGCTTGACCAGGTAGTCGTCGGCGCCGGCGTCGAGGCCCGTGACCCGGTCGCCGACCGTGTCGCGGGCCGTGAGCATGAGGATCGGGGTCGTGTCGCCGGTGCCGCGGATGCGGCGCGCCGCCGTCAGGCCGTCCATGCGGGGCATCTGGATGTCCAGGACGACCAGGTCGGGCCGGTACGCCGCCGTCTTCTCCAGCGCGTCCGCGCCGTCGACCGCGACCTCGGTCCCGTACCCCTCGAAGGCGAGGCTGCGCTGGAGTGCTTCGCGTACGGCCGGCTCGTCGTCGACGATCAGGATGCGCTGGGGGTCACGGTCGCCGTCTGCGGGGCTCATGGGTCGGGGTCCTCGGGTGTGGTGTGGTGGGGCGGGACGGGGTGTCGCTGACGCTCTCAGCCTCGCACGCCGGCGGGGCGGGCCGGGGGAAGGATCAGCCCGGGATCAGCCCCGTATCTCGCGCCGCCGGTGCGTGCCCGGTGGAACTCAGTCGGTGGCGCCGGCCCGCAGCTTGGCGAGGTCGGCCTTGACGG
>NZ_MUKA01000297.1 GCF_002150735.1 Streptomyces africanus
CCGGGTAGCCCGCGCCGAAGGCCCGCGCCGGATAGCCAAGCCGGATAGCCGAGCCGAGGGCTTGCGCCTCGGGTGGCCCGCGCCGAAGGGCCTGGCCAGATAGCCGGGCCCGGTGGCCCGCACCGAAGGGCCAGGCCGGGTAGCCGGGCCGGGTGGCCAGGCCGGGGCTTGCGCCTCGGGTGGCCCGCGCCGAGGGGCCAGGCCGGGTAGCCGAGCCGGGTGGCCCGCACCGAAGGGCCGGGCCGGGTGGCCCGCGCCGGGAGGCCGGGCCGGGGGCGGGTCAGCTGCCCAGCTCCTGGTGACGTGCTGCGAGGCGCCGCGCGCCGGTCTCGGTCAGGGAGCCGAACAGCCGCAGCCGGGAGATGCCGCCGTCCGGGAAGATGTCCACGCGCGCGTGCGTGCCGACGGCCGGGGCCGGGAGGACGAAGCGGTGGTTGGTGTCGGGCTGGAGGCGCGTGCGGGGCAGGATCTCCCGCCACTCGCCGTCCTCGCCGTCGCGCACGGACACCGCGGCCCAGCCGGCGCTGTTGCCCTTGAGGTACGCGGTGTCGATCTCCAGGGCGCGGATCCGGGACTGTGCGGTCAGCCGGTAGCGGATCCAGTCGTGGCCCCGGTCGCGGCGGCGCCGGGTCTCCCAGCCGTCGTCCATCTTGCGGGAGCGGCCCGGCCGGATGGTGTTGGTGGCGGGCGAGTAGAAGAGGTCGGAGGCGTCCTCGACCTGGCCGCCGTTCTCCAGGGCGACGACGTCGAAGGTGCCGAGCGCCTCCAGCCAGGCGGGGTCGGGGACGACCTCGCCGTGGACGCGCAGGCGTGCGATGCCCCCGTCGGGGTGCTGGTTGACCCGCAGGTGGGTGAAGCGCTGCTCGACGGCGACGGCGAAACCGTTCGCCGCGTGGCCGCCGACCGGGGTGCGCGGGACCAGGGTCGTCCACTTCACGTCGTCCCCGAGGAGCTCCTCCGGCGACGGGGACCCCGGCACGCAGGTGCCCTCGACGGACACGGCCTGCGGGTAGTTGCCGCGGAAGTGCGCGGTGTCGACGACGATCCCGCGGACCACGCCGGGGGCGCCGAGGCGGACCAGGGCCCAGTCGTGGTCCTCGGTGGTCGGCCACGGGTGGTCGGCACAGGCGCCCCGGCGGCGGCGCGTCTCCCAGCCGTCCATAATCTTGCCCTTGTGCCCGAAGTGCTCGGGGTCGAACTCGGCACGCCCGGGCACCAGCAGGTTCTCGCGCTGGGCGAAGAACTCGTCGTCGGCGGCGATGACACCGGCACCGAGGTGCCGGTCGGCGAGGTCGGCGTACTGGGTGAAGGGGAAGTCGGCGGTGCGGTAGTCCGCGTACGGGTCGCCGCCTCCGTAGGGGTTCGCGTCGCCGGTGAAGCTGGGAATCGCCGTCACGGTGATCAGATCTGCCTTTCGAGGTCCGGGGTGGGATTCAGTCGGTCCGGGTGAGGAGCCGCCCCTTCGGTTCGGTGAACTCGCCGTCCGCGACGATGCGCTGCCCGCGCAGCCAGGTGGACTTCACAACGCCGTGGAGGGTCCTGCCCGCGTAGGCCGTGACGTGGTTGCGGTGCTGGAGGGCCGCCGGGTCGACGGTGAAGGTCTCGTCGGGGGCGAGGACGGCGAAGTCGGCGTCGCGACCCACCGCGATGGCGCCCTTGCGGTCGTCGAGCCCGACGAGTTCGGACGTCCGCGTGGACATCCAGCGGACCACGTCCTCCAGTCCGTGCCCGCGCTTGCGCGCCTCGGTCCACACCGCCGCCAGGCTCAGCTGGAGTCCGGAGATGCCGCCCCAGGCGGTCGCGAAGTCGTCGGTCTTCAGGTCGGCGGTGGACGGGGAGTGGTCGGTGACGACGCAGTCGATGGTGCCGTCGGCCAGCGCCTGCCAGAGCAGGTCCTGGTTGGCGGCCTCACGGATCGGCGGGCAGCACTTGAACTCGCTGGCGCCGTCGGGGACTTCCTCGGCGGTGAGGGTCAGGTAGTGGGGGCAGGTCTCGACGGTGACGCGGACGCCCTCCGCCCGCGCCTCGGCGATCGCCGGCAGGGCGTCGCTGGAGGACAGGTGCAGGATGTGCACGCGCGCCTGGCGGGCCTTCGCCTCGCGGACGAGCAGGCCGATGGCGGTGTCCTCGGCGTCCCGGGGGCGGGAGGCGAGGAAGTCGGCGTACCTGGGGCCGGGCCGCTGGGGAGCGGAGGCGAGGCGGTGGGGGTCCTCGGCGTGCACGATGAGGAGGCCGTCGAAGGCGGCGATCTCGGCCATGGCGCGGGCGAGCGGCTCCCGTTCGAGGTGCGGGAACTCGTCGACGCCGGACGGCGACAGGAACGCCTTGAAGCCGAAGACGCCGGCCTCGTGCAGCGGGCGCAGGTCCTTGACGTTGTCCGGGAGGGCGCCGCCCCAGAAGCCGACGTCGATGTGCGCCTTGTCGGCGGCGACCCGCTGCTTGGTCCGCAGGTGCGCGACGGTCGTCGTCGGCGGCAGGGAGTTGAGGGGCATGTCGACGAGGGTCGTGATGCCGCCGGCCGCGGCGGCGCGGGTGGCGGTCCAGAAGCCCTCCCACTCGGTGCGGCCGGGGTCGTTGACGTGCACGTGGGTGTCGACCAGGCCGGGCAGCAGGACGTGGTCGCCCAGGTCCTCCAGGCGGGCGGTCCCCGGTACGGGTGCGTCGTACGGGAGGACGGCCGTGATCGTGCCGGCGGCGACCGCGACCGCTGCGGCGCGGGTCCCCTCGGGAGTGATGACACGCGTCGAGCGGAGCACCAGTTCAGCGTCGGACACCCGGACCCCTTACATGCGCTTGCTTCCCGTTACTTCCGCGTAACGGAATTCAACTTTCTGTTGAAGAAGTCTTCACTCCCTCTCCCGTGCCGTCAAGGGCACACTGGACTCCCACACCCGCCATGCAGCCACTCCTGGACGTTTCCACAAAGCGGAATTACACTTCCAGCACGCAGAACGTAGCTACGTACCAGCGGGGAGTCAACCGACTGCCGGGTAGGCTTCAGCTCTTCCGCCAGTCCCGAAAGGAACGCGCCGTGCCGACGTCCAGCGCCAGCACCACCGACTCCGCCCGGTCCTCCGCCAACGGCGGGGTCCAGTCCCTGGAGCGCGCCTTCGACCTGCTCGAACGGATGGCGGACGCGGGCGGCGAGGTCGGCCTGAGCGAGCTGTCCGCGAGCAGCGGGCTGCCGCTGCCGACGATCCACCGTCTGATGCGCACGCTGGTGGCCTGCGGGTACGTACGGCAGCAGTCCAACCGCCGGTACGCGCTGGGCCCGCGTCTGATCCGCCTCGGCGAGTCCGCCTCCCGGCTGCTGGGCACCTGGGCGCGGCCCTACCTCGCCCGGCTGGTCGAGGAGACCGGTGAGACGGCGAACATGGCGCTGCTCGACGGGGACGAGATCGTCTACGTGGCACAGGTGCCGTCGAAGCACTCGATGCGGATGTTCACGGAGGTCGGCCGGCGCGTGCTGCCGCACTCCACGGGTGTGGGCAAGGCCCTGCTCGCCGGTTTCCCGCCGGAGGAGGTGCGCGCCCTGCTGAACCGTACGGGCATGCCCGCCGCGACGGAGAAGACGATCACGACGCCCGACGGGTTCCTCGCGGCTCTGGAGGACGTACGCCGCCAGGGCTACGCGATCGACGACAACGAGCAGGAGATCGGCGTCCGCTGTCTGGCGGTCTCGGTGCCCGACTCCCCCACCGCCGCGGCCATCTCCATCTCCGGCCCGGCGGGCCGGGTCACGGAGGCCGCGACGGAGAAGATCGTCCCGGTACTCCAGCAGGTCGCGGGCGAACTCTCCGAGGCCCTGGCCACGCAGAGCCCCGCGTAACGGCGGGGTACCGGGGGCGCCCCGCGCCGGGCCGGCGAACTGCGCCGCACCTCGCGGCAGATCCAGCCCCCGGACCTCGTACTCGAGCAACCGTGACCTGACCGCCCGGTCCTACCCCTGCCCCCGCACCGGCCCCCCGAAGAGGTCGACCGCGTGGCGGACCTCCGTCAGCTCCGGGGAGAGCGCGCTCACCGAGCCGATCGCGCCTGCGATCAGCAGGAGGGAGCGGCGCAGACGTGGGATCTCGGGGGTGCCGTCGGCCGCCATCGCGTCCAGGCCGGCCAGTTCCTCCTCGGCGATGGTCCGGTCGGCGAACTCGCCGGGATGTGCGGCGAGTCGGCGGCGCAGCCGGGCGACGGCGGAGCGCAGCTCCGTCACGCGCGGATCCTCGCCGCCGCCGGTCACAGGCCCCTGCCGCCTCTGCTCAACGCTCCGCAACACAGTCCTCCCCCTCGCACCGAGTCGTGCGCGTGCCCTTCCGGCCCGAAGTCCCCCACACCGGGCGCCGGCCGGCCGCCCGGCCGGTCGGTGCGGGCGACAGTAAACGAAGCGGGCCGCCAGGCGCCAGTCCATTGCGTCATCGACTTGTTTCGCTGCGTGACTTCCCGGCCCGAGGTCGTGCGGTATGCAGGATTCATGACGACATGGGAGACGCGGAACAGGACGGGTGCGGTTGCCGGGGTACTGCTGGCCGCCGGGGGCGGGCGGCGGCTCGGCGGGCGCCCCAAGGCACTGCTCACCCACCGGGGCCGCCCCCTCGTGGAGCACGCGGTACGGGTGTTGCGCGAGGGCGGCTGCGAGAGGATCCACGTCGTACTGGGCGCACAGGCGGACGAGGTCCGGGCCCGGGCCGTGCTGCCGGGATGCGTACTGGTCGGCAACCCCGGCTGGGAACAGGGCATGGGGACGTCCCTGCGGGCCGGGCTGGACTCGCTCGCGGGTACGGGCGCGACGGCCGCCCTGGTCTCGCTCGTGGACCAGCCCGGCATCGGCCCGGAGGCGGTGGCCCGGGTACGCACGGCGTACGAGGACGAGGAGTCACTGGTGTCGGCCGCGTACGACGGGGTGCGCGGCCATCCGGTGCTGTTCGGCGCCGCCCACTGGGCCGGCATCGCCGCGACTGCGACCGGGGACCGGGGGGCACGCGCCTACCTGAAGGAGCACGAGCGGCGCATCGCGCTCGTCGAGTGCGGCGACGTGGCCCGGCCCTTCGACATCGACACGGAGGCCGATCTGGCCCACCTTGAGTGAGCGGCGTGGCACGGAGCGCCACCTTTCCTCGACCCGGAGAGTCTCGACGTCAACAGAAGATTGAACTTCCACCATGAGGAAACTAGTATCCACTGTTCAGAAGCGCCCGAGGCCCCCGCGGGTGCCGAACGCCGTATCCGGGAAGACTGGCACCCGGTGCCGAACCGCCGGCTCGTCTTCACAGCTCGCTGAAGGAAGTGACCGTTCATGTCCGCACCAGCGCCGTCCCCGCTGGCCATCGTCGACGCCGAACCCCTGCCCCGGCAGGAGGAGGTCCTCACCGAAGCGGCGCTCGCCTTCGTGGCCGAGCTGCACCGGCGGTTCACGCCCCGGCGTGACGAACTCCTCGCCCGCCGCGCCGAGCGCCGTGCCGAGATCGCCCGCACCTCCACCCTCGACTTCCTCCCGGAGACCGCCGCGATCCGCGCCGACGACTCCTGGAAGGTCGCTCCGTCCCCGGAGGCTCTGAACGACCGGCGGGTCGAGATCACCGGCCCCACCGACCGCAAGATGACCATCAACGCCCTCAACTCGGGCGCGAAGGTGTGGCTCGCGGACTTCGAGGACGCCTCCGCGCCGACCTGGGAGAACGTGGTCCTCGGCCAGCTCAACCTGATCGACGCCTACACGCGGAACATCGACTTCACGGACCTCGGGTCGGGCAAGTCGTACGCCCTGAAGGCGAACGAGGAACTCGCCACCGTCGTCATGCGCCCGCGCGGCTGGCACCTGAACGAGCGTCATCTCGTCGACGCGGACGGCACCCCGGTGCCCGGCGCCCTCGTCGACTTCGGCCTGTACTTCTTCCACAATGCCAAGCGCCTGCTGGGCCTGGGCAAGGGCCCGTACTTCTACCTGCCCAAGACGGAGTCGCACCTGGAGGCCCGCCTCTGGAACGAGATCTTCGTCTTCGCGCAGGAGTACGTCGGCATCCCGCAGGGCACCGTCCGCGCGACCGTGCTGATCGAGACGATCACGGCCGCGTACGAGATGGAGGAGATCCTCTACGAACTGCGCGATCACGCCTCCGGGCTGAACGCGGGCCGCTGGGACTACCTGTTCTCCATCGTCAAGAACTTCCGGGACGGCGGCGCCAGGTTCGTCCTGCCGGACCGCAACGCGGTGACGATGACGGCCCCGTTCATGCGCGCGTACACCGAACTCCTCGTCCGCACCTGCCACAGGCGCGGCGCCCACGCGATCGGCGGCATGGCGGCGTTCATCCCCTCCCGCCGGGACGCGGAGGTCAACAAGGTCGCCTTCGAGAAGGTCCGCGCCGACAAGGACCGCGAGGCGAACGACGGTTTCGACGGCTCCTGGGTCGCCCACCCCGACCTCGTCCCGATCGCCATGGAGTCCTTCGACAAGGTGCTCGGCGACAAGCCCCACCAGAAGCACCGGCTGCGCGAGGACGTCGACGTCAAGGCGGCCGACCTGATCGCGATCGACTCGCTGGACGCCAAGCCGACGTACGCGGGTCTGGTCAACGCCGTGCAGGTCGGCATCCGCTACATCGAGGCCTGGCTGCGCGGCCTCGGCGCGGTCGCCATCTTCAACCTGATGGAGGACGCCGCCACCGCCGAGATCTCCCGCTCGCAGATCTGGCAGTGGATCAACGCGGGCGTCGTCCTCGACAACGGCGAGCCGGTCACCGCCGACCTGGCGCGCAAGGTCGCCGCCGAGGAGCTGGCGAACATCAGGGCCGAGATCGGCGAGGAGGCCTTCGCGGCCGGCACCTGGCAGCAGGCGCACGACCTGCTGCTGACGGTCTCCCTCGACGAGGACTACGCCGACTTCCTGACGCTGCCGGCGTACGAACGGCTCAAGGGCTGACTCAGTCCGCGGACGGCTCGGCGGACGGCTTGTCCGAGTGGCCCAGGGGCTTGCCCGGGGCCACTCGGTCGCGTACGGCCCGCTTCACGGCCGTCGGCTCGGGGAACCCCTGCTCGCGGCGGTCCCAGACGACCTCGTCACCGACGCGTACGACGAACACCCCGCCCGTGCCGGGCTTCAGCGCCAGCTCCGTCAGGTCGGACTCGAAGGTCGTGAGCAGCTCCTGCGCCAGCCAGGCCGCGCGGGGCAGCCAGCGGCACTGGGTGCAGTACTCGATCTCGACACGGCCACTCATCCGAGGTGCACCGACCAATCCTGTTCGGCCGCGGGCTTGCCGTGCAGGTCGGGGACCTGCCGGAGCCACGCGGGGCGTCCTTGCAGGTTACGCGCCGCCCGGCGGGCCTCCTCGGCGGCGAGCTCCTCCCGGCCGGGGAAGTCGGTGGGCAGCCAGGCCCCGGAGGCCCGCACGCGCGCGTGGAGGTACTCCACGTACGCCGCGCGTGCCTCCTGCGGGCCGGCGAAGCCCGGCTCGTCCGCGAGCCAGGCGTCCGGGACCTCCGCGAGGATCCGGCGCAGCAGCTCCTCGGTCACCCGGGGAGCGAGCTCGGCGTCGGCGGCTTGGACGTCGGGCCCGTAGTGGCCGAGGGCGTGGTGCCGGAAGTCGTAGGCCTTGGCGGGATCGGTGCCGTCCCAGCGGTGGTGGAAGACGAGCGCGGCGCCGTGGTCGATCAGCCACAGGCGCGGGGGCGCGACGCCCAGGGTGGGCCAGACCATCAGGTTGGAGCTGTGGACCGTGCGGTCGACGTTCACGGTCAGGGCGTCGAGCCAGACGATCCTCCCCGCCTCCAGCGGATCGACGGGGAAGACCCGCGCGATCTCCGGCGTGAAGTCCCGGGCGCCCGGCAGGTAGTCCATGCCGAGGTTCACTCCCGCGCTGGCCGCGTGCAGGTCCCGCACCTCCTGATGCGGCTCGTTCCGCGCGATCGACGGGTCGAAGTGCAGCAGCACCAGCTCGGGGAAGCGCAGCCCGAGGGCACGGGCCAGCTCCCCCACGATCACCTCGGCGACCAGCGCCTTGCGGCCCTGCGCGGAGCCGGTGAACTTCACGACGTACGTGCCCAGGTCGTCGGCCTCGACGATGCCGGGGACGGAGCCGCCGGAGCGCAGAGGCTCGATGTAGCGCGTGGCGGTGACCTCTCTCAGCATCTTCAAAGGCCCCACAGCTCGATTGCCTTACATTTCACGGCAAGCTCCAACGCGGTGCAATCCGCAAAAATGACGGTGCGCCCCTTGCTTCCGGCCTCAGGTATGAAGTGAGCATAGTAACCAAGCGTGACAGCCGGGGAGGAGTTAGGGTGTCGCCAGCTCGGCGGTCAAGGGCTGAGCCCGGCTCTGCGAAATGCAAGTGCCGAGGGTGGGGCCAGGGCCTGTCAGGTCAGCGGGGAGCGACACCGGGCGGGCCCTGGCGGATCGAGGGGCCGCGGAACCCCGGTGCCGGCCGCTACACAGCGAGCCAGACCGCGTGTTCGGGTTCCAGAAGTCCGTCCGCGATCGGGCCGCTGGTCAGCAGCATCGCGGTGTGGTCGGGCAGCTGGTACGCCTCATCCGAGAGGTTGACGACGCAGACGAAGCCGGGTGTGCGGCGGAAAGCGAGGACGCCGGCGGGGACGTCGAGCCAGGTCATGGTGCCGTCGCCGAGGGCTGGGTGCTCGCGCCGGATTCGGAGGGCGGTGCGGTACAGCTCCAGCATCGAGGTCTCGTCGCCGGTCTGTGTCTCCACGCTGCGCTGGGCCCAGTTGGCGGGCTGTGGCAGCCAGGGTCCGGCATAGGCGTCGCCGGGGCTGAAGCCGAACGGCTCCGCCTGTCCTGACCAGGGGATCGGCACGCGGCAGCCGTCGCGGCCGCGGTCGGTGTGGCCGGAGCGTTCCCAGATGGGGTCCTGGAGGACGTCCACGGGGAGGTCCTCGACTTCGGGCAGGCCGAGTTCGTCGCCCTGGTAGATGTAGGCGCCGCCGGGCAGGGCGAGCATGAGGAGGGCGGCGGCGCGGGCGCGGCGGGTGCCCAGTTCGAGGTCGGCAGGCCCTTGGGGCTGGTATCGCTCGTTGGGGACCCAGCGTGCGACGGTCTTTCGGGCGTAGCGGCTGGTGTGGCGTATGACGTCGTGGTTGGAGAGCACCCAGGTCGCCGGTGCGCCGACGTCGCTGAGCATGGCGAGGGAGTCGTCGATGACCGTGCGGAGGTCCTTGGCGTCCCAGGTGGCCATCAGAAAGTCGAAGTTGAACGCGGTGTGCAGGCCGCCGGGGCGGACGTAGGCGGCGAGGCGTTCGGGGGTGTCGGCCCAGGCTTCGGCGACGAAGGCGCGGTCGCCGGGGAACTCGTCGGCGACCTCGCGCCAGGTGCGGTAGATGTCGTGGACCTCGTCGCGGTCCCAGTGCGGGTGCACGAGCTGTTCCCGTGTCACGTCGGGCAGTGCAGGATCCTTGGCGAGCCCGTGGGCGACGTCGATGCGGAAGCCGTCGACGCCCCGGTCGAACCAGAACCGCAGGATGGACTTGAATTCGGCGTGGACGTCTGGGTGTTGCCAGTTGAGATCAGGCTGTTCGGGGGCGTACAGGTGGAGGTACCAGTCGCCGTCGGGCAGCCGGGTCCAGGCGGGGCCGCCGAATTCGGAGACCCAGTTGTTGGGCGGCTCGGTGCCGTCCGGGCCGCGGCCGGGCCGGAAGATGTAACGCGCGCGTTCCGGGCTGCCGGGGCCTGCGTCCAGTGCCGCCTGGAACCAGGCGTGCTCGTCGGAGGTGTGGTTGGGCACGATGTCGGGGACGATGCGGATCCCGTGCTCGTGGGCTTCGGCGATGAGCTGTTCGGCGTCGGCGACCGTGCCGAAGAGCGGGTCTATGGCGCGGAAGTCGGCCACGTCGTAACCGCCGTCCGCCATCGGGGACTTGTACCAGGGGTTGATCCAGAGGGCGTCCACGCCGAGCGACTTGAGGTACGGCAGGCGGGAGCGCAGGCCGGCGATGTCGCCGACGCCGTCACCGTCGCCGTCGGCGAAGCTGCGGATGTAGACCTGGTAGATGACGGCGCTGCGCCACCAGGGCGAGGGCGTGCTGGAGGACATGGGGCTGACGGGTCCTTTGTGAGTGGGGGAAAGTGCGCTGCGGCGGCCGGGAATCTACTTGGCCGCGCCCGCGGTGAGTCCGGCGACGATGCGGCGCTGGAAGAGAAGCACCATGATCACCAGGGGGACGGTGACCAGGACGCCCGCGGCCATCTGGCTGCCGAAGGGGATGTCGAACTGGGTGGCGCCGGTGAACTTGGAGATGGCGACCGGTGCGGTCTGGACGCTGGGCCGGTTCGTCATCGACAGGGCGATGAGGAATTCGTTCCAGGCGGCGATGAAGATGATGATCGCGGTGGTGAAGATGCCCGGCGCGGCGAGCGGAATGATGATCTTGCGGAACGCCTGGCCCCGGGTGCAGCCGTCGATCATCGCGGCCTGCTCCAGTTCGTCGGGCATCTGGCGGAAGAACGTGGTCAGGTTCCACACAGCGAGCGGCAGCACGAACGACATGCTCGGCACGATCATCGCCTGGTAGGTGTTGATCCAGCCGATGTCGGTGAACAGCTTCAGCAGCGGCACGACGATCGACACCACCGGGAACATCGAGGTGGCGATGATCAGCGTGAGAATCAGCCGCTTGAAGCGGAACTCCAGCCGGGCCATGGCATAGGCGGTGAACGTGGCCAGCAGCAGTGCCAGGACGGTGGTGGTGCCGGCGACGATCAGGCTGTTGAGCAGGGCGCGGCCGAAGCCCTGGGAGGGACTGAAGACCGCCTCGTAGTTCTCGAACGACACCGAGGAGGGGATGAGCGAGGTGTCGAAGATGTCGGAGGTGCGGCGCAGGCTGGAGACGACCATCCAGTAGAAGGGGGCCAGACAGTAGGCCACCACGCCCGCAACGCCCAGGTAGAGCAGCCAGGTTCGCCATTTCACGGTCGTGGTCATGCCGGCACCTCCGCGGTGAGGGCCGGAGTGCGCCGGAGCAGGCTTCTCCGCTTGGCCCTGCGCGGGCCGCCGGCGTCCCCGACCAGGTCTGCGCCGAGCAGCCGGACGAAGCCCAGCGCGATGAGAAGGACGTAGACGAACAGGAGCACCGCGTAGGCGGCGGCCGGTCCGAAGCGGACGTTGGACGCCTCGTTCTGGGCGAGCATGGACAGGGTTTCCACGGAGTTCTTCTGCGCGCCGATGAGGATGTAGGGCAGGTCGAACATCCGCAGCGCGTCCAGGCAGCGGAAGAGCACCGCGACCAGGAGGGCGGGCTTCACCAGCGGCAGGGTGATGTGACAGAACTGGCGTACGGGGCTCGCCCCGTCCATGCGGGCCGCCTCGTAGACCTCCTTCGGGATCACCTGGAGGCCGGCCAGGACCAGCAGTCCGATGAAGGGGGCGGTCTTCCACACTTCGGCGATGATGACGGCGACCTTGGCGTGGAAGCCCTCGGTGGTCCACAGGATCTGGTGGCCGATCAGGGAGTTGGCAATGCCGTCACTGTTGAAAATCCACCGCCACAGCAGGCCGGAGATGGCCGTGGGCACGGCCCAGGGGATGAGGATGCTCGCACGGACCAAGGCCCGGCCGCTGAACGCCTTGTGCATGATCAGCGCCATGATCACGCCGATCACCGTCTCCAGGCCCACCGTGACCACGGTGAAGAAGGTGGTGTTGAAGAAGGCGTTCCAGAACCGGTCGCCTGCCTGGCCGAAGATGTCGGCGTAGTTCTTCAGCCCGACGAACGGCTCCGTGTCGCTGATGAAGCCGGTCTTCGGATCCAGACCCTTGGTCCCGTACAGCGACTCCTGCAGCGCCATGAGCGTCGGGTAGAGGACGACGACGGTCAGCACCAGCAGGGTCGGCGACACCAGCAGGGCGGCCATCCGGCCGGTGCCCGCTGTGGCCGGCTTCCGGCCGCGCCGGGCCTTCTCCGGCGCGGGAGGCCGCCCGGCGCGGCCTGCTGCCGGGCGGGGCGGCCGCTTCGCGGCCGTCTCAGGTGGAGTCCGAGTGGCCATCACGTGCCTCCTTCTCACTGCGCCGAGAGCTTCTGCAGGTCTGCCTGCAGGTCCTTCAGCGCCTGCGCGCTGGACTTTTCGCCGGTCAGGGCCGCGTACGCCTGCTGCTGGATCGCGGAGGACGCGTCGCCGTACTGGACGACCCGGGGGCGGGGCGCGGCGTTCAGGATCGACTTCTTCAGCACCGGCAGGTACGGGTACTGCTTGACCAGCGCCCGGTCGTCGTAGAGGGACTCGTACGGCGGTGCCATGGAGGCGTCCTCGAGGAACGTGGTCGCGGTCTCCTGGCTGGTGAAGAACTTCATGAAGTCCAGCGCGGTGGCCTTGTTCTTGGCGAAGGAGGACAGGGCCACGTTGTGGCCGCCCAGGCTGGAGGAGCCCGCGCCGTCCAGGCCGGGCAGCGGTGCAACCGCGAACTTGCCGCCGACCTTGCTCTTCTCGGCCAGCGAGTACACGTACGGCCAGTTGCGCAGGAAGACCAGCTTGCCGTTCTGGAACGCCTGGCGGCCGTCCTCCTCCTGGTAGGTGACGGCCTCCTTCGGGATCGTGCCGTCCTTGAGGGAATCGACGAGGAAGTCCAGGCCCTTCTTGGCCGCGGGCGTGTCGACGTCCGGCTTGCCGCCCGCGTCGGTGATGACACCGCCGGCGGAGTTCACGGCCTCGGCGAAATTGACGGTGAGGCCCTCGTACTTCTGGAACTGGCCGGCGTAGCAGGACATGTCCTTGGCCTCGGGCAGCTTCTTGACCTTGGCGCAGGCGGCCTGCATCTGTGCCCATGTCGTCGGCGGGGTGCTGACGCCGGCCTTCTTCAGCAGGTCGGAGCGGTAGTACAGCATGCCGCCGTCCGAGCTGGCCGGGACCGCGTACAGGTTGTCGCGGTACTTGCCCGTCTCCACGGTCGGCTTGAGCATCTTGCCCAGCGGGAACTGCGCGGTGGGCAACTGGTCGATCCACTGGTGGGCGGCGAACTCCGAGGACCACACCACGTCGAGGGAGAGCACGGTGTAGGCGTCGGACTTGGTCTGCGCGTTCTGGATCATCTGCTGGCGCTGCGAGTCAGGGTCTCCTGGCAGCGCGACGAAGGTGACCTTCTCCTTCGGGTGCTGCTTGTTCCAGGTGTCGATGACCTTCTCGGTGACGCCGGAGCTGTCCTTGGCGGCGACGTAAGTGATCGGGCCCCGGCCCGAGAACGACGGGCTCTTCGACTGCCCCGACGAGTTGCTGTCGTCGGAGGAACCGCAGGCGGTGAGGACGAGCCCGGCGGCGACGAGGACGGCCGAGCACTGAAGGACTCTGGTGGTTCTGGCGTTCATTGTCTCTCCTGGACGTGCGGAACCGGATCTCGGCGGGGGCGCCCTGTAGGGAGTAGCTACCGAGATGACTCTGATGGCTCTGATGCGAGACCGGGCTGTCACAGAGGCTTTTGGATCAAAAGAGCAGGTCACAGCCATGAAGGGTGGACTCACAGCGACGACGTCAACTCGATTTTGACAACGCTTGCACCGTAGGAGTGCACTCGACGGAAGTCAATGCGTAATTCCGTGGTAGCGCGGATGATTCAGGGGAACGGCACCCACCACACCTGGTTGTGACAGGGACATCCCTCTTGCAAGCAGGCGTGACAGCGCTGTCAAAATGGGTGCCAAGGAAGCGGCATTCTGTGCTAACTTCCGCTCATGTCACCAGCTCAGCGGCACCCCACGTTGGCCGACGTCGCCGAACGGGCGGGGGTCTCCCCCTCGACCGTCTCGCGCACCCTGCGCGGCCTGTCGGTCTCCACGAAGGTCCGTTCCCGGGTCGAGGAAGCCGCCCGCGAGCTCAACTTCGCGATCTCGCGGCAGGCATCGAGCCTGGTCACCGGCCGCACCGGCGTCATGGCGGTGCTCGTGCCCACGCTCGACTCGTGGTTCATGGGAGCGGCGCTGTCCAGCCTGGGCCCGCTGCTGCGCGGCGCGGGGATGGAACTGACCGTCTACGTCGTGCCCGACCTTGCCGAACGGGCCGCATTCTTCGAGCGTCTGCCGGCCCGGCGCAACGCGGACGCGCTGCTGGTGTTCAGCTTCGACCTGAGCGAGGAGGAGACCGCCCGGCTGGACGATCTCGGTATGCCGGTCATCTACATCAGCCAGCATGTCGAGGGCCGCCCGAGTGTCTACGTCGACGATGTCGCCGGCGCCCGCAAGGCCACCCGCCACCTGATCAACCTCGGACACCGCAGAATCGCCTTCGCACACACTGTCAACGCCCGCGGCTTCACCTTCAGCTCACGCGAGCGCCTCGTCGGCTACCAACAGGCACTCACCGAGGCGGACATCCCGCTGGACCACGACCTGATCGTCACCACCCCGCCCCGCGACAAACGCGGCACGACCCAGGCCGTGGGCAACCTGCTGAGCCTGCGTGAACCGCCCACCGCCATCTTTGCCGAGCAGGACGAACTGGCGGCATCCATCGTCTCCACCCTGCGCGCCGTGCAGATCGAGGTGCCCCAGCGCATCTCCGTGCTCGGCTTCGACGACCAGCTGATGGCCGAATGGCTCGATCTGTCGTCCGTGGCCCAGTCCCCCTCCGACATGGGCCGCGCCGCGGCCGAACTGGCCCTTGCGCTCATCAACGACCCCGAGTCGGACCGTGGCCGGCATGTCGTCCTGCCCACCCATCTGATCCCGCGAGGAAGCACGGCCGCACCGCCCGCATCCCACAGAGAGCAGGAAAGATCCAACTGACTTCCGGCCGGCACAGGCCGGAAGCCGGGACCTGCGTCCATGGCCGGCTGTGGAGGTGCGGTGCGGTCATCCCCCCATCCCGTGATCGCCTGTTCGGTGGCGGGAGAGCACGTCGGCCCCGCCGGTGGGGGCGCTGCCTGCGGCCCCCCAGTGGAGCAGCGCGAAGCCCAGGGCGAAGGCGAGCATCGTCCATACGCCGCGTGGCCAGAAGATGTGGCTGTCGACGAAGGACCAGCCGGCCGCGAGGAGCACCAACGTGCCCGGAAGTATTCGGGCGCCGTGCTTCGGGAGCAGCGCGACCGCCGTGGCCGCGATGGCGCCGATGAGGGCGTAGGCGCCGGCCTGCCCGAGCACCTCGCCCGTGTCGTAGAGCGGGCGCTTGACGGGCCCGAGGCTCGCTGTCTCGCCGGCGTGCTCGACAGCGGTTCCGGCAGCGATGCCGGCGACCGCGTCGAGGCCGGTGTAGAAGGTCGCGTAGACGAAGGTGCCCACCCAGGCCACCACGGTGGCGAAGCCCGCGAGGCCGAGTCGGGGCCGCTGCCGCAAAGGGACTATGAGACCGACCGCTAGCAGCGGAAAGACGGGCAACAGTGCGATGTGCAGCTGTGTCCAGTCCGAGGCTGTCGACCTGGACAGCCCGTGCGGATGCGCCATGCCCACCGCAGCCAGGACGAGAGGGGCGGCAGTGACGAGGGCGAGACTTCGGATGGTCAACACGCCTGCGAGCGTAGGCCCGCGATGGCTTCCGATATGGCCGCGTAAGCGTTCCGTAAGACTCATCTTGGTGGCGCTGGTCATCGCGCTGCCGTTGTTGCCCGTGCCGATCGGGACGAGCCGCTCGCGGGACGCCGCCCGCTGAACCTGCCGGCTGGCGGGGTGGGTTGGAGGCGACGCGAGCGTCCAGGCCGCCGCCGGGGGCCGGGTGGAGCGTGATCTCGCCGCCGCAGGCGCGGACCAGGTGGCGGACGATGGGCAGGCCCGGACCGGTGCCGTCATGGTGGGAGTGCGAGGCCCGCCAGAACCGGTCGAAGGCCCGTTCCCGGTCCGCCTGCGGCAGGCCAGGGCCTTGGTCGATGACATGAAGTTCGGCGCCGGGGGCCGCGGGTGAGGGTGAGCGTGGTGCCGGGCGGGGAAACGCGGAGCGCATTGGCGACCAGGTTGTCAATGATCTGCTCCAGAGCCCCGGGGATCGCCCAGACGCGGCCCGCCGTCGTTCCGGTGACGGCCAGGTGACGCTTACTCCGGCCGGCGTTTTCAGCGCACCGCTGCCCGGGTCCACCATCTGGTGCGGGCCACCGTCCTCGCCGAAGCCGGGTCAGCCGCGCAGGGTGACGCCGAAACGGGTCTTCATCCGGCGCAGTTCCCACAGCGAGACAGCGGTCACCGACAGCGGCCCGCCCAGCGTGGAGCAGAGCTGGACGATCGGCGGGCCGCCCGGCATGCCGTCGCCGAGCAGGCTGAAGACCGCGAACACCCACACCAGCGTCAGGGTGAGGACCGGCGGCAGCATCGGATGGACCTGGGCGCTGTTGAAGGCACTGCGGGCCGAGTACAGCGACGCCAGGAAGAAGAAGGGAATACCCCACACGATCACGACCAGCGCGACGACGGCCAGTGCGTACTCCCACCAGTCCTTCCCGTCGTCGGCGTCGGCGACCCGGGGCAGCGCGTAGAGGATTCCGCCCATCGCGACCAACGTCAGCACATACCAGCCGACCGCCTTGAGCGGAGCGCGCAGCCGGGAGCGCAGATGCGCCCGCAGGTGCGGGGGCGCGTAGTAGATGAATCCCATGATGACCAGGGGCGCGGCGACGATCAGTACGAACGGGGCGAGGACGAGTTGGGCGGCACCGCCCCACGCCGCGTCCTCCCAGCGGTTGGGATCCACGTTGTAGGCGAGGATCAGGCCGATGGTGGCGGCGGCACCGAGCACCGTGCGGGCCAGTTGCACACGGTCCACGGTGCGGTCCTCGATCCGGCCCTCGCCCTCCTGCCGGAAGAGCTTGGTGGCAGCGCGGTGCGCGGAGCGCAGGATCGCGCCGACGAGCCCGAAGCGAGAGCCGAACGACAGGCAGCCGCGGCGGCGCCGGGCGGCGGGCCTCGTGGGCTGGGGGCCGTAAGGGTACGGAGGCGGGTTCGGGTTCGGGTAGGGGTACGGGCCCGGATGCGGTGGTGGCGGACCGTACGGGCCGCCCTGCGGTGCTCCGTAGGGAGCGCCCCAGCCGCCCTGCCCTCCCGGTCCGTTGCCGCCAGGCTGACCCGGGCCGTTTCCCGGCCCCCATCCCCCCGTAGCCATGCCGTTCCCCGTTCGCTTTCGGCCAGTTGGTGTGTGTCCAGGTGCCGGGCGCAGTGTAGGGCACACCGGATGGGGGCTACGAGGGCCGGTCCGCAGTGTGGGCGATGGGGTGGCGTGGGTCGGTCGCGCGGCTGAGCGCCGATTGAACCGCCGCGACCCGGTCGGCGAGCAGCCCGAGGTCTCCCTCCAGGCCACCCGGGGTCTGCGTGCGGACGTACGCCGCCTTCACCTCGGACCAGCGGGCGGCCTGTTCGGTGGTGAGCGTGTCACGGAGCTCGGCGAGCTTGAGCAGGTTGGCCTCGGCTCCGGTGGTGAGGGTCTGGGCCTCGGCCGTGTAGTGGTCGTCGATCAGCGCGGTCAGCTCGGTGTCGTTCATGACGGGCTGGATGCGCTGGGCGATCTTGTTCATGGTGCGGTAGGAGCCCTGAAGTCGGAAGGGAGGCTCGGTGCGGGTCACGTCCGATCGGGCCGCCGAGGCGATGTACGCGGCGTTCACCGCCAGGACCGTCTCACGGGCCCTCAGCAGGTGCCGCAGCACTGCCGGCATCCGCTCCAGCTCGGCGGGCGCGCAGGGGTGGGTCAGCCGGTCGGCGCGAGCCGTGGTGTCGCCGTCGGCCATGCGGATCAGCAGGTCGAGGTCGGTGCGCTCGCGGCCGGCGAGGGGGGCGAGGACCGGGTTCGCTGTCAGGGCGTTCTCGATGAAGCTGAGCGCGAAGGCGTCCTCCTTGCCGGTGAGGACCTCGCCCAGGTTCCACACGTCGGCGCGGTTGGCGAGCATGTCGGGGACGTGGAAGCGGCTGCCGGACTCGGTGTAGGGGTTGCCGGCCATACAGACCGCGAACCGCTTGCCGCGCAGGTCGTAGGTGCGTGGCTCACCGCCTCGCACGCCCTCCATGCGGCGGGTGGCGTCGCACAGCGGGATGAACTTCTGCAGCAGTTCGGGCGAGGTGTGCTGGATGTCGTCCAGGTAGAGGAGGGTGTTGTTGCCCGCCTCCAGTGCGAAGTTGATCTTCTCGACTTCCCGGCGGGCCGTGGCGTTCGGGGCCTCGGCCGGGTCGAGGGAGGTGACGGCGTTCCCCAGCGCCGGGCCGTTGACCTTCACCAGGATCAGGCCGAGGCGGTCGGCGATGTACTCCATGAGCGTCGTCTTGCCGTAGCCCGGCGGGGAGACGAGCAGGAGCAGGCCGCCGGTGTCGGTGCGCCGGGTGGCGTCGGTCGTGCCGAGCTGCTTGGCGAGGCTGTCGCCGATCAGGGGCAGGTACACCTCGTCGATGAGCCTGCTGCGCACGAAGGCGGACATCACACGCGGCCGGTACTCGTCCAGCCGGATCCGGGTCCGCTCGGCGGCCACCAGGGCCGTGCGGCGGCGCTGGTAGGCACGGTGGGCGGGGACCTCGTGGGCGCGGAACTGCCGTGTGCGGGCGAGGAGTTCGTCGACGCGGAAAGTGAGCGTACGGTTGCGGACGCGTGGGTGGGTGCCGAGCAGTCCCTCGACGGTCTCGGTCAGCGGGGCGTCGGACTCGTAGCGGGCCAGGTCCGGGCAGAGCTCGGCGGCCACCGCCTCGGCCAGGTCACCGGGGGCGAGGTCCGCGCCGGTGGAGGCCGCGTACGACGACAGCCATGCCTCGACCAGTTGCCGGCGGGCGGCCAGGTCCGCGAGAGCGGCGAGGTCGTCGTCGTACGCCGACGTGCCCACCGTACGACGGAACGTGTCGAGCAGGGTGCGGCAGCCGCCGCTGACGACGAACCCCTCGGGGCCGCTGGTCAGCTCCTCGAAGAGATACGCGGCGGCCGGCTCCGCGGCCTCTCCGGTGATCGCCTGCGCCAGCTCCCCACGCAGGTCGGCGATCGCGGGCACCAGGCCGAAGGTCCCCCGGGCGCGCGCCAGCGACACCGCACGCCGGGTCCAGCTCGCGCGCGCCTCGGGTGTGGTGCCGTGTGCCCAGAAGAGCTGGGCGGTGGCGCGGGCCGACGGCTGGTGGCGGAGCAGGCCGGCGCCTTCGTGCAGGCGCAGCAGCGCGGTGAGGATCAGTACCGCGTCGTGGTCGTGGACGCCGCGTTCGTATCCCTCGTCGTACGCCGTCTGGGCCGCCTGTCGGACGAGGGCGGGCAGGTCGGCTTCCGCGAGGGCGGCCGGGCCGTGTTCGTCCAGGAGCCGGGCGGCGAGGTGTTCGGCGCGGTAGACCTCGGGCGACTCCGACGGCAGCGGGCGGTCCCAGTACGGGCGGGTGGCGGTGAAGCCGGGGTCGGTGACCGGCGAGCGGTAGTCGGTGCCGGTGAGTGCGAAGGCAAGGGTGTCGCGGTGCGGGATCAGGGTCAGGTCGGGGGGCTGGGTGTTGACGGCGAACCGGTGGGTGCCCAGGCGGAGGGTGCGGCCGTCGTCGGTGTACAGGTCGGTGCGGTCGCGCAGGGCGCGCAACGCCTCCTGGCGGGCGGACTCGAGGCGGCCGTCCAGTTCCTCCGCCCGCACGGGGTCGCCGAGTTCGCGCAGCTCGTCGGCGATGCGGCCGAGCTGGGCGGACATCGGGTCGGAGGCGAAGTACGTGGCGACGGCGTCCGCGTCGGGGAGGGTCGCGGCGCGCCGGGTGACCGTCTGCAGGACGCGGGCCGCCGAGTCGGCGAGGCGTTCGGCGCGCCGGGCGCGGGCGTCGGCGAGGGTCTGCTTGCGGGCGGAGAACGCCTCGTGGATCTCGTCGCGCTGGTCCGCGAGGTCGCTGAGGAAGTCGTCGAACTCGGCGAACCGGGACTCCAGGTTCTCCATCCGCACGAGCAGGCGGGCGAGCTGTTCGTCGCAGGTCTCGGGGCTGTCGGCGGACGCGAGCGCGCCGGTGACGGCCTGGCTCAGGAGCGCGAACTCGGCGGCGGACTCGGCGCGTTGCTCGCGGTCGAGGAGTGCGCGGCGGCGGCCGTCGAGTGTGGCGCGGGCACGGTTGACACCACCCAGTACTGCGGCGATCCGCTCCAGGATCGAGGTACGGACCGTGGCGTCGGCGATGTCGAGGCCGGTCACCACCTCGGTCACCGTGCGCAGTCCGTCGGCGAGTTCGCCGAGGCGGGCGGTGATGGGAGCGGCCTGTGCGACCGTGTCGATCGCTTCGGCGTCTGCGGCGAGCCGCTCGATGTCGGCCCGGTGGTCGGCGAAGGCGTCCTGGCGGGCGAGGTGGGCGACGGCCCGCTGCCCGAAGGCGGCCAGGTCCAGCTCCGCGCCGGCGGCGAGCTCGTCGATGCGAGTGGTGTCGGCGTACCGCATGTCCTTGAGGGTGAGCAGGTGCCCTTGGGCGTGCCGGAGTTCGGTCAGGCCGGACACCCAGGCGGCGGCCGTGCGGGGAGACTCGCCCCGCAGACGTCGTACGACCGTGGCGAGGCGCGCGGCGGTGTCGTCGAGCGCGGCGGCGGCCTGGCGGGTGAGGGCCTGGACGGTCTCGAACTCGGCCAGCACCTCCTCGGCGGTGGCTCGGATCTGCCGCAACGGCTCGTGCAGGTCGCCGAGTTCGGGGTCGGCCAGCCAGTGGTAGGAGTCGGCGGCCCGGACGCAGGCGGTGGCCAGCGCTTCGTAGACCCCGCTCGTCGGGGTGGTCTCGGTGACGGCGCGTGTGAGGGACAGGCAGTCGGAGATGCCGCGCACGAGGTCGGCGTTGCCGACGCGGGCCAGTGGTCCGGTGCCGGCCGGCCGGGCGGCGGCGTGGGTGTCGGAGACGTACGGGGAGTGCCACAGCCGGAGGGGGTGCACGCGGGCCGGCTCGTCGCTGTCGGCGCGCAGGAGCATGAGCGTGCCGTCGTCGAAGAGCGCCCAGCCGTGGCAGGACAGTGGGGTGGCGACCTCTTTGCGGATCATGTTGTACGGAAGCAGCAGGCTGCGGCCTTCCGCGCGCTGGTGGAAGGCGAAGAGGACGTCCTCACCGTTCGGTGAGCGCACCTCGCGCTCGAACTCCATGCCCTCGGTGTCGAGGTCGTACGTCTTGTGCGCGCCGGTGGCCAGGCAGTAGCCGCCGGGGAAGACGATGCCCTGGTCCTCGGGCAGGCGGCGGCAGGCCCGGCCGATGCCGTCGAGGCGGACGACGGTCCTGGTGAGGGTGTTGAAGACCAGGTAGCGGTGGACGTCCTCCTTGTACGGGAGGACGTCCAGCAGGATCAGGACGCCCACGCGCGCGTACGCGATGTCCGCGTCGGCGAGGGACTGCAGCGGCTCGGCGACCGGCTCGGCGTAGATCCCCTCGCCCGTCTCCGTGTCGTCCTCGGCCTTGACGGTCAGCGTCCCCGCGACGGTGTCGACGAAGACCTCGCCCTCGACGGAGACGTGCGGGTGACGGCCGAGGACGTGGTCCTCGCGGGTGGTCCTGGTCCACGGGACGTCGTGCGGGGGCGGGAAGACGTGGTCGCGGTCGCCTCGCGCGTCCAGGAAGGTCGCCTGGCCCTCGTCGCCGAGCTTCCAGCGCAGTACGCGGACGTCGTCGGCCTTCTCCCCGGTCTGGAAGACGGCCAGCAGTCTGCCGTCGACGCGGCGCAGCCGGAGGAGCCGGGCCTGGCGGTAGTAGCGGTGGAGGGCGGCGAACTCGCGGACGAAGGCGGGGTCGTCGAGCAGGCCGGGCACGGCGTCGTCGGGGAGCCGGTTCAGGTCGCGGTCGTGAAGCGTGAACGCGTCGCCGACGGTGGTCTCGGGACCCCGTTCGGGGAAGGTGGTGTGGCCGAGGAGGACGGCGTCGCCGAGGGGGACGATGTCGCGCGGGACGCAGGTGTGTTCGGTGCGCAGCCGCTCGGTGCGCCTCAGCTCCAGCCGGGTGGAGCCGAACTCCTCGGTGCGGCGGGCGTTGAGCGCCTCGGCGCGGCGGGCGAGTTCGGCGGCCTGCGCGGTGAGGCGGTCACGGAGCACCTCGTACGTGCCGGCGTCCGGACCGGTGGTCCCGGGGGTCCCGGTGGTCATGAAGTCCCTCTCGGAGGTCGGGGATACGTGGTCCGGAGCTGCCGTCCCCTGTGCGGCAGCTCCGGACCACGGGCCGGATGCCGGTCAGGCCCTGGCGGTGCCGTTGAGCGCGGCGAGCGAGGTGTCGGCCAGGCCCAGCTCGCCGGCCTTGTCCAGCAGTTGCTTCACCTGTCCGGCGTTCGTGTCACCGCTGTTCATGAGCTTCATCAGCAGGGCGGACACGGTCAGGTTCTGCAGGTCGCCCGTCGAGACGGAGCCGAGAACATGGCTCAGGTCGTCGGTGAAGCTGGAGGTGCCGTCCAGCCAGGGCTTCGCGAGCGCCTGCGCGGTCTCGGAGTGCTGCATGAAGCCGTCGACGCCCTTGCCGAGCGCGATGGAGGACACCAACCGGTCGAAGAAGACCGACTCCCCGCCGACGATGTTGATGTCGGCGTTCTCCAGCCCGGTGGCGAGGACCGTGGCCTGCGCCTCGGCGACCTGCCGCTGTACGTCCAGCCCGGCGAGCCGGACGTCCTTCTCGGCCTCCAGCCGCAGCCGGTACTCCTCGTGACCGCGTGAGGCGTCGTCGAGGGCCGCCATCGCGGCGGCCTTCTCGGTCAGACCGGCCGCTTCCGCCTTCAGCTTCCCGCCGATGCCGTCCGCCTCCGCGAGCGCCTTCGCCCGGGCGCCCTCCGCCTCCGCACGCATACGCGCCTCGGCGGCACCGGCCTCCGCGCGGCCGGCCTTCTCGATGACCTCGGCCTCCTTGTCCCGGACCTGGACGGCCGCGAGCCCCTCGGCCGCGGATTCCGCCCGGACGCCCTCGGCGAGCCGCATCCTGGCCTGCGCGTCGAGGTCGGCGCTCTTCAACCGGGCCTCGGCCAGGGTGACTTCCTCGGCGGCGCGGTGCACGGCGGCCTGCTCGGCGGCTTCGGCGGCCTTGATGTCCTTGACCAGCTGCTCCTGCGCCTCGGCCTCGGCGGCGATGATCACGGCCTGCCGCTCCCGCTCCGCCTCCTCGACGGCGCGCAGTTTCTTGATGGACTCCTCCTGCTCGGCGACCGTCCGCTCCACCGCGATGCGCTCGCGCACGACCTCGGCGATCTCCCGCTTCTCCGCCTCGACCTCCTTCGAGGCGGAGATACGGGTCAGCTCGGTCTCCCGCTCCCGTGCGATGACTTCGAGGAGCCGGTCCTTCTCGATGCGCTCGTTCTCGACGGCGATGACCCGCTCACGGTTCTTCTGCGCGACGGCGACCTCGCGGGCCTGGTTCTCGCGCTGGATGCCGAGCTGCTCCTCGGTCTTCAGGAAGGCGCCCTGCGCGCGCAGCCGCTCCTCCTCCACCACCCGCGCGGTCTCGGCCTCCTCCCGGGCCCGGACGGTCTCGATCTCCCGGCGCTGCTTGATCTCGGCATCCGCCTGGCGGCGCTCCAGCTCCAGGATGGCCTCGCGGGCGTCGACGTTCTGCCGGGTGATCTCCTTCTCCTCGGTGCGCTGGAACTCGTTGGTGCGCACGTGCTCGATGGCCGTCAACTCGGTGATCTTGCGGATGCCCTGGGCGTCCAGGACGTTGGCCGGGTCGAGCTGGGTGAGCGGCGTCTGCTCCAGGTAGTCGATCGCCGCGTCCTCCAGGTGGTAGCCGTTGAGGTCGACGCCGATGACCTCGATGATCCGGTACCGCAGTTCCTCACGCTTGGTGTACAGGTCGGTGAAGTCCAGCTGCTTGCCGACGGTCTTCAGCGCCTCGGAGAACTTCGCGTGGAACAGCTCCTGCAGCGTGTCCCGGTCGCTGGCCCGCATCGTCCCGACCGCCTGGGCGACCTTGATGACGTCCTCGACGGTCTTGTTGACCTTCACGAAGAACGAGATGCGGATGTCCGCGCGGATGTTGTCCCGGCAGATCAGCCCGTCCTTGCCGGCCCGGGTGATCTCGATGGTCTTCACCGAGATGTCCATCACCTCGGCCTTGTGCAGCACCGGCAGCACGACCTGACCGGTGAAGGTCACGTCGACCTTCCGCAGCTTGGAGACGATCAGCGCCTTGCCCTGCTCCACCTTGCGGAACAGCCGGGAGACGACGAGTACGGCGAGCAGGCAGACGGCGGCGAGCACGCCGATACCCGCGATCATGGCAGTCATGGCATACGTCCTTGAGGCGTAAGGGAGTTGAGCGTGAGAGAGGTGTGCGGTGAGATCCGGCGGCGTTGCCGCTCAGGCGGCGCGGTCCCCTGGCCGGAGCGCGGTGGCGGACGATGCGCCGAGCGTGCGGGCTTCGCTCGGCCCGGGCAGCGCGGGTTCATCCGGGAAGAGGCGGTGCAACGGCCGTACGATCAGGCAGGTCATGCCCCAGGCGACGAGCAGCGCTCCCAGGGGAACGATGAGGCGCAGCAGGCCGTGGGCAGGTGCCGGAGGCGCGAACACATCAAGCACCACCGCCGCCCCCACGCTCAAGGACCAGGCGAGCACCGTCAGCACCGAGAAGGCGACCGCCACGGGCACCCCGCTCATGTGCCACGCCCGCAGGTCCACGTCCGTGTCGAAGCTGTCGACGCCGGCAACGCCCACGGCGGCCAGGAGCCAGAAGCAGACGACCACGACGAGCGCGGCGGTCAGCGGGATCGTGGGCAGGCCCGTGGCCGCTGCCAGAACTGTCCGCATCTCCCCCGTCCCCCTCTCCGCACGCTCGTTCCGGGCCCCGGTGCCGGCACCTGCCGGTGTCCGGCACCGGGGCCATCCGCCGTGCTCCCCGCGCCCCATGCTGCACGATCCGACCCTGGCCGCGCATTGCCGGTTCCCGGCAGTGTTCACTAGGGTCTGCGTGCCGGTGGCCGTCAAGAAACCGTCACCGCAGCGTCAGGAAGCCGGGGGGGGCGACGTGACAGACCGGGAAGGTCCCGAGCAGTATCTGGACGGGTACGCCCAGATACTGGCCGAGGTGTCGGCCACCGGGCGACGCCTCACCCGGGACGAGATCTCCTCCCGCCGCGCTCTGGGCGAGCAGGCCGCCGAGGCCGGCCACGGACTGCGCGCCCTCGTCAGCGCGCATCTGGCCGCCGCCCGCACGGCCTGGCCCGGTTCGCCCGGCTCGGTCGACGGCGCGCTCGCCGCCGTGCAGCAGGTCGTCGACGCCTTCGCCGAGGGCTACGAACGCGCCCAGTTCGTCGCCGTGCGCCAGGAAGAGGCCGCCCGCCGGGAGTTCATCGACGACCTCCTCTACGGCCGCAGCGACCTCGGGCGCCTCGCCGAACGTGCCGAGCGCTTCGGACTGCGCCTGTCCCACAGCTACGCGGTCGCCGTCGCGCAGGGTCCCGCCGCCTACGAAGAGGGCGACCCGGTGCCCCAGCAGGTGGAGCGGGCGCTCATCTCCCGTTTCGGCGACCGCACCGTCCTGCTCACCACCAAGGACGGCCGGCTGCTGTGCATCGCCCCCGGCCACCAGAACGAGGTACTCGCCCACTTCGCCAAACAGGCCCACGCCGCCACCGACGGCGGCCGGGTCGCCGTCGGCCGCCCCCAACCCGGTCCGGGAGGCGTCGTCCAGTCCTACGAAGAGGCCCTGGGCGTCCTCGATCTCGCCGAGCGCCTCGACCTCGACGACCCGGTCCTGCGCGCCGCCGACCTGCTGGTCTACCCCGTCCTCACCCGCGACCGCCAAGCCATGGCCGACCTCGTCACCGGCACTCTGGGCCCGCTCACCACGGCCCGCGGCGGCGCCCAACCCCTCCTGGACACCCTCACCGCGTACTTCGACTCCGGCTGCGTGGCCGCCGAAGCCGCACGCCGCCTCTCCCTCAGCGTGCGCGCCCTGACCTACCGTCTGGAACGCATTCACAAACTCACCGGCGCCGACCCCACCGATCCCGCCCACCGTTACATGCTCCAGACGGCGGTGATCGGCGCGCGCCTGCTGGACTGGCCCGCCACACTCAGGACCACCCCATGAGGCCCGGCTACGCCGCCCCGAGCGCTTCGAGGGCCCCGGTCACGGTCCTCGTCAGCGCCCGGGCGTCGGCGCCCGCACGGGAGCGCAGATTCACGCCGTAGGCGAGCAGGGCCAGAACGTCGGCCACGGCCCCGGCATCGGTACCGGGCTTGAGCTGCCCCTTGCCCTCGGCGGCGACGAGGGCCGTGCGCAGCGCCTCCCGCAGTCCCCGGTGGTGCCGGTCGAGGGCGGACCGGACCTCGGGGTCACTGTTCTCGCCCCCGGCGTGCGCGTTGGAGACCATGCAGCCCCAGCGGGCGTACGCGCCGGAGCAGCGTGCCTCGATCAGCGAGGCGAAGAAGTCGTGGACAGCGGGCAGGCCACGGCCGTCTCCGGCCAGGCGGCTGAACGCCGGCTCGGAGCGCTGCCCGACGTACCGTCGCAGCGCTGCGCGGTACAGCTCCTGCTTGCCGCCGAAGGTGGCGTAGAGGCTGGAGCGGTTCAGGCCGGTCGCCGTCACGATGTCCTGGATCCCGGTCGCGGCCACGCCCCGGCGCCAGAACAGGCGCATCGCCGTGTCCAGCGCCGTGTCCGGATCGAAGTGTTTGACGTCCGGCATGTCGCAGTCCACACGGCCCGCCAACAGCAGATCCCCGCCGAGATACGGCAGATCATGCGGCGGGCCG
>NZ_MUKA01000298.1 GCF_002150735.1 Streptomyces africanus
CCCGGCGGCCTCGGCGAGGTCGAGCGCGGCCTCCACTTCGTGGGCGTGCGGGGCGCGGTGGTGGCGTACGTCGAGGAGGGAGCCGGGGTAGTCCTCGCTGTCGGCTGCGATGAAGTCCACGCCGGCCAGGCGCAGCAGCAGGGCGGTCGGCAGCGGGGACTGGTGGAACGACGTCAGGACCAGGGCGGAGTCGGCGTCGATGGTGTCGAGGAGCAGCTCGACCTCGCCGCGGCCGACGGGCGGGGGCGTGAAGCCCACCCAGGGCGCGTCCCACACGAGGACGTCGTCGACGCCCGGGAGCAGCCGGGCGGCGGGCGCGCCGCGCGGTCCGCACAGCAGGGTGACGGTGTCGGCGCGGGCGGCGACCGCGCGGATCGCGGGTCCGGCGAGCAGGACGTCGCCGAAGCTGTCGAGACGGGCGACGAGTGCCTTCACGCGTCCCTCCCCTGCCTCGGGGCGGCCGTGTAGGCCTCCTGGATCGGGCGTTCGTCGACGAGGACGCGGCCCTTGGGCGGTCCGTCCAGGACGGCCCGGACGGCGGTCAGCAGGTCCGGGGCGACATGGCCCGCGTCCGCGATCTCCTCGGGCCGGGTCTGCGCGGTGGGGACGAGGATGCCGTGGGCCCCAGCGCGGCGGGCGGCCTCCACGTCGGCGCCGATGTCGCCGATGACGACGAGGTCGGCGGGCTGGGTGCAGATCCGCCCGGCCGCCCACAGCACCATGCCGGGCTGGGGTTTGCGGCAGTGGCAGCCGTCGTCGGGGCCGTGCGGGCAGACGGCGAACACCTCGAAGGGGCCGAGGAGTTCGTCGACGCGGTGGTTGACGCGGCGGACGTCGGCGTCGGTGAGCAGCCCGCGCGCGACGCCGGACTGGTTGGTGACGACGCCGGTGCGGATGCCGCGTGCGCGCAGCAGGGCGAGCGCCTCGCGGGCGCCCTCGACGGGGCGTACGCGGTCGGGGTCGGCGTTGTAGGGGACGTCGTGGACGAGTGTGCCGTCGCGGTCGAACAGCACGGCCTTGACCGGGCTCATCGGGCCACCTCCTGCCAGGAGGGGGCGTGGCGGTGGCGCAGGGCGCCGGTCAGCCGGTGCCAGGTCGCGGCGGGCGGGATGAGCACGCTGGTCGCCAGCATGGTCGTCACCTCCTCGCGGGTGCGCGGGCCGGGCGCGATGCGGGCCCGGGCGAACTCCGCGGTGCCGGCCGCCCAGCCGAGCGCGCAGGCCGCGGCGGCGCGGCCGTGTCCGGTGGCGGCGAGGGCGCACGCGGCGACGCCCGCGGTGGTGATCGCCGCGTGCTTGCGGATCCGGCCGCGCGGGGCGACCGCCTTGTTCCACCAGTCGGGTCCGTGCAGCTGCCGCATGAGGGCGTCGTCGGCGTTGCCGCGCTGCTGGCGCACGGACACCCAGCGGGAGGCGGGGCGCACGGGATGGCGGGTGGTGCGGCGGCCCTGCCGGATGCGCCAGCCCGCGTCGAGGACGCGCAGCGCGAGGTCGGCGTCCTCGCGGAAGGCACGCCGGAAGCGTTCGTCGAAGCCGCCGACCTGCTTGAGGGCGTCGGTGCGGTAGGCCATGTCGGCGGTGATCCAGTGGGCGCGGGCGAGTCCCGCGGTGCCGCGTTCCCAGTCGGTGGGGCGGCGTTCGCCGGGCAGCGGGACGGTGATGTCGCCCTGGACCCCGGCGATGTCGGGCGTCACCTCGGCGAGGTCCTCGGCCAGTTGACCGGCCCAGTGGGGCCCGACCTGGACGTCGTCGTCGAGGAACACGGTCCACGGCGCGGTCACGGCCC
This sequence comes from Streptomyces africanus, assembly GCF_002150735.1. Classification (GTDB taxonomy): domain Bacteria; phylum Actinomycetota; class Actinomycetes; order Streptomycetales; family Streptomycetaceae; genus Streptomyces; species Streptomyces africanus. Next base: position 1,786 of record NZ_MUKA01000298.1, read on the forward strand.
GCAGCCCGGTGTTGCGTGCGGCGGCGGGCCCGCGTCCGCCGCCGGTGAGCACGGTGGTGCGTTCCCGCAGGTCGCCGAGGACGCTCAACGGGTGCTCCAGCGCTCCGGGTTCGGGGTCGGGCCGGTCGTCGACGAGGACGATCTGTTCGGGGCGCGGCCCGGTCGCGGCGGCGAGCGCGGCGAGACAGTCGGCGAGGGTGTCCCGCACGAGGGTGGGGACGACGACGGCGTACGAGGTCATGCCGCCCTCCCTGCGTCGAACGCCCGACCCCGGCGGACCGCGTACGGGCCGATGGCCAGCAGGTCGACGGGCGCGGAGCCGAAGCACTCCAGGGCGTCGCGCGGGTCGTCGACCATGGGCCGGCCGGCGGTGTTGAGGCTGGTGTTGACGACGACGGGCAGTCCGGTGCGCCGCTCGAAGGCACTCAGCATCCGCGCCACCAGGGGTTCGCGCCGTTCCTCGACCGTCTGGATGCGGGCGGTGCCGTCGACGTGCACGACGGCCGGGATGCGGTCGCGCCATTCCTGGGCGACGTCGTGCACGAAGAGCATGTACGGGCTGGGCAGCGGGCCGCCGGAGAACAGGTCGGCGGCGCGGTCGGCGAGGACCATCGGGGCGACGGGCCGGAACTCCTCGCGGCCCTTGACGTGGTTGAGGCGTTCCAGGTTCTCGGCGCGGCCGGGGTGGGCGAGCAGGGAGCGGTGCCCGAGGGCGCGCGGCCCGTACTCGCTGCGGCCCTGGAACCAGGCGACGACACCGTCCCGGGCCAGTTCCTCGGCGACGGTCTCGGCGATGTCGTCGGGCTTCTCGTAGGGGATCGCCGCCGTGTCGAGCCAGGCGCGCAGTTCGTCGTCGCTCCAGCCGCGGCCGAGGTCGGCGCCGGGCATGGGCCCGGGCTGCTCGGCGAGGTGCAGCGCACCGCCGAGCGCGGTGCCGGCGTCGCCGGCCGCGGGCTGCACCCACACGTCCCGGTACGGGCCCTTGGCCACGATCTTCGAGTTGGCGACGCAGTTGAGGGCGACGCCCCCGGCCATCGTGAGTGCCTCGCCCCCGGCCTCGCGGTGCAGCCAGTGCACGAGCTCCAGCAGGACCTCTTCGAGGACGGCCTGGGTGCTCGCGGCGAGGTCGGCGTGGTCCTGGTTCCAGGGTTCGCCCTTGGCGCGGGGCGGGGCGAAGGCGGCCCAGTCGACGCCGTGGGCGCGGAAGCCGCCGTGGCCGGTGGGGTGGACGTACTGGCGCAGTTGCGGCAGGAAGCGCGGGGTGCCGTAGGAGGCGAGGGCCATCACCTTGTACTCGTCGCTGCTGCGCAGGAACCCGAGGTGTTCGGTGAGGTCCTCGTAGACCAGGCCGAGGGAGTCGGGCAGCGCCTGCGTGGCGAGGGTGTCGAGCTTGCCGTCACGGTAGCGGCCGGCCAGGTGGGAGGCGGCCTCGCCGCGGCCGTCCAGGACGAGGACGGCGCTGTCCGGGTGCGGGGAGGCGGGCCCGGCGGAGGCGGCGTGCGCCACGTGGTGGGGGACGAAGACGACCCGCTCGGGGTCGAGGCCGGGCAGGGCCTCGGCGAGGAACTCGGGGGCGCGGCGCGCGTACTCCAGGCGCAGTGGGTCCCAGGGGTCGTTCAGGCCCATGTCGCGGGCGGGCCGGGCGAGTTTCGGGTCGAAGGAGTAGGTGACGGCGTCCAGGTCCCCGGGGCGCAGGCCCGCCTGCTCCAGGCACCAGCGGGCGGACAGCTCGGGCAGCTCCCACGCGGAGAACGGCACCGGGCGCTTGCCGTGCTTGCGCCGGCTGAAGCGCTCCTCCTCGGCGGCCGCCACCGTGTGGCCGTCGACGACCAGAGCTGCGGCTGGGTCGTGGAACAGGGCGTTGATACCAAGGATGCGCATGTGCTCCGTCCCGAGCTGTGTGGCGTACTCCGGTGTCTCGGCGAGTGCCGCACCGCAGCTGTCTCAAACAGTTGGAGACAACTCACCGCCCGATAGCCGGATTTTTCACCTTATGCAACACTAAGAAATCACGCCGTAATCGCACTCAGGCAGCCACGGAGCGTGAGAACCAGCCAATAGTCCGTTCGAGTCCCTCACTCCAGCCGACGCGGGGCCGCCAGCCGAGCCGCTCGCGGGCCAGCCGGGTGTCGGGACGGCGCCGGGCCGGGTCGTCGACGGGGCGGTCCACGAACCGGATGCGGGAGGCGGAGCCGGTGATCTCCACGATCCGGCGGGCCAGGTCCAGCATCGTGATCTCGTCGCCGCCGCCGATGTTCACGGGCCCGGTCTCGGCCGAGGCGGCCAGCGCGAGGACACCGTCCACGGTGTCGTCGACGTAAGCCAGCGAGCGCGTCTGCCCGCCGTCGCCGGCGACGGTCAGGGGCATGCCGTCCAGGGCCTGCGCGATGAAGGTGGGGACGGCGCGGCCGTCGCCGGTGCGCATGCGGGGGCCGTAGGTGTTGAAGATGCGGACGATGGCGGCGTCGGTGCCGCACGCCTGGCGATGGGCGGTGACCAGAGCTTCCGCGAACCGCTTGGACTCGTCGTAGACGCTGCGCGGCCCGATCGGGTTGACGTTGCCCCAGTACGTCTCGCGCTGTGGGTGCTCCAGCGGGTCGCCGTACACCTCGGACGTGGAGGCGAGCACGAGGCGGGCGCCGTCGGCGTGGGCCCGTTCCAGTGCGAGGCGGGTGCCGGTGCTGCCGACGTCGAGGGTCTCCAGCGGCAGCCGCAGATAGTCGGCGGGCGAGGCCGGGCAGGCGAAGTGCAGGACGAGGCCGAACCGGCCGGGAAGCGCCCGCCAGGCCGCCGGGTCGGTGGCGTCACCGCGCACGAAGCGGAAGCCGGGCCGCTGCTCCAGGTCGGCCACGTTCGCGCGGGAGCCGGTGGCCAGGTTGTCCAGGCACACCACCTCCGTGCCGGCGTCGAGCAGCCGCGCGCACAGATGGGACCCCACGAATCCGGCACCACCGGTCACCAGGGCCCGGCGCCAGGCATCTCCGCTCACGGGACTCTCCTCCCACTGGCTTTCACTTGCGCGTCAGCGCGAGTAACCAGGCGAGGAGCCGGAACACTATAAACTGGGCGTATACACCATGTGTATAGTCCCGGCATGCCTTCTCTGACCAAGAAGATGAAGAAAACGGGGACCGCGTTCCGAACGCTCGGAACGCTCGCGGCCACCGCCGCCCTGACACTGACCCTGAGCGGCTGCTCAGGACTCGACACCACGGCTCCCAGCGCCGTCCGCGCACAGGCGGCGACGGACGTCCGGGCAGCGCGCTTCGGCACCGTCGACTGCCGTGAGGTGAAGTGCGTCGCGCTCACCTTCGACGCGGGGCCGAGCGAGCACTCCGCACGCCTGCTGGACATCCTGAAGGAGAAGCAGGTCCCGGCGACCTTCTTCCTCCTCGGGAAGCGGCACATCGAGACGTACCCGGAGCTGGTGCGGCGGATGGCGGACGAGGGCCACGAGGTGGCCAGCCACACCTGGGACCACAGGATCCTGACCCGGCTCAGACCCGAGGAGATACGCGAGGAGCTCGAACGCCCCAACCAGGAGATAGCACGTCTCACCGGACAGCCCCCGACCCTGATGCGCCCGCCGCAGGGCCGCACCGACGACACCGTCCACGAGATCTGCCGCGAACTGGGCCTCGCCGAGGTGCTGTGGAGCGTGACGGCGAAGGACTACACGACGACCGACCCGGACCTGATCACCCGCCGCGTCCTCGCCCAGGCCTCCCGGGACGGGATCATCCTGCTGCACGACATCTACGACGGCACGGTGCCGGCGGTGCCGGGGATCATCGACGCGCTCAAGGAACGGGGGTACGTGTTCGTGACGGTGCCGCAGTTACTGGCGCCCGGGAAGGCCGAGCCGGGGAAGGTGTACCGGTAGGGAGCGGACGCCCCGGCGGGAAAAAAGGGGTTGCGGCCGCCGTCGCGCGCGGGGAGGGTGCGAGGGCGCGGAGAGGAGCACCGTTGTCGCACTCTGACACTCCGGTCGTCCAGGAGTTCGCCGTGGCGGACCGGGACGCCGGGCCGTACGGCATCACGGCCGGGCCGGACGGGGCGCTGTGGCTCACCTTCGTCCACAGTGGCCGGATCGGGCGTCTCACCCTGGACGGCGAGCTCACGCAGTACGCGCTGGACTCGCCGTCCTGCCGCCCCACGGTCATCACGCCCGGGCCGGACGGGGCCCTGTGGTTCACCCGCTTGGCGGACCACAGGATCGGCCGTGTCACGGTCGACGGCGAGACGGAATCGTTCCCCTTGCCGACTCCCGACTGCGGCCCCTACGGCATCACGGCGGGCCCGGACGGCGCGCTCTGGTTCACGCAGATGAACACGGACCGCATCGGCCGTCTGACGACCGACGGGGAGATCGCCGAGTTCGCCCTCCCGGTGACGGGCGCGTTCCCCTCGGCGATCACCCCGGGCCCGGACGGCGCCCTGTGGTTCACGCTCAACCAGGCCAACGCCATCGGCCGCATCACCGTCTCCGGCGACATCCGCCTGTACCCGCTGCCCACCCCCGACGCCGCCCCCGTCGGCATCACCAGCGACGGCACCGACCTGTGGTTCGTCGAGATCGCGGCCGGCCGGATCGGCAGGGCCTCCCC
>NZ_MUKA01000035.1 GCF_002150735.1 Streptomyces africanus
GGCTGGAGCACGCCTGGCTCGACGTTCGTGCCGAGCCAGGCGTGCTCCAGCCAGTATGTGCGCGTGGCTGCTGTGGTCACCTGCACGCCAGTCCTTCCAGTACGTCGGCGAGTGCGAGTACCCCGGCCACGCAGTCGTCCTCGGTGGCGGACTCGGCCGGTGAGTGGGAGACGCCGGTGGGGTTGCGCACGAACAGCATGGCGGTCGGGATGCTCCCGGACAGGATCCCGGCGTCGTGTCCGGCGCCGGTGCCGAGGACGGGGACGGTGAGGCCGGTGTCCTTGCCGAGGATGCGGGCGAGTTCGTCACGCAGGGCGTGGTCGAACTCGACGACGGGAGTGAACGACTCGCGCACGACGGCGAGCTCGACACCGTGGGCGGCGGCGTACTCCCCGGCCGCCTTCTCGACGCCGGCGACCACGGCGTCCAGGCTGTCCTGGTCGGCGGCGCGCGAGTCGAGCCAGCCGCGCACCAGGGAGGGGATGGCGTTGACGCCGTTCGGCTCGACGGCGATCTTCCCGAAGGTGGCGACGGCCCCGGCGAGTTCGGCCTCACGTCGGGCCGCGAGGACGGTCTCGGCGTAGGACAGCATGGGGTCGCGCCGGTCGGTGAGCCGGGTGGTGCCGGCGTGGTTGGCCTCGCCCCGGAAGTCGAACCGCCACCGGCCGTGCGGCCAGATCGCGCTGGCGATGCCGACCCGGTCGCCGGACAGGTCGAGGGCCCGGCCCTGCTCGACGTGCAGTTCGACGAAGGCACCGATGCGGGCGAGCCGCTCGGGGTCGGGCCCGATGGCGTCCGGGTCGTGTCCGGCGGCCTCCATGGCCCGGGGCAGCGTCACGCCGTCGCCGTCGGTGAGCCGGTGAGCCTGCTCGCGGGTGAGCTGCCCGGCGGTGAGCCGGGACCCGACACAGGCGAGCCCGAACCGGGCGCCCTCCTCGTCACCGAAGTTCACGATGCCGAGGGGCCGGGTGAACCGCGCGCCCCGGCCGCGCAGTTCGTCCAGCGCGGCGAAGGCGGACACGACTCCGAGGGGCCCGTCGAAGGCGCCGCCGTCCGGCACGGAGTCCAGATGCGACCCGGTGACGACGGCGTCCCCGGCGGCGGGGTCACCGAGCCAGGCCCACTGGTTCCCGTTCCGGTCGGCCTCGTAGACGAGGCCTCGCGTCTGCGCCTGAGCTTCGAACCAGGCCCGGCAGTCGCCGTCGACCCCGGTCCAGGCGAATCGGCGGTAGCCGTCGGAGGCGGGGTGGCGGCCGATGGGCAGCAGATCGCGCCACATCTGGTGGAAGGAAGCGCCACCAGGGCCAGGCTGCGAGCCGCCAGCCGAACCCGCAGGCGGCGACGATGCACCAGCCCCCACCGGAGGGTTGCCGTTCGGTGCGGTCACGCCGAGTCACCCTCACGCATGGGCACTCGCACGCCCCGCTCCTCCGCCACCGTCTCCGCGATGTCGTACCCCGCATCCACGTGCCGGATGACCCCCATGCCCGGGTCGTTCGTCAGCACCCGCCGGATCTTCTCGCCGGCCAGCCTCGTACCGTCGGCCACCGTGACCTGGCCCGCGTGGATCGACCGCCCCATACCGACGCCGCCCCCGTGGTGCAGGGACACCCAGGACGCCCCCGACGCCACGTTCACCATCGCGTTCAGCAGCGGCCAGTCGGCGATCGCGTCGGACCCGTCGAGCATGGCCTCGGTCTCCCGGTAGGGGGACGCGACGGAGCCGCAGTCGAGGTGGTCGCGGCCGATGACGACCGGCGCGGCCAGCTCCCCGCTCGCGACCATGTCGTTGAACCGCTCACCGGCCTTGTCCCGCTCGCCGTAGCCGAGCCAGCAGATGCGGGCGGGCAGGCCCTGGAAGTGGACCCTTTCCCCGGCCATGCGGATCCAGCGGGCCAGGGACTCGTTCTCCGGGAAGAGGTCGAGGATCGCCTTGTCGGTCTTGGCGATGTCGGAGGCCTCGCCGGACAGGGCGGCCCAGCGGAAGGGTCCCTTGCCTTCGCAGAACAGCGGGCGGATGTAGGCGGGGACGAAGCCGGGGAAGGCGAAGGCCCGGTCGTATCCGGCGAGTTGCGCCTCGCCGCGGATGGAGTTGCCGTAGTCGAAGACCTCCGCGCCGGCGTCCATGAAGCCGACCATGGCCTCGACGTGCCGGGCCATGGACTCGCGGGCCCGGGTGGTGAAGCCGGCCGGGTCCTTGGCGGCGGCGTCGGCCATGTCCTCGAAGGCGGTGCCGAGGGGCAGATAGGCCAGCGGGTCGTGGGCGGAGGTCTGGTCGGTGACGATGTCGATCGGGGCGCCCATGGCGAGCAGCTGCGGCACCAGCTCGGCGGCGTTGCCGAGGACGCCGATGGACAGCGGGCGGCGGGCGTCACGGGCCTGAACGGCGAGCCGCAGGGCGTGGTCCAGGGAGTCGGCCTTCACGTCCAGGTAGCGGTGCTCGATGCGCCGGTCGATCGCACGCGGGTCGCAGTCGATGCAGATCGCCACACCGTCGTTCATCGTCACGGCGAGCGGCTGGGCGCCGCCCATCCCGCCGAGGCCGGCGGTCAGCGTGATCGTCCCGGCGAGGCTGCCGCCGAACTTCTTCGCGGCGACAGCGGAGAAGGTCTCGTAGGTGCCCTGGAGGATGCCCTGGGTGCCGATGTAGATCCAGGAGCCGGCCGTCATCTGCCCGTACATGGTCAGGCCGAGGGCCTCCAGGCGGCGGAACTCCTCCCAGTTCGCCCAGTCGCCGACGAGGTTGGAGTTGGCGATGAGGACGCGCGGGGCCCACTCGTGGGTCTGCATGACGCCGACGGGCCGGCCCGACTGGACCAGCATGGTCTCGTCCTGCTTCAGCCCCTTGAGCGTGCGCACCATCGCGTCGAAGGAGCGCCAGTCGCGGGCCGCCTTGCCGGTGCCGCCGTAGACGACGAGCTTGTCGGGGTGCTCGGCGACCTCCGGGTCGAGGTTGTTCTGGAGCATCCGCAGGGCGGCTTCCTGCTGCCATCCCAGGGCGCTCGGTTCCGTACCGCGCGGCGCTCGGACAGGGCGGGGTCCTGACATGGTCTGCCTCCTGGGTGGGTGCGTGGTGCTCCCGGCGGATTGTTGCTGCGGTTATTCACATCCTGACCGCATGAATAGGTCTAGTCAATACACCCGGGGTCGGCGCGGCGGTGCCGTGGATGTTTGGGTGGGTGCATGGGCGCACACATCGAGGGATCCAGCGACTCCGCCGCCGGGCGCGCGGCACGGCGGGACGAGGCGGTGCGGGCCGCCGTGGAGCAGGGGCTGCTCGGGCCCGGCAGCCCCATCGTCGGGCTGCTGGACGTCACCGGCATCCGGGAGTCGGCGGCGGAGCTGCGGGCCGCGTTCGACGCGGTCGTCGCGCCGGGCACGCCCGTGCTGCACGCCTTCGCGGTGAAGGCGACCCCGCTGGTGCCGGTGCTGCGGCTGCTGCGCGAGGAGGGCGTCGGCGCGGAGGTGGCGAGCCCGGGCGAGTTGGCGCTGGCGCGGGCGGCGGGGCTGGGCCCGGAGATGACGGTGCTGGACTCGCCGGCCAAGACGCCCGGGGAGCTGCGCGAGGCGCTGGCGCTGGGCGTCGCCGTCAACGCGGACAATCCGCAGGAGCTGGAGCGCATCGACGGTCTGATGAGGTCCAGCAGGAGCCGCTCCCCGCTCGGGATAAGGGTGAATCCGCAGATCGGCGGGGGTTCCATCGAGGCGACGTCCACGGCCACGGCGACGTCGAAGTTCGGGGTGGCGCTGCGCGACGAGGGTGCCCGGGAGTGGGTCGTACGGGCGTATCTGGACCGGCCGTGGCTGACCCGGCTGCACGCGCACACGGGGTCCCAGGGGGTACCGCTGTCGCTGATGGCGCGGGGCGTGGCGGAGACATACGAGCTGGCGGAGGAGATCAACCGGCGGGCCGGGCGGCGACAGATCGACACGCTCGACATCGGCGGCGGGCTGCCGGTGAACTTCGCGTCGGACGCGACGACGCCGACGTACGCGCAGTACGCGCGGATGCTGGCCGAGGAGGTGCCCGGGCTGTTCGACGGGCGGTACGGCCTGGTGACGGAGTTCGGGCGGTCACTGCTGGCGAAGCACGGGACGGTCGTGGCGCGGGTCGAATACGCCAAGAGCGCGGGCGGCCGGCCGGTGGCGGTCACGCACGCGGGCGTGCAGGTCGCGACGCGGACGGTGTACGCGCCGGGGGTCTGGCCGCTGAGGATCGCCGCGTACGACGCCAAGGGACGCCCGAAGGAGGGCCCGGCGGTGGTGCAGGACGTGGCCGGACCGGCGTGCTTCTCGGGCGACCTGCTCGCCGAGGGGTGCGCGCTGCCGCTGCTGGAGCAGGGGGACTTCGCGGCGGCGCTGGACACGGGGGCGTACTACTTCGCGCACCACTATGCGTACAACTCGCTTGTCCGGCCCGCGGTCTACGGGTTCGGGCCGGGCGGGGAGGGGCGGGTCTCCTTCGCGGTGGTGCGCCAGGCGCAGACGGTCGAGGAGGTGGTGGCCGAGTCCGGAGGGGCACAGGTCGACGCACTGGTGGGCGGCCGGGCGCCGTGGGGGCTTCCGTAGCACCCGGCCGCGGGTTCGTCGTCGCTGGTTGCGCCCACGCGGCGGCAGTCGCCTATCGAAACGCGGCCTCGCGCCCGTGGGCCGGCCTCCCCCTGTCCGGTCAGACGAGCGCCGGCGTTTTCTTCCTTGCCCCGCCGGGGGCCGCGTCGCCCGCCGCGATGCCCGTGCTGCGGTAGCTCCTGACCCGCTTGCCCGCGGGGCCGCCCGCACCGCCGCGCAGCCAGTCCACCCGCACCCACAGCAGCACCTCGTCCGCGCGCTCGCGGCGGCCGAGCCACGCGGCCTTCAGCCACAGGCCCGCGCCGCACCCGGCCAGGAGCAGACCCGCCGCGGCGGGCACGGCGAAGGCGCTGCCCAGGGCGGCCAGGAAGGCGAGGAGGAGCCACCAGCGGTGGGCGCGGCGCCAGTTGCGGGCCGTGACCGCGCGGTCCTGGAGCACGTCGTGCTTGCCGGCGCGGGCCGGCGAGGCGGCCAGGGCGACGTAGCGCCTGCGGCGCCCGTAGGCCACCGCGGCCGTCGCCAGGACGAACAGTGCCGCCCCGGCCAGGACGCCGATGCGGCGCCCCGTCAGTCCCGGGGGCAGCAGGCCGATGCCCGCCGCGAACACACCCAGCCACCACAGCGGGGCCGCCCCCGCCCGTACGACGACGGCCACCCGAGCCAGCCCTTGTCCTCCGCGCGTCACGTTCAGCCTCCGTTCGTCTCCGAAGCGTCTGAAGGGCGTTTCAGGAGACGCACATTAGCGACACAACGTGAGACGAGTCTGAGAATGACGGGTCCGAGTCCGAAGACTCGGGGAACGCGCTGCCCGTGCCGTCAGTCGACGAACAGCCCCCGCTCCGCCGCCTTCACGTCGAACTCCTCCAGGCGGGCCTGGGCCTCGGGCAGGTCGTCGCACATCGCCTCCAGCAGGACCCGGCCGAGCAGCATGGGCGCGCAGGCCGTGTCGAAGGCGAGACCGGTGCCGACGGCGGCGGGGAGCAGCAGGTCGGACACCTTGGCCACCGGTGCGAAGGCGGAGTCGGCGACCGTGACGACGGTCAGCCCGGCCTGTCGGGCGTAGTCGAGGGCGGCCACGACCTCGCGGGGGTGCCGGGGCAGCGCGAAGCACAGCAGTGCGGTCGCGCCGGCCCGGACGGCGGCGTCGACGCGGTCGTGGAGCATGGTGCCGCCCTCGTTGAGGAGCCGCACGTCGGGATGGACCTTGGCGGCGAAGTAGGCGAAGCCGTGCGCCTGGGCGGCCGCCGCCCGCAGTCCGAGCACGGGAAGCGGCCGGGAGGCCGCGAGGAGGCGCCCCGCGCGCTGCACGGGCCGGGGGTCGGCCAGGACCTCCGCCAGGTGCCGCAGGTTCTCGATCTCGGCCTCGACGGCCTGCTGGTACTCGTTGGCGGACCCGGCGTCCGCGGCGGGTTCGGCGGGGGTGACCTCGCGCAGGTGGCGGCGCAGGGCCGGGTAGCCGTCGAAGCCGAGGGCGACGGCGAAGCGGGTCACGGACGGCTGGCTGACCCCGGCCAGCTCGGCGAGCTCCACGCTCGACAGGAAGGGCACGTCGGCCGCGCGTCGCACCATGCTGTGTGCGATGCGCCGCTGGGTCGGCGTCAGCCGGTGGCCCTCGAAGAGCGCCTGCAACCGCGCGGCAGGGCTGTCGGTCACGCTCATGACGTGCTCCCCCTCGCCTATTCAGTAGCTGAGGATTCTGCATGAGCATATGCAGACGGGCAAGCGGGATCCTCTGCTGACCCCCCTTGGCTCCGACCCTGTCTCGCGGTCCCGGAACCGCCCGGGCTCCTCGGGCGCGCCGCGGAGCCCTGGGCGGTCAGTGGGTGGTGAGGATCAGAGCCGGTCGAGGATCTTCTCGAACTTCTCGACCTCGGCGGACTGGGTCTTCACGACGTCGGCGGCGAGCTTCTTGGCCGTGGCGTTGCGGCCGTTCTTCTGCTCGTCCTGCGCCATGGTGATCGCGCCCTTGTGGTGCTCGATCATCATCTCCGCGAACATCCGGTCGAACTCGGTGCCCTTGGCGCCTTCGAGCTTCTTCATGTCCTCGTCGGACATCATTCCGGACATCCCGGACCCGTGGTCCATGCCGCCGGACCCGTGGTCCATGCCGGGCATGCTCTCCCCGGCGGACTCCGGCTTGCCCCAGGCCTTCAGCCAGGACTTCATGGTCCGGATCTCGGGGTCCTGCGCCTTCTCGATGTCCGCGACCAGGGACTTGACCTCCGCGTCGGAGGCCCTGCCGTCCGCCAGCCCGGCCATCTCCAGAGCCTGCTCGTGGTGCGGGATCATCATCTGCGCGAACATCACGTCCGCGTCGTTGAAGGCGCCGGACGCCGGCTTCTCACCCGTCGCCCGGGTCGGCGAGGCGGAGGCGGAGGCGGAGCTGCCGCTCCCGTGGTCCATGCCCTCCATGTCGTTCCCGCCACAGGCGGCGAGCAGCAGCCCGCCCGCCGTGATGGCGCCCACCACCGCGAGACGGCGGCTCAGGCGACGGTTGAGAGCGTGCTTGTGGGCAGTCATGTGCGAGATACCTCTTGTCGTCAGTTTCTGGCTGTGCGGAGCAGGCGTCTGCGCGGGCAGCACTGTGTGGGCCGCGCCGTGGTGCGGCCTATATCCGGAGAACTGACAACTGGGAGAGGAGCGGTCTCGGTGGTGGAGTGCCGGGGCGCGCCAGGGCCGTCGACCGGGCGAGGAGGGCGCTCAGCCGCTCATGCCGGCGGACCACCAGAGCGCGGAGGAACAGCACGGGCAGCCACACGGTGAGAACCGCCAAGCACACGGACATCGGGTCCATGCCACCCGGAACCCCGTGCACCGGCGACGTGCCGGCCGACGCCGCGTTCCCGTGCTCGGCCGTCACCTCGGGCCCGGCCGGGGCCACGGGCTTCTGGGCCATGGCGTCGCGGTGCACACCTGGGGCAGCGGGAACAGCAGCCCTCATGCCGTGCCCGGACGACTCCTCCGGGTGGCCCATCGTGTGCATGGCGAACACGCCCAGCGCGAGCATGACGACCAGCAGGAGGTACCCGAAGGCCCCACCTGCCCGCAGCCGCCCGCTCATGCCGACCTGCCTTCCGTACTCGACCTACCGCGATACTACTAAGTGGTTTGGTACATCGTCGCCGCCACTCCGGTTCCGGCGCATACGATCACTCGTACGATGTGAGGCACCTCGGCGACGGGGACGAAGAGGGGGCAGGGTGCGACGGCTGGGTGACCTCGAAGCCGAAATCATGGACCGGCTCTGGCGCTGGGGCCGCCCCGCCACGGTCCGGGAGATCGTCGACGACATCAACCACGTGCGTCCCGTCGCCTACACGACGGTGATGACGGTCGCGGACATCCTCCACCGCAAGGGCCTGCTCCGCCGCGAGAAGGCCGGGCGCGCCTGGCGGTACGAGCCCGAGCGCAGTCGTGAGGAGTACACCGCCGCCCTCATGCAGGACGCGCTCGGCAACACCGAGGACCGCCAGGGCGCGCTGCAGCGATTCGTGGAGCACATGTCCCCGGAGGACGTGTCCGCACTGGCTGCCGCTCTGCGCGCGATGGGCCGCGCTCCCGGCGGCGCCGAGGAGCCCGGAGCGCCCGCGTGACCGGACTCCTCGGTTACACAAGCCCGTTACTGGTCGCCGGTGCTCATGTGCTGCCGCCTCTGACCACGACCCTGATGGTCGGGGTGCTGCTGCCGAAGGCGCTCGCCGGCAGCGACCGGGCGCACCGAACGCCCCGGCTGGCTCTCACGGCGTGGACCCTGCTCGGGGTGTCCCTCATCGCTTCCGTGTCCCTGACGGCCCTGCACCTCCTGCTTCCGGCAGCGGGCAGCCACCACCTGTCCCGCTTCGCCGAGGCCTGCATCGTCTCGCTCGGCGCGCATCGCGGGCCTCTCCTCCCGAACGGCCTGGCGGGCGTGGACACCCGCGTGTGGGCGGCCCTTTGCGCGGCGGCGTCCGTGCCCGCCGCTTTCGCGGTCGTCCTCGTACGTGAGCTGCTGAGGGCGAGGCGCGTGCGGATACGCCACGCCGAACTGCTGCGCCTCGTCGGCAGCAGGCGACCGGGGTTGCCCGCCACCGTGCTGCAGCATGACACCCCGGCCGTGTACTGCCTGCCGGGTCGTGCACCTCACATCGTGGTCAGCTCCGGGGCACTCCAGGTCCTGACCGAGCAGCAGGTGACAGCGGTGCTGGAACACGAGCGGGCGCACATCGCCGGCCGCCACCATCTGCTGGTGGCCGCGGCCAGGGCCTTCGGTGCCAGTTTCCGCACACTGCCCTTGGCCCGGCTCGCTCGCACCGAGGTACCGCTGTTGCTCGAGATGGCCGCCGACGACCGGGCGTTGCGCCGGTGTTCGCGGGACGCACTCGCCACCGCCCTGTACGCGGTGGCATCCGGTCAGACACCCCCCATGGCCTTCGCGGCGGGCGGGCCGTCGGCGGTCTTGCGCATGCGCCGCATCCTCACACCGCACGCCCCGTGCTCTCCGGCACCGCGGACCGTGTTCGTGGCACTCACCGCGGTGGTGGCCCTGACTCCGCTCGTCCTGGCCTGCTGTGCCGTTCCGGGTATCACCGGTTGACCGGGACAGTCCCGGCCCGGACAGGGGGGCTAACCCCAGTGTGGTCGGCGCCCCGGCTTCCTACCGTGAGGGGCATGACCGGAATGGACGCGCGGGACACCGACCTGAAGAGGGAACTCGACGCCACCCTGCACGCGCGCAGGGAGCTGGGCGACGAGTACGAGTCCGCCCTCGTGGACTCGTTCCTGGAGAAGGTCGACCAGCGGATCGACGGCGCGGTGGAGCGCCGGGTGCGCCGGCAGCTCGCCGAGCAGCAGATGCAGACGGCCCGGGACTCCCGGTCGCCGCGGGCCACGGACTCCTGGGGCGAGCGCTTCGGCTTCGGGATCGTCTCCCTCGTCCTCGCGGTGCCGCTGTCCGTGATCGGCGGGGGCTTGGCCCATCTGCCCGGCCTGCTCGCCACCTGGGCGGGCATCGTCGGCGTCAACGTCGTGCAGGCCGCCCGCACCAACCCGGGCCTGTTCGGGGGCCGGCGCACGTCCCAGGGCGGCTGGGAGGACTGAGCGGGCGCACGAGTTCAGACCTGCCGGGTCGGCAGCGCGACGATCTGCCGCAGGTTGACCCGGCGCGGGCGGCTCGTCACATAGGCGACCAGGTCGGCGAGCTCCTCGGCGGACAGCGCGCCCACCTCGTCCAGCATGCCCTCCACCTGCCGGGACAGCTCCGCGTCGGCGATGTGCGTGCGCAGCTCGCTCTCGACGAACCCCGGCTCGATGTTGGTGACCCGGACGTCCCGCGGCCCGAACTCGCCGCGCAGGGACTCCGACAGATACGTGACGGCAGCCTTGGTCGCGCCGTACACCGCGTAGTTCGGGAAGCTGACGTGCGCGGCGATGGACGAGATGTTCACGATGTCGGCGGTACGGCCGTCCGCGGCGGCGCCCACCAGGTCGCCGGTGAAGGCGCCGATCATCCGCAGCACACCGGCGACGTTGGTGTCGAGCATCCGCTGCCACTCGTCGGCGCGCCGGGCGTCGACGGGGTGCGGCAGCATGACGCCGGCGGCGTTCACGACCAGGTCGACCGTCCCGTACTCGGCGCGGATCCGGTCGGCCGCGGCGGCCACGGACGCCTCGTCGGTGACGTCCGCGGCGACGGCCAGGGCCTGCCCGCCGTCGGCGCTGATCTTCCCGGCGATCGCCGCGAGCCGCTCCTCACGCCGGGCCAGCAGCGCCACCCGCGCGCCCTGGGTGGCGAGCAGCACGGCGACGGCCTCGCCGATCCCGCTCGCGGCTCCGGTGACGACGGCGGTACGGCCGGCCAGGTTCTCGTACGGCATGGAGTTCCCCTCGGTGGTGGCCGGGGCTTCTCCCCGGCGTCGTCCGCCACACTCGGCCCTCTCGGCGGCCGTACCCAGGGCGGCGCTTTTCCTGGGTCTGGCAGTACCAGGTTCGCCGGCGCCGGGCCGCCTAGGCTCAGGCCCATGGACGGAGAACTGGGAGACTTCCTGCGCTCGCGCCGCGCCCGTATCCAGCCGGAGGAGGTGGGGCTGGCCTCGTACGGCCGCCGCCGGGTCCCGGGGCTGCGTCGTGAGGAGGTGGCGCAGTTGGCCGGGGTGAGCGTCGACTACTACATCCGGCTTGAGCAGGGCCGTGGGTCGAGCGTTTCGGACGCCGTGCTGGACGCGGTCGCGCGGGTGCTGCGGCTGGACGAGGCGGAGCACGAGTACCTGCGGGCGGTCGCCCGGCCCCGCCGGCGGGCCGAGGGCGGTCAGGCCACGGCCCGGGAATCCACGCACCGGGAGGCCGCGTCCCGGGTGCGCCCGGGCGTCCAGCTGATCCTGGACGGCCTGGACCGCAACCCGGCGTACGTCCTGGACCACCGCATGGACGTCCTCGCCTGGAACGCCCTCGGTGACGCCGTGGTCGGCCTCAGCGACCAGGCCCCCGGCGAGCGCAACATGCCCCGCCGCGTCTTCCTCGACCCGAGCGCCCGCGACCTCTACCCGGACTGGGCGGCGATCGCCGCCCAGACGGTCGCCCACCTCCGTCTGCAGGCGGGCCACCACCCGGACGACGCCGCGACGGGCCGGCTCGTCGGCGAACTCTCCCGCGCCAGCGACGACTTCCGCCGCCTGTGGGCCGACCACCTGGTCAAGCCGTGCGACCACGGGGTGAAGCAGCTCCGTCACCCGGTCGCGGGTCTGCTGACCCTCCCGTACGAGACCCTCACGATCCCGGCGGCCCCGGACCAGACGATCGTGGTGTACACGCCCGAACCGGGCTCGGAGACGGCGGAACGGCTCGCGCTGCTGGGGAGCTGGGTGACGAGCCGGACCGGCTGACACACGCGAAGAAGCAGCCCGGCTGACCTCCGCGCAAGGAAAAGCGCGGGGACCGCCGCACCCCCGTGACCGGGGGGCGGGACGACGGCGGTCCCCGCGTAAGACGCGGGCCTGGTCAGGCCGGGCTTTCGCGTCTGTGACGTCGGTGGAGGTCCGGGAGCCGCTCCGGAGGTCCTTGACGCCAACGGCGCCGGCCGGGGCGGGGAGCCGCTCCCGCCCTGCCGACACCCCTAATGTGCAGGACTCGTGTTAAGCGGGTGCTGCGCGAACGTGACGCGCTCGTACCAGTTCCGCGAAGTCCACGAAGATCGCGGACGAACGGCAAGTGCACCCGGTTCACGGGTGGTTCACCGGCCGTTCGCCGTCACTTCGCGGAGCGGGCGAGGAAGGACAGCAGGTCCTGCCGGCTGACCACACCGGTCGGCTTGCCCTCGACGAGGACGATCGCCGCGTCCGCCTTGCCGAGGACGGCCATCAGGTCGGCGACGGGTTCGCCGGAGCCGACCTGGGGCAGCGGGCCGGACATGTGCTTCTCCAGCGGGTCCTCCAGCGAGGCGCTCTTGCTGAACAGCGCGTCCAGCAGCTCGCGTTCCACGACCGAGCCGACGACCTCGGCGGCCATCACGTCGGGGTGGCCCGCGCCCGGCTTGACGACGGGCATCTGCGAGACGCCGTACTCGCGCAGCACCTCGATGGCCTGGCCGACCGTCTCCTCCGGGTGCATGTGGACGAGGGAGGGCATGCGGTCGCCCTCCTTGTCGTTCAGGACGTCACCGACCCGGGCGCTCGGGCCCGCGTCCTCCAGGAAGCCGTAGTCGGCCATCCACTCGTCGTTGAAGATCTTGCTGAGGTAGCCGCGGCCGCTGTCCGGCAGCAGGACCACGACGACGTCGTCCGGGCCGAGCCGCTCGGCGACCTCCAGCGCGGCGACGACCGCCATGCCGCAGGAGCCGCCCACCAGCAGGCCCTCCTCCTTGGCCAGGCGGCGGGTCATCTGGAAGGAGTCCTTGTCGGACACGGCGACGATCTCGTCCGCGACGGTCCGGTCGTAGGCGGTGGGCCAGAAGTCCTCACCGACGCCCTCGACGAGGTACGGCCGCCCGGAACCGCCGGAGTAGACGGAGCCCTCGGGGTCGGCGCCGACGACCTTCACCTTGCCGTCGCTGACCTCCTTCAGGTAGCGGCCGGTCCCGGAGATGGTGCCGCCGGTGCCCACGCCCGCCACGAAGTGGGTGATCTTCCCCTCCGTCTGCTCCCACAGCTCGGGGCCGGTGGAGTGGTAGTGGGAGAGGGGGTTGTTCGGGTTGGAGTACTGGTCGGGCTTCCAGGCGCCGGGCGTCTCACGGACCAGCCGGTCGGAGACGTTGTAGTAGGAGTCCGGGTGCTCGGGGTCCACGGCGGTCGGGCACACGACGACCTCGGCGCCGTAGGCGCGCAGCACGTTGATCTTGTCGGTGCTCACCTTGTCGGGGCACACGAAGATGCACTTGTACCCCTTCTGCTGCGCCACGATGGCGAGGCCCACGCCGGTGTTCCCGCTGGTCGGCTCGACGATCGTGCCCCCCGGCTTCAGCGCGCCGCTCTCCTCGGCCGCCTCGATCATGCGCAGGGCGATGCGGTCCTTCACGGACCCGCCGGGGTTGAAGTACTCCACCTTGGCCAGGACGGTCGCCCTGATGCCCTTGGTCACGCTGTTGAGCCTCACCAGCGGGGTGTTGCCGACGAGACTGATCATCGAGTCGTGGAACTGCACCGTTGTCTCCGGTTGCCGCAGAAGTGGTCCTGGTTGATCCCGCCAGCCTATGGCCTGCACCGCTCATCCGTGACGGTCGTTCACTCCCCGTTGAGATTGGGCGACGGTCTGTACGGGGCAAGCACTGGGTGTACGGGTTCGAGGAGGTGGCGGCGACGCATGACGAGCATGTCGAGGGCACGGGTGGCCCGGCGGATCGCGGCGGGCGCGGCGTACGGCGGCGGCGGGATCGGTCTGGCCGGGGCGGCGGCCGCCGGGCTGGTGCTGGCGGAGGTCCAGCTGGCGCGGCGCCGGGTGGGCAACGGTACGTCGCCGCATGTGCCGCACGCGGACGGGCGGTACGGCCCTGCGTACGCCAGTCCCGGTCAGGAGCCGCTGCGGCTGACGATGCTGGGCGACTCCACGGCCGCCGGCCAGGGCGTGCACCGGGCCGGGCAGACGCCGGGCGCGCTGCTGGCCTCGGGCCTGGCGGCCCTGGCGGAACGCCCGGTGGAACTGCGCACGGTGGCGACGCCCGGCGCCCGCTCGGACGACCTGGACCGCCAGGTGGCCCTGGTGCTGGCCGCTCCCGACCCGGTGCCGGACATCTGCGTGATCATGGTCGGCGCGAACGACGTCACCCACCGCATGCCCCCGACCCGCTCGGTCCGCCACCTGTCCTCGGCGGTACGGCGGCTGCGCACGGCCGGCGCGGAGGTCGTGGTCGGCACCTGCCCCGACCTGGGCACGATCGAGCCGGTCCGGCAGCCCCTGCGCTGGCTGGCCCGACGGGCCTCCCGCCAGCTGGCGGCCGCGCAGACGATCGGAGTCGTCGAACAGGGCGGCCGCACCGTGTCCCTGGGCGATCTGCTCGGCCCCGAGTTCGCCGCGAACCCGCGTGAACTGTTCGGCCCGGACAGCTACCACCCCTCCGCCGAGGGCTACGCGACGGCGGCGATGGCGGTCCTGCCGACCGTCTGCGCCTCGCTCGGCCTGTGGCCGGCCGAGGAGGAGCGCCCGGACGCCTCCCGTCGCGAGGGCTTCCTGCCGGTGGCCCGGGCGGCGGCGGAGGCCGCGTCGGAGGCGGGTACGGAGGTCACGGCCGCGATGCCGAGCGGTCCGAGGGGTCCGTGGGCGCTGCTGAAGCGCCGGCGGCGCCGGCGGGTACCCGAGCAGGAGCCGGCTCCCGCCTCGCCGTCGAACTGACGAAAGCCCCGGGAGGCCGAAAAAAGCAAGCGCTTAGAAAACTGCGGTCAGGGTCACACCGCCCCACCCGTGACCCAGCCCATACGTGCGGGTAACTTCCCAGTCAGCCCAGCCAGACCACCCGGTACGTCAATGGAGCCGTGATGCCCGAAGCCGTGATCGTCTCAGCCGCCCGCTCCCCCATCGGCCGCGCCGTCAAGGGCTCCCTCAAGGACCTCCGCCCGGACGACCTGACCGCCACGATCGTCCAGGCCGCCCTGGCCAAGGTCCCCGAGCTGGACCCGAAGGACATCGACGACCTGATGCTCGGCTGCGGCCTGCCCGGCGGCGAGCAGGGCCACAACCTCGGCCGGATCGTCGCCGTGCAGATGGGGATGGACCACCTGCCGGGCTGCACCATCACCCGGTACTGCTCGTCCTCCCTGCAGACCTCCCGCATGGCCCTGCACGCCATCAAGGCGGGCGAGGGCGACGTCTTCATCTCCGCCGGCGTCGAGATGGTCTCGCGGTACGCCAACGGCAGCTCGGACATGCCCGGCACGCACAACCCGCTCTTCGCCGAGGCCGAGGCCCGCACCGTCGCGACCGCCCAGTCCGAGGGGTCGACCTGGCACGACCCGCGCGAGGACGGTCTGCTGCCCGACCCGTACATCGCGATGGGCCAGACCGCCGAGAACCTGGCCCGCGCCAAGGGCGTGACCCGCCAGGACATGGACGAGTTCGGCGTCCGCTCGCAGAACCTCGCCGAAGAGGCCATCAAGAACGGCTTCTGGGAGCGCGAGATCACCCCGGTGACCCTCCCCGACGGCACGGTCGTCAGCAAGGACGACGGCCCCCGCGCCGGCGTCACCCTGGAGGGCGTGCAGGGCCTGAAGCCGGTCTTCCGCCCCGACGGCCTGGTCACGGCCGGCAACTGCTGCCCGCTGAACGACGGCGCCGCCGCGCTCGTGATCATGTCCGACACCAAGGCCCGCGAACTGGGCCTCACCCCGCTCGCCCGCATCGTGTCGACCGGCGTCTCCGGCCTGTCGCCCGAGATCATGGGCCTCGGCCCGGTCGAGGCGAGCAACCAGGCCCTGAAGCGGGCCGGGCTGACCATCGACGACATCGACCTGGTCGAGATCAACGAGGCGTTCGCCGCCCAGGTGATCCCCTCCTACCGCGACCTGGGCATCCCGCTGGAGAAGCTGAACGTCAACGGCGGCGCCATCGCCGTCGGCCACCCCTTCGGCATGACCGGCGCCCGCATCACCACCACGCTCATCAACTCCCTCCAGTTCCACGACAAGCAGTTCGGCCTGGAGACGATGTGCGTCGGCGGCGGCCAGGGCATGGCCATGGTCATCGAGCGCCTCAGCTGAGCGCCTGACCGTAGCCGCCATAGCACCGACCGTGAGGTCCTGGCCCAGAACCCCGGAAACCCCGGGGTTCTGGGCTGTTTTGTGATCCAATCTCCCTCAGGATGTGACCTATCTCCCTCTACACGCAGAGAAGACCAGGTCACAACAGCCCCACCCCCTCCCCCGGCACCGAAGCCCTGTCCGTTTCGTGACGTTACGCACTGACAGCTGGTTAGTCCGCCCTTCAAGCTGATGTAGGAAGTCGGGGGTCGACTTTGAACCGGGAGTACGTCAGTGAGCGCCATGCCGATCGCGTTGCTGGTCACCACGGCCGCCACGGGCGCCGTGGGCGTCGCCGTCCTGCGCACCGTCCTCCAGCTGCGCCGACAGGTCGCGGCCCTGCACGCCACGCTGGCCGAGAACCGCGCCGCGACCACCCGTGCCCTGCTGCCGGCCGCCCGCACGTCCGCCGACACCGACGAGATACGGGCCGCCGTGGCGGCGGCACTCGCGGAGGAGCGCGAGCGGGAGCTCGCCGAGGCACGGGCGTTCTGGGCCGCCCAGGAGGCCCGTGACGCCTCCGACGCGCCGCCCCTGCCGGGTCTGCCCGACATCGACCTCTTCCTGCCCCGGCAGGCCGATTTCGCGGGCCTGGAGCCGGTGTCCGAGCCCGGCGCGGACACCGAGGAGCCGGCCGCCGAGTCCCCGGAGCTGGCCGCGGCCCGCCGCCGCCACCCCTCCCACCCGGACTTCGTGCCGACGCAGTCGCCGGTGGTGAACGACCACGAGCGCACGGTCGCCACGCTGGAGGAGCTGGCCGCCTCACGCGTGGAACTGACGGACGTCCGCCCGGGCCCGCTGGGCACCCTCGACGTCTACGTCTTCGCCGACGGCACGACCCTGTGCATGACCCCGGGCCACCGGGAGACGGCGGAACGCCTCGCCGCAGCCCTGCGCGCAGGCGAGACCCCGACCCTCCTGGGCGGCTCAGGCGTCTCGGGCGCCTACACGCTTACGTTCGAGTGCGGCGAGGAGAACGTGTACATCCTGGCCGACAGGGTCATCGCGTCCCTTTAGAAGAGCGCCCCAAAGGGGCGCGGGGAACTGCGCGAGCAACCACAACGCACCCCGCACCCGCCGACGAAACGGGTCACACCCCCGCCCGCTTCTGCGCCTCCTCCACCAACCGCACCGCGTCATCGACATCGGCACCACTGGGAACCACCACCGCCAGATCATGCGCGGCAACGGTGATCTGATCTGCGGCCGCAAACATCCCCGCATCCGGCATCTCCCGAGGCTCCAGCCCCTCGAGCACCTGCGCCCTGCGAGCCAACTCCCGGGCCAGCCCGAGAGCCTCAGCGGCAGCGCCCCGCTGCAACCGGCTCTGGGGCGCGGCCCTCAAACGATCGGCGAAGTGATCCACCGCACGGGTCAGAGGCGTCGTATCAACCACGCCGCGAGCGTACGCGTCGCACCGGGACTGTTGCCAACGGGCGAACACTCAGGCACGGTGACCTGAAGGACCGGCTTACATCCCAGCGTCCGGAGGCGCCGATGTCCCAAGTCTTCTCCGAAGAGACCCATCGCAACATGCTCGCCCGCATCCCCCACTGCACCGGTCGTGAGATCTCCGACTGGTTGCGCACCGTCGAAGAAGGCCCGGCACTCTTCCGTTTCGAGGAAAAGGTCAGCTGGCTCCGGCACGAACACAACCTCGCGTACGGCCACGCCAAGGCGATCGTCCACGAGTACGACCTGAGGAGGGCCGCGCGCAAACTGCTCTAGGCGCGCACCACGACGAAGGGCCCCGGCACAGCCGGGGCCCTTCGCGCACGACCGGTCCTCCTAGTCGCTGCTGTTGAGGATCGAGATGAGCCTCAGGAACTCCATGTAGATCCACACCAGCGTCAGCGTCAGGCCGAAGGCCGCGAGCCACGCCTCCTCGCGCGGGGCGCCGTAGGCGACGCCGTCCTCGACCTGCTTGAAGTCCAAGGCCAGGAAGCACGCGCCGAGGATGATGCCGATGACGCCGAAGACGACACCGAGGGCACCGCTGCGGAAGCCGAGGCCGTCACCGCCGCCGAACACCGCGAACAGCAGGTTCACGGTCATCAGCAGGATGAAGCCGAGCGCGGCCGCCATAACGAAGCCGTAGAAGCGGCGGTTGACGCGGATCCAGCCGGCCTTGTAGGCGATCAGCACACCGGCGAAGACCGCCATCGTGCCGATCACGGCCTGCATGGCCGCACCGTCGGCGATGCGGTTGTCGACGATGTTGGACACGACGCCGAGGAAGACACCCTCGAACGCGGCGTACGTGAGGATCAGCGCGGGCGAGGCCTTGCGCTTGAAGGACTGGACGAACGCCAGGACCATGCCGATCAGAGCGGCGCCGATGCCGATGCCGTAGCTACGGCTGATGTTGGCGTCGTCGACCGGCAGCAGGGCCCAGGAGAGCGCCGCGGTGAGGATGAGCACACCGAGCGTGCTCGCCGTGCGCAGGACGACGTCGTCGATGGTCATCCGGCCGGTGGTGGCCGGGGCCTGCGGCGGGGCGCCGTACTGCAGGTCCTGCTGGGCGTAAGGGTTCTGCGCGTACGGGTTCTGCGCGTAGGGGTTGCCCGTCGGCTGTGCGTACGGGTTGCCCTGGGTGGCGACAGCGGGACCCCCGGCCTGCGGCGCGGTGTTGAAGCCCGCGTAGCCGTTGTCGCGGCTGAACCCCCGTCGCGAGAAGACCGGGTTTCTGCTCCTCATTTCACTCCTCCATGGCCAACACTGCGTGACCTTGGCTCAAGAGTAATAGGTAGGCAAAGGAATGACCCTAGTGCTTGGGGAGGATCTTTCCCTCGTCGTGCTGCGCAACACGCTACGCGGCTTCGTGATTCCCCCCACCGGAGGGGGTCATTCATCACCAAGCTGCGACACGTCCGGAACCGGACGGAGATCACCCGCTCACACCGCCCCTACATCGACCGGTGCATCACCCGAACGGGAAGCCCGTGTAGCCCTCGGCCAGGTCGGTCCCGGCGGCGCGGGAGGAGGCGATCCGCTCCAGCCGGGCGAGCTGCAGCCGGTCCTCGAAGCCGGTCGCGCCGGGGGCGCGGTGCAGGAGGGTCGTCATGTCGTAGGAGAAGCGCTCGGCCTGCCAGACCCTGCGCAGGCAGGTCTGCGAGTAGGCGTCGAGCAGCTCCGCTGAGCCGGTCTCCTTCTGATGGGCCAGGGCCCGGGCGAACGTCACGACGTCACCGACGGCGAGATTCAGCCCCTTGGCCCCGGTGGGCGGCACGATGTGCGCGGCGTCGCCCGCGAGGAAGAGGCGGCCGTGGCGCATGGGCTCGTGGACGTAGGAGCGCATGGGCGTGACCGACTTCTGGGTGATCGGGCCGCGCTCCAGACGCCAGTCGTCGGCGGTCTCGAAACGGCGCTCCAGTTCGTCCCAGATCTCCTCGTCGCTCCAGGCCTCGGCGTCGGTGCCGTCGGGCACCTGGAGGTAGAGGCGGGAGACGAAGGATTCAATGGGGAGCGAAGCGACTTCCTTGGAAGGGTGGTGGCGGGTGACGGGCGGGCGCATGGAGAGGAGGGCGAAGCCGCGGTCGTGGCGGGCGTAGACCAGCTCGTCGTGCGACGGCGGCACGTCGGCGAGGATGCCGAGCCAGCCGAAGGGGTACGTCCGTTCGAAGACCTGGGTGAGTTCGGCCGGGATCGCCTTGCGGGCCACGCCCCAGAAGCCGTCGCAGCCGACGACGTACGCGCACTCCAGGACGTCCTCGCGGCCCTCGTGCCGGAAGCGGACGCGCGGGGCGTCGGTGCCGGCGTCCTCCACGGCCAGCGCCTCCGCCTCGAACAGCAGCGGGCCGCCCTCGGCGAGCTGGAGGGCGATGAGGTCCTTGCAGACCTCGGTCTGGGCGTAGACCATCACGGAGCGTCCGCCGGTGAGGGCGGGGAAGTCGACGCGGTGGCGCCTGCGTTCGAAACGCAGTTCGATGCCGTCGTGGCGCAGCCCCTCGCGGTCCATGCGCTGCCCGGCGCCGGCCGCGCGCAGCACGTCCGCGGTGCCCTGCTCCAGGATCCCGGCGCGCTGCCGCCGTTCGACGTAGGCGCGGTCGCGGCTCTCCAGGACGACCGAGTCGATGCCGGCGTTGTGGAGCAGCCGGGCGAGGAGGAGGCCGGCGGGGCCGGCTCCGATGATGCCGACGGTGGTGCGCATCGGGCGACCCCTTCCCATCCGTTGGTCCCTGCGTTCGCCAGGTGAAAATTCCTTCACCGTTGTCGGATGTGAGTGTCTGACGGCATGCGACCGCTGTCAACGGTCATGCCGCGAACTTCTCAATGGACCACACAGGGATCGGAAGGTGCCCGGAGCCGGACTCGAACCGGCACGCCCGCGAAGGGGCAGCGAGGTTTAAGCTCGCCGTGTCTGCATTCCACCATCCGGGCAGGCCATGGGCTCCGCATCGAGGTTCCGAGACTATCGGGACGTGTCCCCCGAACAGCGGAAGGGCGGACCGATGTTGTCTTATTTTATTGACGTCTGAGGGTGCATCAGCACACGGAACGCGCCATCCGCACTTGCTAATAGCCTTGCGTGCGACCGTCGGCGGCGCAGCCGGAATGACGGAATTTCACCGCTCGAACGAGGGCACTCCACCTGTTCTTGACACTTGACCGCTCGGCTTCCCAACATCCGGAACGCGCGGTTCCCGACACCCGGTCCCCTCAGGGGCGTTCGTCATCCCCAGGTATGACACCGGCCCTCGCGGTCAGACCCCAGTCGGCCCCCGGAACCGGAACAACGGGTGACTACACGGCGGCGTGGGACCCGGACGATGGAACGAGTCCTTCCAAGAACACCGCCGTCCGACAGGAGTGCCATCCCGTGACCACCGCACCGCTCACCGACCGGGCCACCACCGTGGCCGCGCGCGCCACGGATCTGTCGAAGATCTACGGACAGGGTGAGACCCAGGTGGTCGCCCTGGACCGGGTCTCCGTCGACTTCCGGCAGGCCGAGTTCACCGCGATCATGGGCCCCTCCGGCTCCGGCAAGTCGACCCTGATGCACTGCGTGGCCGGTCTCGACACCTTCTCCTCCGGGTCGGTGCGCATCGGCGACACCGAGCTCGGCTCCCTGAAGGACAAGCAGTTGACGAAGCTGCGCCGGGACAAGATCGGCTTCATCTTCCAGGCGTTCAACCTGCTGCCGACCCTGACGGCCCTGGAGAACATCACCCTTCCGATGGACATCGCGGGCCGCAAGCCGGACCGGCAGTGGCTGGACTCCGTCATCCGGATGGTCGGTCTGGCGGACCGGCTCGGCCACCGGCCCTCCCAGCTGTCGGGCGGTCAGCAGCAGCGCGTCGCCGTGGCGCGGGCGCTGGCCTCCCGGCCCGAGATCATCTTCGGTGACGAGCCCACCGGAAACCTCGACTCGCGCTCGGGAGCCGAGGTGCTGGGCTTCCTGCGCAACTCCGTGCGCGAACTGGGCCAGACGGTGGTGATGGTGACCCACGACCCGGTGGCCGCGGCCTACGCGGACCGGGTGCTCTTCCTCGCGGACGGCCGGGTCGTCGACGAGATGTACGGGCCGACGGCCGAGTCGGTCCTGGACCGCATGCGTGTCCTTCCCGGGGGAAACCCCCAGGCCCCCGCGTTCGACGCCAAGGGCCGCACCAGCTGATCCCCCGTCAGGACCGACAGGACTGAGAAGAAGAAACCCATGTTCCGTACCGCCTTGCGCAACGTGCTCGCGCACAAGGCCCGGCTCCTGATGACCGTCCTCGCCGTGATGCTCGGCGTGGCCTTCGTGTCGGGGACCCTGGTCTTCACCAACACCATCTCCGACGCCTTCCAGAAGAGTTCCGCCAAGGGCTTCGACCAGGTCGACGTCTCCATGACGGCGGACTACCAGGAGCCCGAGGGCGACCGGGTCGGCAAGGTCCACGACCTGACCCGGGCCACCCTCGACAGGAGCGAGCGGGTCCCCGGGGCCGCGTCCGCCATCGGGGTCGTGCAGGGCTTCACCGCCATCGCCGACAAGGACGGCAAGCTGATCGGCGAGGGCTTCCAGTCGCAGGGCGGCAACTACTGGGGCGCCAAGGACCCGCGCTACCCCCTGGTCAGCGGGCACGCCCCCAAGGGCCCGGGCGAGGTCCTCATCGACTCCGAGACGGCCAAGCGCGCCGGTTACGAGGTCGGCGACACCGTGCGGATGTCGGTCGACGGGCCGGTGATGACCCCGGAGATCACCGGCATCTTCACCACCGACGACGGCAACGTCGCGGCCGGCGGCAGCCTCACCCTCTTCGACACGGCGACCGCCCAGAAGGTGTTCGGCAAGGCGGGCGTCTACGACCAGATCGACGTCAAGGCGAAGCCGGGCGTCACGCAGGCCGCGCTGAAGGCGGAGCTGGACAAGGCGCTGCCCCGGGGCACCGTCTCGACCACCACCGGCAAGCAGCTCGCCGACGACCAGGCGGATGCGATCGCCCGGTCGATGAGCGGCATGCAGACGGCCCTGCTGGTCTTCGCCGGCATCGCCCTGTTCGTCGGCACGTTCATCATCGCCAACACCTTCACCATGCTGGTCGCCCAGCGCACCAGGGAGCTGGCGCTGATGCGGGCGGTCGGCGCCTCCCGCCGCCAGGTGACGCGGTCGGTGCTCGTCGAGGCGTTCGTCGTGGGCGCGGTCGCCGCCGTCACCGGTCTGGTCGCGGGCATCGGCATCGGAGCCGGACTGCGCTCCCTGATGGGGACGTTCGGCGGGACCGTGCCCGACGGACCGCTGGTCGTCAAGCCCGCCACGATCCTCGCCGCGCTCGCGGTCGGCATCCTGGTGACCATGCTGGCGGCGTGGCTGCCGGGCCGCCGGGCCGCGAAGATCCCGCCGGTGGCGGCCATGAACAGCGTGCACGCCAAGGCCACGACGAAGTCGCTGGTGCTGCGCAACACGCTGGGCGCCCTGGTCTCGGCCGCGGGTGTCGCGGTGGTCCTCGTGGCCACGACCATGGACGGTTCGGACGGCCAGATGCCGATGGGCCTCGGCGCGGTGCTGCTGATCATCGGCGTGTTCATCCTGACCCCGCTGCTGTCCCGCCCCCTGATCGCCGCCGCGGCGCCGGTGCTGCGCGTCTTCGGGGTCTCCGGCAAGCTGGCCCGGCAGAACTCGGTGCGCAACCCGCGCCGTACGGCCGCCACCGCCTCCGCGCTGATGATCGGCCTGACCCTGATCACCGGCATGACGGTGATGGCGGGCAGCCTCCAGCAGGCCATCGAGAAGATGGCGTCCTCGTCGATCAAGGCGGACTACGTGGTGTCCATGGCGAACGGCAACGCGCTGTCGCCGGACGTCGAGAAGAAGCTGGAGCGCACCGACGGCGTCACCGCCACCAGTCCGATGCTCAACGCCGCCTCCCGGATCGACGGCCAGACCGAATACCTGACCGGCGTCAACGGCGCCGCGATCGGCGAGCTGGCCGGCCCGGAGGTCGACACCGGTTCCTTCGAGGTCGGCGGCAGCGACGTCGTCGTGGACAGCGAGACAGCCAAGACCTACGGCTGGAAGGCCGGTTCCGCCTTCACCGTCGCCTTCGAGGACGGCAAGAAGCAGAAGCTCAACGTCGCCGGGACCTACGAGAGCAACGACTTCCTGAGCGGCATCTTGCTCGACGAGAAGGTCCTCGCCCCGCACGAGTCGGACCCGTACAACATGAAGGTCATGGTGAAGACCGCCGACGGCACGTCCGGCGCGACCCAGGACAAGCTGGAGAAGGCCCTCGGCACCAACCCGGCCGTCAAGGTCCAGGACAAGCAGGACATCTCCAACGAGATCGCGCAGATGTTCACGCTGATGCTGAACATGGTCTACGGCCTGCTCGCCATGGCGGTGATCGTGGCGGTCCTCGGTGTCGTCAACACCCTGGCCATGTCGGTCTTCGAACGCTCCCAGGAGATCGGCATGCTCCGGGCGATCGGCCTGGACCGCAAGGGCATCAAGCGGATGGTCCGCCTGGAGTCGCTGGTGATCTCCCTGTTCGGCGCGGTGCTCGGCATCGGCCTGGGGGTGTTCTTCGGCTGGGCGGCCGGTGAGCTGCTGGCCACGAAGCTGGCGACCTACGAACTGATCCTGCCCTGGGCGCGGATCGGGATCTTCCTGCTGCTGGCCGCGACGGTGGGTGTCCTCGCCGCGCTGTGGCCGGCCAGGCGGGCGGCCCGGCTGAACATGCTGGAGGCGATCAAGGCGGAGTAGCGCCGGACCTGCGAGGGCCCCCTCTCCCACCCGTGGGAAAGGGGGCCCTTCGTCGTTCTCAGTTCCAGGTGCGGGCGCGCAGCGGCATGCCCGATGCCCCGGACTCGGGGGTGCGGACGGCCAGGACCTGGTTGACGCCGATGCGGTTGCGTTCGAAGGCGAGCGCGGAGGCGGCCATGTACAGGCGCCAGACGCGGGCCCGGCCCGGGCTGGTGAGCTGGACGGCGCGCTGCCAGTCGGCCTCCAGGCGGGCGACCCACTGCCGCAGGGTGAGGGCGTAGTGCTCGCGGATCGACTCGACGTCGCGCACCTCGAACCCGGCGCGCTCCAGCATGGCGACCGTGATGCCGACGGGCTGGAGCTCACCGTCGGGGAAGACGTAGGAGTCGATGAAGGCGTCGACGTTGTACGCCGTCTCGTCGCGCTGCGGGCGGCGGGCGATCTGGTGGTTG
>NZ_MUKA01000299.1 GCF_002150735.1 Streptomyces africanus
GCCGACGACGGACGGGCGGGGGGCGTGTCCGCCGAGGCCGGGCCGGAATGCTTCGGCGTCTCGTCGTCCTTCGCGTCCTCGGACTTGCCGGGCTTCGCAGACCTGGAAGCCGACGGGGAGTCGGACACGCTGGGCGAAGGGGACCCTGACGCCCGGTCAGCCACGGTCCCCGCGCCCGGGCCGCCCGTCTCCCCCGCCTCCTTCGACGCGTCGCCGTCCGCCGACTCATCCCCCGCCGCGGCCGGCTTCGGCGTCGACTTGGGCGCGTCCATGCCGAGCTCCGCGAGGCTCAGTCCGCCCGCCGCCAGCACGAACCCCGCCGCGACGAACAGCGCCCGCCGCCGCCGTCGGCGATGCGCCGCGGCCTTCCGGTCCCGCCGGCTCGTCGCACCACTCGGGCCCTCACCGGCCGGTCCGCGCCCACGCCGCCGGGCAGCCCGCCCCAACGGCTCACCGTCATCCTCGTGTTCATCGTCCGGCCCGTCCGGCCCGTCCGGGTCGTCGCGCACGCCCTCCCCGGCCTCAGGAACGGCGTCATACCCGCCGTACTCCGGCTCACGCCAGCGCAGCGCATCGGCTGAGGTGCCACACCCCGGGCAGGCGAGCGCGCCGTTGAGGTGCCGTCGGCACGGGTCGCAGTAGTCCATGACGCGGGAAGATTAAGTTCCGCGCCGGTCACGTTCCTAGATCCAGCTGTGAAGGTTCTGTACGGACACGCCGCCCCCATGGTTTCGAAACTGTCGAAACCGTTATGCGCGCGACCCATTGACACCCCCACCGCCCCGTCTTTACTGTCACGCCAGCATTTCGAACGTGTGCCGAAATCTCGAACACGTCGAACTGAGCGACTGACAGAACCGAGCCGACGAAGCTGCGAGGGAAAACCGCCGTGCGCATCACCGGAATCAGCACACACGTGGTCGGGACGCCGTGGCGCAACCTGACGTACGTCCAGGTGCACACCGACGAGGGGATCACCGGAGTCGGCGAGACCCGGATGCTGGGACACACCGACGCCCTTCTCGGTTACCTGAAGGAAGCTGAGGTCAACCACATTCTCGGCTCCGACCCGTTCGCTGTCGAGGACCTCGTCAAGCGGATGAAGTACGGCGACTACGGCCGCGCCGGCGAGATCGTGATGTCCGGCATCGCCGTGATCGAGATGGCCTGCTGGGACATCAAGGGCAAGGCCCTCGGCGTCCCCGTCTGGCAGCTGCTGGGCGGCAAGGTCACCGACAAGGTCAAGGCGTACGCCAACGGCTGGTACACCACGGAGCGGACCCCGGAGGCGTACCACAAGGCGGCCCAGGGAGTCATGGAGCGCGGCTACCGGGCGCTCAAGATCGACCCCTTCGGCACCGGCCACTTCGAGCTGGACCACGAGCAGACCCTGTACGCCGTCTCCCTGATCGAGGCCGTCCGGGACGCCATCGGCCCCGAGGCCGAGCTGATGCTGGAGATGCACGGCCGCTTCTCCCCCGCCACGGCCGTGCGCCTGGCCAAGGAGCTCGCGCCGTTCAAGCCGGCGTGGCTGGAGGAGCCGGTCCCGCCGGAGAACCTCAAGGCCCTGGAGAAGGTCGCCGCCAAGGTCGACATGCCGGTCGCCACCGGTGAGCGCATCCACGACCGGATCGAGTTCCGCGAGCTGTTCGAGAGCCAGGCCGTGGACATCATCCAGCCGGACGTCGGCCATATCGGTGGAATCTGGGAGACCAGGAAGCTCGCGGCGACGGCCGAGACCCACTACATGCTGGTGGCCCCGCACAACGTCGGCGGCTCGGTCCTGACCGCCGCCTCCCTCCAGGTCGGCTTCACCTCCCCGAACTTCAAGATCCTGGAGCACTTCAACGACTTCGCGGACGCGGAGATCAAGAAGGTGGTCAAGGGCGCCCCGCAGGTCAACCCGGAGGACGGCTGCTTCCACCTCTCCGACGCCCCGGGTCTGGGCGTGGAGCTGGACGTCGACGCCGCCGCCGAGTTCCCGCAGCAGCAGGCCCGCTTCGACCTCTGGGCGGACGGCTGGGAGCAGCGCAAGCCCAAGGGCACCCAGTGACCGTCCCGGCCTGCGAAACCCGGAGCCGGCGACCGAAACCTTCGAAAACCTCAGGAGCGACGTGAGCACCGCGGTAGTGATCGACGCCCCGGGCGAGCACCGCCTGGTCCCGCACGAGCCCCGGCGGCCCGAGGCCGGCGAGGCACTGGTGCGCGTCCACGCCTCCGGGATCTGCGGCAGCGACCGCGAGGTCTACCAGGGCAACCGCCCCGAGGGTTACGTCCGCTACCCGCTCACCCCGGGCCACGAGTGGTCCGGGACCGTCGAGGCCGTGGGCGCCGGTGTCCCCGAGTCCCTCGTCGGCCGCAAGGTCGTCGGTGAGGGCTTCCGCAACTGCCAGGTCTGCGACCGCTGCCACGCGGGCGACACGACCCTGTGCACGGCCGGTTACGAGGAGACCGGGTTCACCCAGCCGGGCGCGATGGCGGCCACGCTGACGCTCCCCGCCCGTCTCCTGCACGCCCTCCCGGACGACTGCGACCTCACGGCCGCGGCCCTCCTGGAGCCCGCCGCCTGTATCGCGGCGGCCGCGCTGAAGGGGAACGCCCAGCCCGGCGAGCGCGTCGCCGTGGTCGGCACCGGCACGCTCGGCATGTTCGCCGTGCAGTTCCTGAAGGCGAACTCGCCGGCCGAGCTGCTGGTCGTCGGCACCCGCCGGGACCGTGAGGCGCTGTCGCGGCAGTACGGCGCGACGGACTTCCGGACGAAGGACGAGGACCTGCCGGACGACTTCGACGTGGTGATCGAGACGGCCGGGTCCGCGGACGCCGCCCGGATCTCCGCCGCCCTGCTCCGGCGCGGCGGCCGGCTGGTCCTGACCGGCATCCCGGCACCGGGCGCCGACGGTCTCGACCCGACCGGCCTCGTCGTACGGCAGCTGGAGGTGCACACCGTCTTCGGTGCTCCGCCGGACGCCTGGGCGCACACGGTGCGGGTGTTCGCCGCCGGGCTGCTCGACCCGCTGCCGCTGGTGACGCACGAGCTGCCGCTCGCCGAGTTCTCGCAGGCCATCGAGCTGGTGGGAGCCGGCGATCCGAAGGTGGGCAAGGTGTTGCTCCGCCCCTAGACGTACGCCGGTACGGGGGCAACCTGACGGCTCCCGTACCGGCGTACACCCAGCCTTGCCCTGCCCACAGCCGCGAACCTCGTCCGAAATATCGAACCGAAGGACTTTCCTGTGACCGACGCTTCCGCCACGGCAGCCCGTAGGCCCGGTGAGCAGGCGCTCACCACGCTGGGCCTGAACGCGCCCGCGCTCGACCCCGCCGACGCCTCGCCGCACTCCTTCCCCGGCGGCGGCCGCTGGCGCACCGAGATCCCCTCGTGCGAGGGTCCCGAGGCGCTGGCGGTGGTCCTGAAGGAGGCCTCGCGGCTGGACGTGCCGATCCACCGGATCAGCCAGGGCAGCGGCGTGTGGATGCTGACCGACGCCGAGATCACCGAGATGGTCGAGGCGACGGCCGAACGCGACATCGAGCTCTGCCTGTTCACCGGCCCGCGCGGCACGTGGGACATCGGCGGGTCCACGCGCACCGACTCACGGGGGGCCGGACTGCGCGCCCGCGGCCACGACGCCGTCGCCGGGTGCGTCGAAGACGCCGTGCGGGCCACGGAGTTGGGCGTCAAGTGCCTGCTCGTCGCCGACGAGGGCGTGCTGTGGACGCTGCACCGGGCGAGAGCCGCCGGGATCATCCCGGCCGACACGACCCTCAAGGTGAGCGCGCTCATCGGGCCCGTCAACCCGGCGGCGTACGCGGTGTACGAGAAGCTGGGCGGCGACTCGATCAACGTGCCCAGTGACCTGACGCTCGATCACCTCACCGAGATCCGCCGGGTGTCGGGCGCTCCGATGGACATGTACATCGAGGCCCCGGACGACCTCGGGGGCTACGTCCGGATGTACGAGGTCGCCGAGCTCATCCGGCGCGGCGCACCGCTCTACCTGAAGTTCGGCCTGTCCAAGGCGCCCGGGATCTATCCCTACGGGCACCACATGCGGGAGCTGACCCTGGCCACGGCCAAGGAACGCGTGCGGCGCGGCCGGCTCGCCCTGGACCTGCTGGCCCGCCACGGAGCCGACGGCGACATGGCCCCGCTCGGGTCCCGACTGCCGGGCGATCTGCAACGGTTCGAAATCTCGGCATAACGTTCCGGAAACTCGGCTTCACAAAAGAAGACACAGCCGACCACAATCCGACACATCTCTTCTCGGTCTTTCCGGCACGACCACCCGGAGCGACTTCGCGCCTCCCAGACCGAGCCCTGCACACAGATCAAGGATGATCATCATGCGTAATCGCAGAGCCGCTCTCGCCGCCATAGCCGGAGCCGCGTCCCTCGCCCTGACCCTGTCCGCCTGCGGGCAGAACAGTGAAGGCGGCAGCGAGGAGGGCAAGGGCAGCGCCAAGGGCGGCACCATCGGCATCGCGATGCCGACCAAGTCCTCCGAGCGCTGGATCCTCGACGGCGCCCACGTGGTGAAGGACCTCAAGGCCAAGGGCTACAAGACCAAGCTGGTCTACGGCGAGGACGACACGGACCAGCAGGTCTCGCAGGTCGAGAACCTGATCACGCAGGGCGTCAAGGCGCTGATCATCGCGGCCATCGACAACAAGTCGATGAACAACGTGCTCCAGCAGGCCAAGGACGCGAACATCCCGGTCATCTCCTACGACCGCCTGATCCTCGGCACCCCGAACGTCGACTACTACGCGTCGTTCGACAACGAGAAGGTCGGCGAGCTCCAGGGCACCTACATCGTCGAGAAGCTCGGCCTGAAGGACGGCTCCAAGAAGGGCCCGTTCAACATCGAGCTGTTCGCCGGCTCCAACGACGACAACAACACCCGCTACTTCTTCCAGGGCGCGATGAAGGTCCTCCAGCCCTACATCGACAAGAAGCAGCTCGTCGTCCGCTCGAAGCAGACCGCCCTCAACCAGGTCACCACCCTGCGCTGGGACGGCGGCCAGGCCCAGAAGCGCATGGACGACATCCTGACCTCCGCCTACAAGACGGCCCGGGTCGACGCGGTGCTCTCGCCGTACGACGGCATCTCCATCGGCATCATCTCCGCGCTGAAGTCCGACGACTACGGCTCCAAGAGCAAGCCGCTGCCGGTCGTCACCGGCCAGGACGCCGAGGTCGCCTCGCTGAAGTCGATCGAGGCGGGCCAGCAGACGCAGACCGTCTACAAGGACACCCGCGAACTCGCCAAGGTCGCCTCGAACATGGTCGACGCGGTGCTGAACGGCAAGAAGCCGGAGGTCAACGACACCAAGACCTACGACAACGGCACGAAGGTCGTGCCCGCCTTCCTGCTGAAGCCGGTGAGCGTCGACAAGTCCAACTACCAGAAGGTCGTCATCGACTCGGGTTACCACACGGCCGCCGACCTCAAGTAACCGCCAGGATCGCAGGGATTCGAAAACAGGATTGGAAGGCACGACCATGGCGGGACCCGTCCTGGAAATGCGCTCGATCGTCAAGACCTTTCCCGGCGTCAAGGCGCTGTCGGACGTCACTCTGACCGTCCAGCAGGGCGAGGTCCACGCCATCTGCGGGGAGAACGGTGCCGGCAAGTCGACCTTGATGAAGGTCCTCTCCGGCGTCTACCCGCACGGGACGTACGAGGGCGAGATCCTCTTCGAGGGAGAGGTCTGCGAGTTCAAGGACATCCGCGCCAGCGAGCAGCGCGGCATCGTCATCATCCACCAGGAGCTGGCGCTGGTGCCGTATCTCTCCATCGCGGAGAACATCTTCCTCGGCAACGAGCACGCCACCCGGGGGATCATCAGCTGGTCCGAGACGCTCAAGCACGGCACCGAACTGCTGCGGCGGGTCGGCCTCACTGACCACCCCGACACCCGCGTCGCCGACATCGGCGTGGGCAAGCAGCAGCTCGTGGAGATCGCCAAGGCCCTGTCGAAGAAGGTGAAGCTGCTCATCCTGGATGAGCCGACGGCCGCGCTGAACGACGAGGACAGCGGCAAACTCCTGGACCTGATCCTGGAGTTGAAGAAGCAGGGCATCACCTCGATCATCATCTCCCACAAGCTCAACGAGATCCGCAAGGTCGCCGACTCGGTGACGATCCTGCGCGACGGGCAGACCATCGAGACGCTCGACGTGAAGGCCCCGGAGACCACCGAGGACCGGATCATCAGCGGGATGGTCGGCCGCGACCTGGAGCACCGCTTCCCGGAGCGGTCGCCGCACGAGCCCGAGGAGGGCGTGGCGCCCGCCCTGGAGATCCGGGACTGGACCGTGTTCCACCCGATCGACCAGCAGCGCAAGGTCGTCGACGACGTCTCCCTCCAGGTGCGCCGCGGTGAGATCGTCGGCATCGCGGGTCTCATGGGCGCCGGCCGCACCGAACTCGCGATGAGCGTCTTCGGGCGGACGTACGGCCGGTACGCGGGCGGCACGGTCCTCAAGGACGGCAAGGAGATCCGTACGAAGTCCGTCCCCGAGGCGGTCAAGCACGGGATCGCGTACGTCACCGAGGACCGCAAGCACTACGGCCTGAACCTCATCGACACCATCAACCGGAACATCTCGCTGAGCGCCCTGGGCAAGGTCGCCAAGCGAGGGGTGATCGACGAGAACCAGGAGCGGCAGGTCGCCGAGGGCTTCCGCACCTCCATGAACATCAAGGCGCCGACCGTCTTCGAGCCGGTGGGCAAGCTGTCCGGCGGCAACCAGCAGAAGGTCGTCCTCAGCAAGTGGATCTTCGCGGGTCCGGACGTACTGATCCTGGACGAGCCGACCCGAGGCATCGACGTCGGCGCGAAGTTCGAGATCTACACGGTCATCGACCAGCTGGCCGCCCAGGGCAAGGCGGTCGTCTTCATCTCCTCCGAGCTGCCCGAACTGCTCGGCATGTGCGACCGCATCTACACGATGGCCGCGGGGCGGCTGACCGGTGAGTTCTCACGGGCGGAGGCCTCACAGGAATCGCTGATGCGTCAGATGACGAAGGACAAAGAGGTAACCCGATGAGCACGGATGTGACCGCCAAGTCGCCGGCCCCCGCGCCGCCCGGCAAGTCAGGGGCGGCGGGCGGCGACGGCCTGCTCCAGCTGATGCTGGACGGCATGCGCCGCAACATGCGGCAGTACGGCATGCTGTTCGCGCTCGGCCTGATCGTGGTGCTGTTCGCCGTGTGGACCGACGGCGACCTGCTGCTGCCGCGCAACGTCTCCAACCTGGTGCTGCAGAACAGCTACATCCTCATCCTCGCGATGGGCATGATGCTGGTGATCATCGCCGGCCATATCGACCTGTCGGTCGGCTCGTTGACGGCGTTCATCGGCTCGATGGCAGCCGTGTTCATGGTCAAGAACGACCTGCCCTGGCCGGTCGCGGTGATCCTGTGCCTGGTCGTGGGCGCGATCGCGGGCGCGATCCAGGGGTTCTTCATCGCGTACGGCGGCATTCCGTCGTTCATCGTGACCCTCGCGGGCATGCTGATCTTCCGCGGTCTGACGGAGATCTTCCTCGAGGGGCAGACCCTCGGCCCGTTCCCGACGGGGCTGCAGAAGGTCGCCAACGGCTTCATGCCCGAGGTCGGCCCGAACACGAACTACCACAACCTCACGCTGCTGCTCGGCCTGGCGCTGATCGCGTTCGTGGTCTTCCAGGAGTTCCGCGACCGCCGTCGCCAGCAGGAGTTCGCCCTGGACGTCCCGCCGTTCAAGCTGTTCCTGCTGAAGCTGGTCGCGCTCGCCGCCGCCGTGCTCGTCGTCACGATGCTGCTGGCCAGCTACAAGGGCGCCCCGATCGTCCTGCTGATCCTCGGTGTGCTGCTCGTCGGCTTCGGCTACGTCATGCGCAACGCGATCATCGGCCGTCACATCTACGCCATCGGCGGTAACCTCCCGGCGGCCAAGCTGTCGGGTGTGAAGGACAAGAAGGTCACCTTCCTGGTCTTCCTGAACATGGGCATGCTCGCGGCCCTGGCGGGTCTGGTCTTCGCCGCCCGCTTCAACGCGGCCTCTCCCAAGGCCGGCCTCAACTTCGAGCTGGAGGCGATCGCCGCCTCGTTCATCGGCGGCGCGTCGATGAGCGGCGGTGTCGGCACCGTCCTCGGCGCGATCATCGGTGGCCTGGTCCTGGGCGTGCTGAACAACGGTATGAACCTCGTCGGCATCGGCACCGACTGGCAGCAGGTCATCAAGGGCCTGGTGCTCCTGGCGGCGGTCGGGTTCGACGTGTGGAACAAGCGCAAGGTCGGTTCGTAAGTCAGATCGGGGCCCCGCCGCCAAGGCGGGGCCCTCTCCTTATCGGGAGCCGCACGCATGGAACTGAACAGACGCACGGTCATCGCGGGAGCCGCGGCGGCGGGTATGGCCGCCACGACGCTCGGCGGCACGGCGCACGCCACGGGAGGCAGGAAGCCGGTGAAGAAGCTCTTCGGCAAGCTCGCCGACGGCACCAAGGTCTACAGCTGGTCGCTGGAGAACGGCGGCACCCGCCTGAAGGTCCTCTCCTACGGCGGCATCGTCCAGTCGCTGGAGATCCCCGACCGCCGCGGCCGCTACGCCAACGTCTCCGCGGGCTTCGACAACCTCGAGGACTACGTCGCCAAGAGCCCGTACTTCGGCGCGCTGATCGGCCGCTACGGCAACCGCATCGGCAAGGGCAAGTTCACCCTCGACGGCAAGGACTACCAGCTCTCCGTCAACGACGGCGAGCAGAGCCTGCACGGCGGCGCCAAGGGCTTCGACAAGCGCGTGTGGGACGTCGAGCCGTTCACCGAGGGTTCCGACGTCGGTCTGCACCTGTACTACACGAGCGTCGACGGCGAGATGGGCTACCCGGGCACCCTCAAGACGAAGGTGACCTACACGCTCACGCGGCACGGCGACTGGCGCATCGACTACGAGGCCACCACCGACAAGGCCACCGTCGTCAACCTCACCAGCCACGTCTACTGGAACCTGGCCGGCGCGGGCAGCGGCACGATCGAGGACCACGAACTGCAGATCGCGGCCTCGCGCTTCACGCCCACCGACTCGGGCCTCATCCCGACGGGCGAGCTGGCGAAGGTCGCGGGCACGCCCTTCGACTTCACCCGCGCCAAGGCGATCGGCCGGGACATCCGCACCTCGCACCCCCAGCTGGTCACCGCCAAGGGCTTCGACCACAACTGGGTGCTCGACAAGGGCATCACCGCCCGGCCCGAGCACGTCGCCACGCTGCGCGACCCCGCCTCCGGCCGCAGCCTGAAGATCGCCACGAACGAGCCGGGCCTGCAGTTCTACTCCGGCAACTTCCTCGACGGCACGCTGACCGGCCCGACCGGCCGCATCTACCGGCAGGGCGACGCGCTGTGCCTGGAGACGCAGCACTTCCCGGACTCGCCCAACAAGCCGTCGTTCCCGTCGACGGTGCTGCGGCCCGGGCAGACGTACCGGACGACGACGGTCCACACGTTCGGCTGCTGATCGTCTTCACAGGTGGCACACAATTTTCTGAGGGAAACCCCAGTGGTTGAACAGTGCCGCCGCAGCCTCCGTATCTAAGGGCGGCCCGCGCTCCCCCGCGCGGGCCGTCCTTAAACGTCGGGTCCGGTCGTCCCCAGCGGATCCGCCCTGTACGGAGGTTCCATGGCCGACAACGTCACGTCGCTGTTCCGCAGCACCGCGGCGCACAGCCCGTCGATGGCGGCGTTGACACGTGAGGGCGGCGACGGCGCGGGACCGGTGGACTTCTGCATCCCCTGCAACCCGTACTTCCCCACCCCGGCCATGTTCGACGACATGTCGGCCAGACTCCGCGACATCATCACGTACTACCCGTCCAGCGCCGACACCATCACGGCCGAGCTGTGCAGCCTGCTCCAGCTCCCGCCGCAGTGCGTGGCGATGGGCAACGGCTCCACCGAGCTGATCACCTGGATCGACCACCTGCTCGTCCGCGAGTCCCTCGCCATCCCCGTCCCCACCTTCGGCCGCTGGACCGACCAGCCCATGGAGACCGGCAAGCGGGTCGACATGTTCCCGCTCCAGGAGTCCAGCGGGTTCGCCCTCGACCTCGCGCAGTACGCCGAGTTCATCCGCTCCCGGGGCACGCGCGTCGCCGTCATCTGCAACCCCAACAACCCCGATGGCGGCTTCCTGCACAAGCACGCCATCGTCCAGTTCATGGACGCCATGGCCGACCTCGACCTGGTCGTCATCGACGAGTCGTTCCTGGAGTTCGCGGACGCCGAGGCCGAACCGAGTGTCGTGCAGGAGGCGATGCTGCGGCCCAACGTCATCGTGCTGCGCAGCCTCGGCAAGAACTTCGGCCTGCACGGCATACGCTTCGGCTACCTGGTCGCCAACCCGGCGCTGGCCGGGCGCGTCCGCGCCATGCTGCCCAAGTGGAACCTCAACTCCTTCGCCGAGCATGTCGTCTTCATGCTGAAGGAGCACGGCGCCGAGTACGCGCAGAGCCTCCAGCAGGTGCGGCGCGACCGCCTCGACATGGCCAGCCAGCTGTCCGCCCTGCCCGGACTGACCGTCTACCCGTCACAGGGCAACTTCCTCTTCGTGCGCCTCCCCGTGGGCGCCGAGGGCACCGTGGTCCGGGACCGGATGCTCACCGAGCACCGGATCCTGGTCCGCGAGTGCGGCAACAAGATCGGTTCGTCCAGCCGCTTCCTGCGTCTCGTGGTGCGCCCCCAGGTGGACGTGCGTCGCCTGGTGTCCGGCCTGGAACAGGTGCTCTACGGGACGTCCAGGAGGGGAGCCGCCGTACCCGAGCTGGGCAATGGGACCAGCTACAGCTCGGGTACGGCGGCAGTGGACCGTCTGGTGAGCGAGACCAACGGATCCGGCATGCGGGGCCTTGCCGCGCAGGCCACCGGCGGCGGCGCTCCCGGGCCCGCCGTCGCTCCGGCTGCCGCCGGCACCGGTATGCCGCTCCCCGCCGCCGCGTCCGCCGTGCCGGCCGGTGCCGTGCCCGCCGGGCCGGGCGGTGGGATGCCGATGCCGGCGGCGGCGCAGGTCGGACAGACCGGGCAGGGAGTGCGCTTCGGGCAGATGGGGCAGCAGCAGATGCCGCAGCCCGTTCCTCAGTCCGTGCCCCAGTCTGTCCCGCAGTCCGTGCCCCAGTCCGTCCCGCAGCCTGCCCCGCAGTCCGTGCCGCAGCCGGCGCCTCAGCCCATGGCCGCGCCGGCACCGCCGTTGGCGCCTGTGGCGCAGGCGCCGACCCCGCCCCCGGCTCCCGTGCCGGCGGCCACCGGGCCCACGCCGCCGGGGGTTCCCGCGCGGGGCGGGTTGACGGCGGCGCAGGTCAGGGGGACGAACGGGCTTTCGCCTGCGCCGGCGACCGGGTGG
>NZ_MUKA01000300.1 GCF_002150735.1 Streptomyces africanus
CGCCGAAGGGCATGCCCCCAACTGGGTCTGACCGTCAGCGACCTGGGGCGGATCGAGGAGATCCTCCCCGAGGGGCCAGCGAGCAAGCCGTTACCCGGAGCCCAGCCGGACGCTTTCACCACCGGCTGAGCTCCGAACCGCTCTGCTTTTCCGCCGAACGCACCCGCATCCTCTACGGAGAAAACCATGAGCAACCAGATCGAGAACCTTTTCCACTATCGCGTCAAGTCCGGTATGGAGGAGCAGTACCAGACCTACCTGGACAAGGTCCTGCCGGTAACCCAGGAGCAGGAGCCGTACATCCTGGCCTACGAGATCTCCCGGGGCAGTGACGGCAGCTACTTCCAGCGCGAGCTCTACGAGAATGAGGAAGCCGTCTGGAGGCACATGGCGCTGACCGCCGAGGGCCAGGCCGACTTCGCCGCCTCCACCGAGATGATCGAACTCGTCATCCTGGGCGAGCTCAGCGAAAAGTTCCGCGACACCTTCTCCATTACCACCACCTACACGCCATTCCGTCAGATCACGCGCTGACGCGGCACAGCTACCCGCGTGTTGCATCCCGGCCCGCGAAGGCGGCCGGGGTGAGACCGGTGCGGTCGCGGAAGAAGCGGCCGAAGTTCGCGGGGTCGGAGAATCCGAGGTGGTCGGCCACAGTCCGGGCGTCCCATTGCGCACCGCCCAGCAGGCGCCGGGCTTCGAGGAGGCGACGCTCGTCGATGAGCTCACGCACTCCCTTGCCGGTGGCGTCCCGTGCCGCGCGGCTCAGCGTGCGGACCGAGCAGCCGAGCAACTCTGCGTACTCGGCGGCCTGGTGCAGTTCGCGGAAATGCAGCTCCAGGGCGTCCGTGAACCGCCCGTAGGTTTCACCACGGCTTCTGCTGGCTCTCATGTCGGCGGGGGTGATCCCGGGGGCGCCCGCGAGGCGTAGCAGTAGCGATTCGAGCAGGCTGCGGCGCAGGGCGTGGTGGATGTCGAGGGGCCGGCGCCCCAGGGCCCTGTGTTCGTCCAGGAGTTGGAGCGCCGTTTGCTGGAGCCGGGCGGCGTCATCGGCGTGCGGGCTCAGCACGGCAGGGGCGTCGTGCGCGGTGAGCGGGGCCAGTAGGCGGGCGATGTCGGGCCGCAGTACATCCGGTTCGAAGAGGATGAAGGTGCCGCGGGCGGCGCCGGGCGGATGCCAGCACTGCGCGTGTCCCGGGCGCACCCACAGCCACTGGCCGGGGGCGACGGTCCGCGTGAGGTGGTCGACGTCGTGCCGCAGCTCGCCCTCGGTGACGGCGATGAGGTAATGGAAGGTGGCGCGGCCCGGACGGGGCGGGTTCCACGGCCAGTCATCGTGCTGGGCGAAGAAGTCCTCGACGGTGCTCACCTCAAGGCCGTACGGGGTGCCGACCGGGGGCTGGAAACCGTACAGCGGGACCTCGGCCGGTCCGGCCTGTCCGCTCGGGCTGGGGTGTCGCTTGTCGACCATCACGTGTCCGCATCCTACTGCCCCATTTGTCGACTTCGAGGGAAGGATGGGGTGTGCCGCCGCGACGACCCCGTGAGGAAGGCAACGCCCGATGAACGGAACGACCCTGCACAAGACCGCCGCCGACTGCGCCGAGGAGCTGCCCGGAGCCCAGCTGGAGCATCCCTTCGGCGACGACTGGGAGGTCTTCAAGGTGCGCGGCAAGGTGTTCATGCTGATGACCGAGGTCCTGGGGCGCCCCGTCGTGATCCTCAAGGCCGACCCCGGCGAGGCACACGCCCTGCGGGAGCAGTACAGCCACATCACCCCCGGCTACCACATGAACAAGAAGCACTGGATCACGCTGGAGGCCGGGGAAGGCGTCGCCAAGGTGCTGGTCAAGGAACTCGTCACCGACTCCTACCGGCTCGTCGTCGCCCGCCTGCCCAAGGCAGAGCAGCCCGTCGACCCCCACACCTACGGCACCGGCAGGCAGGCCACCTCGTGAGCGCGGCCGGTGACCGGCTCCAGGACATCGCCCGCCGAACGGCCTCAGCTCTGCCCGGCGTCAGCCACGGATACCCCTTCACTCCCGCACTGGTCGTGTACAAGGTGGCGGGCAAGGTGTTCCTGATCGTCACCGACGACCCGGACGAGCAGATCATCACGGTCAAGTGCGAACCCGAACACGCACGCGCGCTCGTGCACGCCCACGCGTCGATCACACCGGGCCGCTACCTCGACAAACGCCACTGGATCTCACTCGGACCGGGCCCCGGCATCACCAAGCGGCTGGTCACCGACGCAGTCGAGGATTCCTACGACCTGGCCGTCGCGCGGCTGCCCGGTCGCGACCGTGCCGGCGCCGACAACCGGTGCAGCCTCAGGGCGAGTTGGATCTCCAGGGCGCGGGCCGGGGTCTGCCAGTCGTCGCCGAGGAGACGGCCGACGCGCTCCAGGCGCTGGGCGACCGTGTTCACATGAACGTGCAGTTCGTCCTTGGTGCGGGCGGGGCTCATCCCGCAGGCGAAGTACGCGTCGAGGGTGCGCAGCAGCTCCGTACCGCGTCGCCGGTCGTACGCGACGACCTGGCCGATGGTGCGCTCGACGAAGCCGGGGATGTCCCGGTCTCCGGCCAGGAGCAGCCCGAGGAAGCCGAAGTCCTCGGCGGCGGCACCGTCCCCGGAGCGGCCGAGGAGCCGCAGGGCGTCGAGGCAGCGCCGGGCTTCGGCGTAGGCCGTGGCCACGGAGTCCGGGCGGGTGGCGAGGTCCTCCGCGGGTGCGGAGGCTCCGACGGTGACCGGTGCGTGGACCGCGGTGCCCAGATGCCGGGCGGCGCGGCGGGCCAGTTCGGTGGCGGTGTCGCCGGGGCCGAGGGGCAGCAGCAGGACCGTGCCGCCGTCGCGTGCGGCGGCCAGGCCCTGCCGGGTCGCGGCGAGGTGGGACGCGGCTGCGGCGAGGCGTCTGCGGGCGTCCGCCTCCTGGTCGGCGTCGGGCGCGTCGCCCTCCAGTCGCGCGGCCAGCACCACATGGACCGCGTCGAGGTCGGCGTGGAGGCGTGCCGCGCGCTCCCGCAGCAGGCGCGGGTCGCGGTCGCGGGCGTCGAGCAGGTCGTCCAGGAGTTCGCCGCGCACGCGTTGTTCGGCCTCGGCGGCGGACCGGCGGGCCAGGAGCAGCAGGGAGGTGACCATGGCGGCGCGCTCCAGGGTGCGCTGGTCGACGGGGTCGAGCCCCGGGTGGCCGCGCAGCACGAGTGCGCCGAGCAGCTCTCCGCCGGCGGCGACGGCGGCGATCCAGTCGTCCTCGTGCCGCACGGCGTGGCCCTCCGCGCGGGACGCCTCCAGCGCCTCGCCCGGTGCCGCGGCCGCCTCGGTGAACTCGACCGTGCCGTCGAGGACCTCTGAGACGGCGGCGGCCACGTCGTGGACCCCGCCGCCGCGCAGGACGAGCTCGGCGAGCCGGTCGTGCACGTCGGAGGCGCGTTCGATGACCCCGCTGCGGTCCTGGATGATCTCGTTGGCCCGCTCCAGACCGGCGAGGGCCGACCGGGTCTCGGCGAGCAGGTTGGCGGTGTCGATGGCGGCCGCGGCGAGGGCGGCGAAGGAGCCGAGCAGGGCGATCTGCTCCCGCTCGAAGACCCGGGCGCGGCGGTCCGCGGCGAACAGCACGCCGATGACGTGGTGCCCGAGCGTGAGCGGCACGCCGAGGATGGCCACGAGCCCCTCGTCCCGCACGCCGGCGTCGATGGTGAGGGTGTGCTGGAAGCGGTCGTCCTTGAAGTAGTCGTCGGTGACGTAGGGGCGTGCGGTCTGCGCGACCAGGCCGCCGAGCCCCTCCCCCATGCCGAGCCGCAGTTGCTGGAACCGGGCCGCGACCGAGCCCTCGGTGACCCGCATGTAGGTGTCGCCCCTCGCCGGGTCGTTCAGGCTGAGGTAGGCGACGTCGGTGCCCAGCAGCGACCGGGCGCGCTGCACGATCGCCTGGAGTACGGCGTCGAGGTCGCGCAGCCCGGC
Organism: Streptomyces africanus; assembly: GCF_002150735.1. Taxonomy (GTDB): domain Bacteria; phylum Actinomycetota; class Actinomycetes; order Streptomycetales; family Streptomycetaceae; genus Streptomyces; species Streptomyces africanus. Next base: position 3,964 of record NZ_MUKA01000300.1, read on the forward strand.
GAGGTCGTGGGCGGTCTCGAACAGTGCGGACAGCTCGGCCTCGCGGCGGCGCCGTCCCTCCAGCTCCGAGCGGACGCGCAGGGCGAGCGGCTTGGCCCGCTGGAGTGCGGCGATCCACTCCGCCGGGCGTCCTTCGGCGCGCGCGAGCAGCACCGGCTGCTCGTAGGCGTCGGCGGACGCGCCCCGGGCCAGGAGCTCGAGATACGGCGTCTCCGCGCCGGCCGGCGGCGGTTCGGCGCGGCCGGCGGAGCGCTCGGCTGACTGGACGTGATCGCTGGACATGCTCTCAGGATTCACCATGACCGGGCCGTCCCGTCAGCCCTGTGGACAACTCCCGGGCCGACGAGGGCAGGGGCTCAGTGGGCGGTCCAGCCGCCGTCGAGCACGAGTGAGGTGCCGGTCACGAAGGACGCCTGCGGACCGCACAGATACGCCACGGCCTCGGCGACCTCCTCCGGTTCGATGAGCCGCTTGACGGCGCTGTCCTGGAGCAGCACCTCGGACAGGACACGCTCCTCGGGGATGCCGTGCGCCCGGGCCTGGTCGGTGAGCTGTTGCTCGACCAGTGGGGTGCGCACATAGGCGGGGTTCACACAGTTGGAGGTGACACCGTGGGGCGCGCCTTCGAGGGCGGTGGTCTTGGAGAGTCCCTCCAGCCCGTGTTTGGCGGCCACATAGGCCGACTTGTAGGCCGAGGCGCGCAGCCCATGGACGGACGACACGTTCACGATGCGGCCCCAGCCCTGCCCGTACATGTGGGGCAGGGCACCCCGGATGAGCCGGAAGGGTGCCTCCAGCATCACGGTGAGCACCGTGTGGAAGACGTCGGGCGGGAACTCCTCGATGGGGCGGACGAGCTGGAGCCCGGCGTTGTTGACGAGGACGTCGGTGCCCGCGGCGGCGAGTTCGGCGGCGTCCAGGTCGGTGAGGTCGAGGACGTGCGGTTCCACGGTGCCCGCGAGGTCGCGGCCCTGTCCGGCGAGCGCCTCCAGGCCCGCGGCGTCCCGGTCGACCGCTCTCACCTTCGCCCCGGCGGCCGCGAGCCGCAGCGCGCAGGCGCGGCCGATGCCGCCGGCGGCGCCGGTGACGAGCGCGGTGCGGCCACCGAGGTCGAACGGAAAGGCGTGGGGAGCCGGAAGGACATGGGGCGCGGTCATGCCTCGACCCTAGGCAGCGCGATGGTCGCGCCCCATGTGGTCACGCCCTACAGTTCAGCCGGATGCAGTGGGGTCGAACCATGTGGGGGCACCCGACATGGCCTGCTTGATCCGGAACAGACAGTGCTCGTTCAGCTCGGGCAGGGCATCGACGTCGAACCAGCCCACGTCCAGCGACTCGTCGTCGTTGACCCGCGCCTCACCGCCGGTGGCACGGCAACGGATGGTGATGTCCATGAACTGGCAGGTGTCGCCGTTGTCGTACGTGACGGGGTGCCCTGCGTGGACGAGGACCACGCTCTCCGCGACACAGTGCACGGCCGTCTCCTCGTAGACCTCCCGCACGGCGCAGGCCGCGGGCTGCTCCCCCGGGTCCGGGATGCCGCCGATCACCGACCACTTGCGGGTGTCGGACCGACGGTTCAGCAGGATTCTGCCCTCGTCGTCGAAGACCAGGGCGGTGACTCCGGGGAGCCAGAGCAGCTGGTGACCGGCCGAGGCGCGCAGGGTGCGGATGAAGTCGGGAGTAGCCATGACCCGACCCTAAGGGGCGGGTTCGGCGCCCCGGCGGGTTTTCAAGAGGAGGCCGACCGGCGTACGGCTACACGTCACCGCCGCGTCGCCCCCGCAGACCGGCGCCGACGGCCCAGCCCAGTCCGCCGGCCGCGACCAGCACGAGGGCGATCTCCGGCAGGACGCCCAGCTGGGTGGCGGGCGTCTGCGAGGAGCGCAGCGGCACCTTCTGCACGAGTGAGTCGGCGACGAACATGCCGGTCCTCTGCGTGATCTTCCCGTCCGGCATGATCATCGCGCTGACACCGCTGGTCACCGGCACCACCACGGTCCGGCTGTGCTCGACCGCGCGGACACGGGACATGGCGAGCTGCTGGTAGGTCATCTCGCTGCGGTCGAAGGTGGCGTTGTTGCTCGGCACGGAGATCATCTGGGCGCCGTCGGTGACCTCGGAGCGCACGGTCCAGTCGAAGGCGGCCTCGTAGCAGGTGACGAGACCGACCTTGGCGCCGTCCATGGTGAACACACCCGGTGTGGAACCGCGGCTGAAGTCCTGGCGGGCCATCTCCGTCCAGTTCTTGTTGATCGCCCCGACGAGCGAGCGCAGCGGGAGGTATTCGCCGAACGGCTGGATCTGCCGCTTGTCGTAGGTGTCGACGGGGCCCTTCGCCGGGTCCCACAGGATCAGCTCGTTGTACAGCTTGCCGTCCCGCTCCACGACGCCGCCGACCGAGATGGGCACGCCGATGGACTTGGCCGCTGCGTCGATCACGGCACGGGCATCGGGGTTGGCGAACGGATCGACGTCGGAGGAGTTCTCCGGCCACAGCACGAAGTCGGGCCGTGCGACCTTGCCGGCCTTGACCTCGGCGGCCAGGCGTTCCGTCTCGCGCGCGTGGTTGTCGAGCACGGCCCGCCGCTGGGCGTTGAACTCCAGCCCCGCCCGGGGCACGTTGCCCTGGATCGCCGCGACGGTCACGCTGCCGTCCTCGGCCTTGTCGCTGACCAGCGGCCGGGCCGCCACGGCCGCCACCACGGGGACGGCCAGGCTCACCAGACCCACGGCCGCCGCGGCCCGGCGCACCGTGCCGGTACGCCGCCACACCACCGCGAGGCGGACGGCTTCGTACAGTCCGAAGCCGCACAGGACCACCGCGAAGCCGAGCACCGGGGTGCCGCCCACCGCGACGAGCGGCAGGAACACACCGTCCGCCTGCCCGAACGCGATCTTCCCCCAGGGGAAGCCGTCGAACGGCACGCGCGCGCGTGCCGCCTCGCCGGCGATCCACAAGGCGGCCGCCCACACCGGCCACCCCGGCAGCTTCGACACGGCGGCGACACCCGCGCCGACCAGCGCGACGAAGATCGCCTCGATCGCCACCAGGGCGACCCAGGGGAGCGGTCCGACCTCCACTCCGGTCCACACCAGCAGCGGCAGCAGGAAGCCGAGGCCGAAGAGGTAGCCGAGGCCGAGCCCCGCCTTCCAGCCGCGGCCGCGCAGCACCCAGCCGAAGACCGCGAAGGCCGGCAGGGCCAGCCACCACAGGGTGCGGGGCGGGAAGCTGACGTAGAGGAGCAGGCCGGAGAGCGCGGCCGCGGCGGCCGCGCTCTCCGGCCTG
>NZ_MUKA01000301.1 GCF_002150735.1 Streptomyces africanus
GACAGCGGCCGACCGCCCCGAAAAGCGGTCGGCCGCTGTCCGCGCGGCGCCGTACACTGGGCGGAGCGAAAAGCGTGGATGGGGACGAGTAGCGGCGTAAGCAGCCCAGAGCGACCCGGGGACGGTGGAAGCCCGGGGGCGAGCGCGACGCGAAGATCACCCCGGAGCCGCCGGAAGAAAACCTCCGCCGAGCGCGGTGGCCAGTAGAACCGGCATCGCGACCCCAATGAGGGGGCTCGTCGGCGCACACCCCGCGCCGGAGAGCCAAGGAGGGTGGTACCGCGGGAGCGCGCCGAAGGCGGCGCAGGCACAGACGTAGCTCTCGTCCCTCCGGACGGAAGGCAGCAAGTCCGCCGGAGGAAGCCCGCTGATGACATCGCCGACGTACCGCCAGGTGCCCGCCCAGGTCGACCTGCCCGCCCTCGAGCACGCCGTGCTCGACTTCTGGCGCGAGCAGAAGATCTTCGCCAAGAGCCTGGAGCAGTCCGAGGGCCGCCCCGAGTGGGTGTTCTACGAGGGCCCGCCCACCGCCAACGGCATGCCCGGTGCCCACCACATCGAGGCCCGCGTCTTCAAGGACGTCTTCCCCCGCTTCCGCACCATGCGCGGCTACCACGTGGCCCGCAAGGCCGGCTGGGACTGCCACGGCCTCCCGGTGGAGCTCGCCGTGGAGAAGGAGCTCGGCTTCTCCGGCAAGCAGGACATCGAGGCGTACGGCATCGCCGAGTTCAACGCGAAGTGCCGCGAGTCGGTGACCCGGCACACGGACGCCTTCGAAGAGCTCACGACCCGCATGGGCTACTGGACCGACCTCACCGAGCCCTACCGCACGATGGACCCCGAGTACATCGAGTCGGTCTGGTGGTCGCTCAAGGAGATCTTCAACAAGGGCCTGCTGGCCCAGGACCACCGCGTCGCCCCCTGGTGCCCCCGCTGCGGCACTGGCCTGTCGGACCACGAGCTGGCGCAGGGCTACGAGACGGTCGTCGACCCGTCGGTCTTCGTCCGCTTCCCGCTCACCTCCGGCCCGCTGGCCGGCGAGGCGGCGCTCCTGGTGTGGACGACCACGCCCTGGACGCTGGTCTCCAACACCGCGGTCGCCGCGCACCCCGAGGTCACCTACGTGGTCGCGACGAACGGTGAGGAGAAGCTCGTCGTCGCCGAGCCGCTCGTCGCCAAGGCCCTCGGCGAGGGCTGGGAGACCACCGGCCGGACGTTCACGGGCGCCGAGATGGAGCGCTGGGCCTACCAGCGCCCGTTCGAGCTCGTCGAGTTCCCGGAGACCGAGGGCGGCACCCACTACGTGGTGAACGCCGAGTACGTCACGACCGAGGACGGTACGGGTCTGGTCCACCAGTCCCCCGCCTTCGGTGAGGACGACCTCAAGGTCTGCCGCGCGTACGGCCTGCCGGTGGTGAACCCGGTCCGCCCGGACGGCACCTTCGAGGAGGACGTCCCCCTCGTCGGCGGCGTCTTCTTCAAGAAGGCGGACGAAAAGCTCACCGAGGACCTCCAGCAGCGCGGCCTGCTCTTCAAGCACGTCCCGTACGAGCACAGCTACCCGCACTGCTGGCGGTGCCACACCGCGCTCCTCTACTACGCGCAGCCCTCCTGGTACATCCGCACCACGGAGGTCAAGGACCGCCTCCTCGCGGAGAACGAGAACACCAACTGGTTCCCGGACACGGTCAAGAACGGCCGGTACGGCGACTGGCTGAACAACAACATCGACTGGGCGCTGTCCCGCAACCGCTACTGGGGTACCCCGCTGCCGATCTGGCGCTGCGAGGACGACCACCTCACCTGCGTCGGCTCCCTGACCGAGCTGACCGAGCTGACCGGCACCGACCAGTCGGGCCTGGACCCGCACCGCCCGTTCATCGACGAGGTCACCTTCGCCTGCCCGCAGGACGGCTGCGGCACGACGGCCACGCGTGTGCCCGAGGTCATCGACGCCTGGTACGACTCGGGTTCGATGCCGTTCGCGCAGTGGGGCTACCCGTACAAGAACAAGGAGCTGTTCGAGTCCCGGTACCCGGCGCAGTTCATCTGCGAGGCCATCGACCAGACCCGCGGCTGGTTCTACACGCTGATGGCGGTCGGCACGCTGGTCTTCGACAAGTCCTCATACGAGAACGTGGTCTGCCTCGGCCACATCCTCGCCGAGGACGGCCGCAAGATGTCCAAGCACCTGGGCAACACCCTGGAGCCGATCCCGCTCATGGACCGGCACGGCGCGGACGCGGTCCGCTGGTTCATGGCGGCCGGCGGTTCCCCCTGGGCGGCCCGCCGTGTGGGCCACGGCACGATCCAGGAGGTCGTCCGCAAGACGCTCCTCACGTACTGGAACACGGTCGCCTTCCAGGCCCTGTACGCGCGGACGTCGGGCTGGGCCCCGTCCGATGCCGACCCGGCCCCGGCGGACCGCCCGGTCCTGGACCGCTGGCTGCTGTCCGAACTGCACGCGCTCACCGACCAGGTCACCCAGGCCCTCGACGCCTATGACACGCAGCGCGCCGGAAGGCTGCTGTCCGCGTTCGTCGACGACCTGTCGAACTGGTACGTGCGCCGCTCCCGCCGCCGCTTCTGGCAGGGCGACAAGGCCGCGCTGCGCACGCTGCACGAGGTCGTCGAGACGGTGACGCAGCTGATGGCCCCGCTGACCCCGTTCATCACCGAGCGGGTGTGGCAGGACCTGATCGTTCCGGTCACCCCGGGCGCCCCGGAGTCGGTCCACCTGTCGGCCTGGCCCGAGGCGGACCTCACCGCCATCGACCCGGAGCTGTCGAAGCAGATGGTGCTGGTGCGCCGGCTCGTGGAGCTGGGCCGTGCCACACGCGCGGAGTCGGGCGTCAAGACCCGTCAGCCGCTGTCCCGCGCCCTGATCGCGGCGACGGGCTTCGAGACGCTGGACTCCGAACTGCGCACGCAGATCACGGAGGAGCTGAACGTCGAGGCCCTGGCGACGCTGAGCGAGGTCGGCGGCTCCCTGGTGGACACCACGGCGAAGGCCAACTTCCGCGCGCTGGGCAAGCGGTTCGGCAAGCGCGTCCAGGACGTGGCCAAGGCCGTCGCGAACGCGGACGCGGCCGCGCTGTCCCTGGCCCTGCGCGAGGGCACGGCGTCGGTGGAGGTCGACGGCGAGACCATCACGCTGGCTCCCGACGAGGTGATCATCACGGAGACGCCGCGCGAGGGCTGGTCCGTGGCGTCCGACGCGGGCGCGACGGTCGCCCTGGACCTGGAGATCACGGAGGAGCTCCGCCGTGCGGGCCTGGCCCGTGACGCGATCCGCCTGATCCAGGAGGCCCGCAAGAACAGCGGCCTCGACGTGGCCGACCGCATCGCACTGCGCTGGACCGCCACGGACCCGGCGACGGTTGCGGCGCTCACCGACCACGCCGGCCTGATCGCCGACGAGGTCCTGGCGACGGACTTCGCCGAGGGTGACGCGGACGACAGCTACGGGAACCCGTTCACGGACGAGGGACTGACGCTGACGTTCCGCCTGCGCAAGGTGTAACCCACAGGGAGTAGGCCACGGACCGAAGGCCCGGACCCGCCAAAGATCTTGGTGGGCCCGGGCCTTCGGCGTTGTGTGCGCACGAACGCGTGTGGCAAAGAGGCGGCGCGTACGGCAAAAGGGCGGGGCCCCGGGTTCAACCCGGGGCCCCGCCCTGAACGCTGCCGACCTCTACGCCGTACTACTGGCCATCAGGCCGTCAGTTGTCATCCTCGTCGATCAGGAAGCCCCGCATGGGCGAGGGCGCCTGACCCATCGGCGACGGGCCCTGCGGACGCACCGGCGCCATCGGCTGAGTCATCGCCGGGGACATCTGCTGCTGACCGCCGTAGGACGGACCGGACGGCGAGGGACCGCCGCCCATCGTCTGGTTGCCGCCGCCGTACGACGGGGCGCTCGCGCCGGCCGGTGCCATGGAAGGCGCCGGGGACGGCGGGAGGGACGCGGTCGCCGGAGTGCGCGGCGGGGCCAGCGAGTCGTCGGCCTGGGTCTCCAGCTGGCGCAGCTGCGACTCCAGGTACGACTTCAGGCGCGTGCGGTACTCGCGCTCGAAGCCGCGCAGGTCCTCGACCTTGCGCTCCAGCGTGGCGCGAGCGGACTCCAGGGAGCCCATCGCGACGCGGTGCTTCTCCTGCGCGTCCCGCTCCAGGGCATCGGCCTTGGCACGGGCGTCACGCTCCAGACCCTCGGCACGCGAACGCGCCTCACCGACGATCTTGTTGGCTTCGGACCGGGCCTCGGCGATCGCCTGGTCGGCGGTCTGCTGGGCCAGCGAGAGGACACGGGCGGCGCTGTCGCCACCGGGGCCTCCTTGACCGGGGCCGCCCATCGGACCGCCCATGGGGCCGCCCATCGGACCACCCATCTGCTGCTGCATGGGGGGCTGGCCCATCGGGCCCGGACCGCCCGGACCCTGGCCCATCGGGCCGGGACCCTGCGGGCCACCCTGACCGCCGGGACCGGCGGGCAGCTGCGGGGCACCGCTCGGCAGCTGGGGCGGACCACCCATGGGGCCACCCATCTGCTGCTGCGGCGGGCCCGATATGCCGGCGGGTACGGGACCACCTGGACCGCGCATGCCCTGCTGCTGCTGTTGCTGCTGCTGATCCTGCTGCTCCGGAGGCTTGCGCATGTTCTGCTGGTTCTGGGCAGCAGCGCGCGTGGCCGCGGCCAGCTTGGCGCGCAGGTCCTCGTTCTCGCGGAGCAGGCGGGTCAGTTCGGCTTCGACCTCGTCGAGGAAGGCATCGACCTCGTCCTCGTCATAGCCTTCTCGGAGGCGGACGGTCGTGAACTGCTTGTTCCGCACGTCCTCGGGGGTCAACGGCATCTCTTCACCTCAACGTAGTCGTCGGCATTCGGCAAGACCGTAGTTCACATCGCTCACAGCCGGCTCACGATCGAGATCAGGATGTAGACGATGATCATCAGCACGAAGAAGGACAGGTCTAGCGCCACGCCCCCGAGACGCAGCGGCGGAATGAACCGCCGCAGAAGCTTGAGCGGTGGATCCGTGACAGTGTAGGTGGCCTCCAGTACGACCACCATCGGCTTGCCTGGTTGCCATGAGCGGGCGAACTGGAAGACGTAGTCCATGACCAGCCGGAAGATGAGCACGATGAGGAAGCACATCAGCGCGATGTAGACGACATCCAAAACCACGCTCATGACCTGTTGCTTCCCTCTCCCCTGTGCCCTGCTGCTACTGCTGCTTCCGGTGTTACGTCTCAGCTCTGGTTGAAGAACCCGCCCTCTGCGATGCGGGCCTTGTCCTCCGCCGTGACATCGACGTTAGCAGGCGACAACAGGAACACCTTCTGCGTCACCCGCTCGATACTGCCGTGAAGACCAAACACCAAACCGGCCGCAAAGTCGACAAGTCGCTTCGCGTCTGTGTCATCCATCTCAGTCAGATTCATGATCACCGGAGTGCCTTCACGGAAGTGTTCCCCGATGGTACGGGCCTCGTTGTAGGTCCGTGGGTGGAGCGTGGTGATCCGGTAAGGCTCTCGTTCGGACACGACCTTGGGCATGATCACCGGTGCGTTCTTCTCCAGACTTGCGCGTTCTTGTGTGATGGATGCCACGGGCGCGATGCGCGCCGGGCGGCCGGATTCCGCGGGTAGCGAAGCGGAACGGGCGGCCGGTTCACGAGGGGCGGGCGGCTGTACGACTCGTACCTCTTCGTCCCTTTGGGACTGATGTGAGCCGTGCGGCTGGTGGGACGGCTCGTGCCGTCGGTGGTCCCGCTCGGGCTCCGGGTCCAGTTCGGGTTCGAAGTCGTCGTCGGGGTCAAATCCGCGGCCGTCGTACCCATCGTCCTCCACGAGGCCGAGGTAGACCGCCATCTTGCGCATCGCGCCGGCCATGCTCTGAGTCCTCCGCTCTGTGGTGGATCGGCTGACGACTGCCAAGTGCCCGCGATCCACGAGGTCCTTGAATCCGCCTTTCGGCGGCAATGACCATATTTTCTGCTGTGGTCCGACTTCTTGGCGACGTTACCCGAGCCTGGGGCGGACTCCGAGTACCGCGCTGCCGACGCGCACATGTGTCGCTCCGGCCGCCACAGCCTGCTCGAGGTCCGCACTCATCCCTGCCGAGACCATGGTGGCAGCCGGATGGCTCCGGCGCAGGTCAGTCGACAAATCCATCAACCGCCCGAACGCCGCCTGTTCGCGCCCCGCGTACTCCCCGGTGAGGGGTGCGACGGTCATCAGTCCACCGAGCCGCAGCCCCGGCGCCTGCGCGACGAGGTCGGCCAACTCCTCGATCCCGCCGGGCGCGACGCCGCCCCGCTCACCCCGTTCGCTCTCGCCGGCGTCGAGTGCGACCTGGATGAGGCACCCCAGCTCCCGCCCGGCGCGGACGGCCTCCTTCGACAGAGCTGTGACGAGCTTGGAACGATCGACGGACTGCACGAAGTCCGCGTATCCGACCACGGATCGCACCTTGTTGGTCTGGAGTTGACCGACAAAATGCCAAGTAAGGGGCAGATCCATACACGCGGCGGCCTTCGGTGCCGCGTCCTGGTCGCGGTTCTCGGCGACGTGCCGCACGCCGAGTTCCGCGAGGATCCGCACATCGGTCGCGGGGTAGGTCTTGGTGACCACGATCAGGGTCACCTCGTCGCGCCCCCGCCCCGCGGCCGCGCACGCGTCGGCGATGCGCCGCTCCACTTTCGCCAGATTCGCGGCGAGTTCGTCCTTGCGGTCCGTCATGCCCATCAGTCCAGCCACACATAGCCCGCGAGCCGACCGGTGGTGCGGTCGCGGCGGTACGAGAAGTGATCGTCCGACTCCAGCGTGCACACCGGCGATTGCGCCCGGTCCCGCACCCCGAGCCGGTCCAGTTGCGCGTGCACTCCGGCGCTCACGTCGACCGCCGGTGTGCCCCAACTCGTCTCGGCGTACGCCGCCGGCTCGACGGCGGACACCTCGGCGCGCATCGCCTCGGGCACTTCGTAGCACCGGCCGCAGACGGTGGGCCCGGTGCGGGCGACGATCCGGGAGGGCTCGGCGCCCAGCTCCGTCATCGCGCGTAGCGCGGCCGGGACGACTCCGGCGATCATGCCGGGCCGGCCCGCGTGGGCCGCGGCGGCGATCCCGGCGACGGGGTCGGCGAGCAGGACCGGCACGCAGTCGGCGGTGAGCACCGCGAGGGCGAGCCCCGGCCGCGTCGTGACGATCGCGTCGACCGACGGGATCTCGGACGAAGATCCCCACGGCCCCTCCACCACCGCCACGTCGGCCCCGTGCACCTGGTTCATCCAGACCACCCGGTCCGGTTCGAGGCCCAGGGACTTGGCGGCCAGTTCGCGGTTGGTGCGTACGGCGTCCGGGTCGTCACCGACCGCTCCGCCGAGATTGAGCTCCTCATACGGAGCGGCGCTCACCCCGCCCCACCGGTCGGTGAAGGCGAAATGGGCGCCGCTCACGCTTTCGCGCTGTCCTATCACGTCAGAAGGATCACTTGAGGAAGTCCGGTACGTCCAGTTCCTCGGCCGCGCTGTCCGAGTAGGTCCGCGGCGCCGGCGGGACCGGCGGGGCGACCGGGATGTCGTTGACCGGTTCCGGAGCGGGCTCCGGGTCCTCCTTCGGGGTCACGCTGCCGAGTGAACCGAAGGACGGGCGGCTCTCGGTCTGCCGTGCCGGGGCCGGCTCCTCGCGCTTGGCCGAGGTCGAGCCGATCACGTTCTCCCGGCGGGCCGGGGGCTGGCCGCCGTCGAAGCCGGCCGCGATCACGGTGACCCGGACCTCGTCGCCGAGGGCGTCGTCGATCACCGCGCCGAAGATGATGTTGGCCTCGGGGTGGGCGGCCTCGCTCACCAGCTGGGCGGCCTCGTTGATCTCGAA
>NZ_MUKA01000302.1 GCF_002150735.1 Streptomyces africanus
GGAGGGGCCTCCTCATGTGGGGGGAACGGTCAGTTCACCGGCTGTGCCTGAGCGCGCCCTGGCCGTGCCCGGGCACGTCCCGGCTGGCGCAGCAGCAGCGCGACCGCCGCCGCGAGCATCGACACGCCCCCGGCGAGCGCGTACGCGCCGTTGTAGCCCCAGGCAGCGACCACCATGGAGCCCAGCCCGCCGCCGAACAGGCCGCTGATCAGCTTGCCGCTGTAGACCAGCCCGTAGTTGCTGGCGTTGTAGTTCTCCCCGAAGTAGTCCGGCGTGAGCGCCGCGAACAGCGGATAGAACGCGCCGCCGCCGAAGCCGGAGAGGAACGCGAAGAACAGGAACAGCCACTCGCTCTTCAGGTCGCCCGCCCAGATGACGCCGAACTGGGCGAGGCCCAGGACGACGATGACGAACACCAGGGTGGACTTGCGGCCCCACCGGTCGGACAGCCAGCCCACCACGCCGCGCCCGACGCCGTTGACGACCGCCATCAGGCCCATGGACGACGCCGCCACCAGCGGGCCGAAGCCCACCTCCTTGGCGAAGTCGACCTGGAAGGAGATACCGAAGATGGACACGCCGGCGGTCATCACCACGGAGAGCCACATCAGCGGCAGCATGCCCGTCCTGATGGCCTCCTTCGGGGTGTACTGGCGTACCGCCGGAGGGTTCTTGGCGAGGCTCGTGGCGTTCTTCCGGTCACCGGAGTGGGTCAGCGGATCGATGTCGGCCGGCCACCAGTTCTTCGGCGGGTCCTTGAAGAAGAACGCGCAGGCCAGCACCACGATCATGACGTAGCAGCCGATGAGGTCCAGGACGCGGTGGTAGTTCGCGGTGTCGAAGCCGTAGTTGAAGATGAAGATGAACGGCAGCGACCCGTACGCGAACCCGCCGTTGACGAAGCCCGTGCGGGCGCCGCGCCGTTCCGGGAACCACTTGCCGACCATGTTGATGCAGGTGGCGTAGACGAGCCCGGCGCCGATCCCGCCGACCACGCCGAAACCGAGGATCGCCAGCAGCACGTTGCTCAGGTGCGACAGGGCCAGGAACCCCAGCAGGCACAGGCCCGACCCGAGGTACATGGCCGTGCGCGCCGTCAGACGGCCCTTCTCCCGCAGCCAGCCCGCGGGGAAGGCGACGCCGGCCTGGAAGAACACCCAGACGCTGAGGATCCAGAAGGTGTTGCTCTGCGTCCAGCCGTGCGCGTGGGACAGGGTGTCCTCCGCGGAGCCGTACGCGTACTCGAAGACGCTGATGGCCATCATGGCGATCCACGGCAGATACACCATGAGCGTGCGCGAGTGGCCGAGGATGTCCCGGTCGGTCTCGCCGACGCGGTAGACGCGGCCGTGTGAGTCGGTGACCTCGCGGTAGGGACGGTGTGCGGCGTCGGAAGGAGTGGAGGAACTGCTTGCTGCGTACGGATCTGCCGTCATGTCAGGCCGTGTCCTCGCCGAGCGGTTGCGGGTTGGGAGCGATGCGGCGCCTTTCCTTGTCGCGTCCCGGCGGGGTCAGGAACAGCGCCACGCAGCCGGCGAAGAGGGAGATGGAGCCGGCCAGGATGAAGGCACCGGAGTGTCCCCAGGCGCCGACGACCACGGCGCCCATGCCCGCGCCCAGGCCGGAGACGAGTTTGGCGCTGTAGACCATGCCGTAGTTGGACGCGTTGTTGTTCTCGCCGAAGTAGTCGGCGGTGAGGGCCGCGAACATCGGGAAGATGGCGCCGCCGCCGAAGCCGGAGATCGCGGAGAAGATCAGGAACAGCGTGAGGTTCTTGCTCTCGGCCGCCCAGAGGATGCCGTACTGGGCGAGGCCCAGGATGAGGCAGACGACCAGCAGGCACCGCTTGCGGCCGTAGAGGTCGGAGAGCCAGCCGATGACGCCGCGGCCGGTGCCGTTGACGACGGCCTTCAGGGACATGGCCGTGGCCACGATGCCGCCGGCGAACCCGGCTTCCTCGCCGATGTCCACCTGGAAGGCGATCCCGAAGATGTTCACGCCGGACGTGCACGCCAGACAGAACCACATCAGGGCCACCCGGCCGGTCTTCCACGCCTCCTTGGGGGAGTACTGGCGCACCGCCGGCGGGTTCATCCGCAGCGAGCGGGCCGCGCGCGGGTCGTCGGGCGGGTTCAGCGGGTCGATCGTGGCGGGCCACCAGTTCTTCGGCGGGTCCTTGAAGAAGTAGCCGGAGCACGCGACCAGGCCGGCCAGGAACAGACCCACCGAGACCAGCACCCAGCGGAAGTTGGTCAGGTCCATGTAGCCGTTGAAGAGGAAGACGAAGGGCACGGAGCCGTAGGCGAAGCCGCCGTTGACGAAACCCGTCTTGCCGCCCTTGCGTTCCGGATACCACTTGCCGACCATGTTGACGCAGGTGGCGTACACCATGCCCGCGCCCATGCCGCTGAACATGCTGAAGCCGATGTAAGCGAAGACGACGTGTGGCGCGAAGGCCAGCGACAGGTAGCCCAGCAGCGTGCCCGTCGCGCCGAGCATCATCGCCCAGCGGGCCGGAAGTTTTCCGCTCTCCCGCAGTTTGCCCGCGGGGAAGGCCACCGCGGCCTGGAAGAAGACCCACACGGTCATCATCCAGAAGATGTGCATGCTGTCCCAGTGGTGCGCGGTGTGCAGGGTGTCCTCGGCGGACGCGAACGCGTACTCGGCGGAGGAGATGCCCATCATGCCGACCCACGGCAGGATGACCATCCACTTGCGTTTGCGGCCCATGATGTCGATGTCGGTCTCACCGATGCGGTAGACGCGTCCGTTCGCGTCCGTGACCTCTCGGTAGGGAACCGTGGTGGGCAGATCGGTCGTTGTCATGTCGTGTCGCACCCCTTGCGTCGAAAGATCTGGCCAGCGCCCCCTGTCCCATGCCTTTCGTGCGCGTGCGGGTCCCGGGGCCGGCCGACGCGCACCGTCGGCCGGCCCCCCGCTCCCTCACCTCATGTACCGCCCCCCAGCAGTTGCGCCGCCCGCGCCCAGCGGTACTTCGCGCCGAGCACGGCCACGGGCTTCTCGGTCGTGTACGGGTACGCGACGACCCCGTGCTCGAAGAGGTACTGGCAGGCCTCCTCGACCTCCACGTCCCCGGCGAGCGACGCCACGACCGGCTTCTCGATCCCCCGCTCCCGGAACTCGGCCACCACGCGCGCGGTGAGCTCCGCGAAGACCATGGGAGGAGTGACGATGGTGTGCCAGTAGCCGAGGACGAGCGCGTGGATGCGCGGATCCTCAAGGCCCAGCCGGATCGTCGCCTCGTACGTCGACGGCGGCTCGCCCCCGGTGATGTCCACCGGGTTGCCCGCGGCCCCGAAGGGCGGGATGAACTTCCGGAACGCCTCGTCCAGGTCGGGCGGGATCTCCATCAGTGACAGGCCGTTGTCCGTCACCGCGTCCGAGAGCAGCACGCCGCTGCCGCCGGCCCCCGTGATGATCACCACGTTGTCGCCCTTGGGGGCGGGCAGCACCGGCAACGCGCGCGCGTACTCCAGCATGTCGTTGAGCCCCGGCGCCCTGATCACCCCGGCCTGCCGCAGGATGTCGTCGTACACGGCGTCGTCGCCCGCCAGGGCGCCGGTGTGCGAGCCGGCCGCCTTCGCACCCGCCGCCGTACGCCCCGCCTTCAGCACGACCACGGGCTTCTTCGGCACGGTCGCCCGCGCGGCCTCGACGAAGGCGCGCCCGTCCTTGAGGTCCTCCAGGTGCATCGCGATGCACTCGGTGCGCGGGTCCTCCCCGAACCAGGTCAGCAGGTCGTCCTCGTCCAGGTCCGACTTGTTGCCGAGTCCGACGATCGCCGACACGCCCGTCTTGGTGGTGCGGGCGAAGCCCAGGATGGCCATCCCGATGCCGCCCGACTGCGAGGTCAGCGCCACCCCGCCCTTGACGTCGTACGGCGTGCAGAACGTGGCGCACAGGTCGTGCCAGGTCGAGTAGTAGCCGTAGATGTTCGGCCCCAGCAGGCGTACGCCGTGCCGCTCGGCGATCTCCACGATCTCCGCCTGGAGTTCGTGTTCACCGGTCTCCGCGAACCCGGAGGGAATCAGCACGGCGTTCGGGATGCCCTTGCGTCCCACCTCCTCCAAGGCGGCGGCCACGAACTTGGCGGGAATAGCGAAGACCGCCACATCCACCTCACCGGGAACGTCCGTGACACTCTTGTACGCCTTGCGGCCCAGAATGTCATCGGCCTTGGGGTTCACCGGGTGGATGTCGCCCGCGAACCCGCCGTCGACGAGGTTGCGCATCACCGAGTTGCCGATCTTGCCCTGCTCGTTGGAGGCACCGATCACGGCGACCGAACCCGGCTGCATCAGCCGGCGCATCGACGTGAGGATCTCGTCCCTCGAGTACGTCCGGCGCGGCGCGGGCTGCGACTCGGCGAGGATCACCCGGATGTCGGCCGCCACCGCCCCCTCCGCGGTGGCGATCACCGGGTTGAGGTCCACCTCGGCGATCTCCGGGAAGTCCGCCACGAGTTCCGACACCCGGCGGATCTGCTCGGCGACGGCCCACCGGTCCACACCCGCCTGGCCGCGCACCCCGCGCAGGATCTCCGCCGAGCGGATCGAGTCCAGCATCGACAGCGCCTCATCGGCGTCCACCGGCGCGAGCCGGAACGTCACGTCCTTCAGGACCTCGACGAGCACCCCGCCGAGCCCGAACGCCACCACCTTCCCGAACGTCGGGTCCGTGACCGCGCCGACGATGACCTCCTGCCCCTTGGGCAGCAGCTCCTGCACCTGCACACCCGAGATACGGGCCTTCGGGTCGTACGCGCGGGCGTTGTCGATGATGGTGTGGAACGCCGCCCGTACGTCCGCCGCGCCCTCGACCCCGACGATCACCCCGCCGGCGTCGGTCTTGTGCAGGATGTCCGGCGAGACGATCTTCATCACGACGGGCCCGCCGAAGCGCGCCGCGAACGCCACGGCCTCGTCGACGTCCGTCGCCAGCTCCTCGCCCGGTACGGCGATCCCGTACGCGTCGGCGATCACCTTGCCCTCGGGCGCGGTCAGCGCGGTCCGCCCCTCGGCCCGTACGGAGTCCAGGACGCCCCGCACGCGCAGGACCCGGTCTTCGGCCATCACGTCAGATCACTCCGTTCGACTTGAGCAGGCGCACTTCCTCGTCGCCGAGGCCGAGTTCGCCGACGTAGACCTCTTCGTTGTGCTCGCCGAGGAGCGGCGAACTGGTCACGTCGACGGGGGAGTCGGACAGCTTGAGCGGGCTGCCGACGGTGACGAACTCGCCGCGCTCGGGGTGCGGGACGGTGACGACCATCTCGTTGGCGACCAGCGACCGGTCCTCGATGATCTCCTTCGTGGACAGGATCGGCCCGCACGGGATGTTGTGCGCGTTGAGCCGTTCCAGCACCTCCCACTTGGGCAGCGTCGAGGACCACTCCTCGATCAGCTGGAACATCTTGTTGAGCTTGGGCAGCCGCGCCTCGGGCGTCGCCCACTCGGGGTCGTCCGCCAGCTCCGGCCGGCCGATGAGCTCGCTGATCGGCCGCCAGCCCACGGGCTGCACGATGACGTACACGTAGTCGTTCGGGCCGCCCGGCGCGCACTTGACCGCCCAGCCGGGCTGGCCGCCGCCGGACGCGTTCCCGGACCTGGGAACCTCGTCGCCGAAGTCCTCGTTGGGATATTCAGCGAGCGGCCCGTGTGCCAGACGCTGCTGGTCCCGCAGCTTCACCCGGCACAGGTTCAGTACAGCGTGCTGCATGGCCACGTTGACCCGCTGCCCGCGACCGGTGCGCTCCCGTTGGTAGAGCGCGGCGAGGATGCCCGCCACGGCGTGCACACCCGTCCCCGAGTCCCCGATCTGGGCCCCCGTCGCCAGCGGCGGCCCGTCCTCGAAACCGGTGGTCGCCATCGACCCGCCCATGGCCTGCGCGACGACCTCGTACGCCTTGAAGTTGGTGTACGGGCCCTCGCCGAACCCCTTGATGGAGGCATAGACGATCCGTGGATTGATCTCCTGGATGCGGTCCCAGGTGAAGCCCATCCGGTCGACCGCGCCCGGTCCGAAGTTCTCGACCATGACGTCGGAGCGCCGGATCAGCTCGGTGAGGATCTCCTTGCCGCGCTCGGTCTTGGTGTTGAGGGTGATGCTCCGCTTGTTGCAGTTGAGCATCGTGAAGTAGAGGGAGTCGACGTCCGGCAGATCACGCAGCTGTTTGCGCGTGATGTCGCCGGTCGGCGCCTCCAGCTTGACGACGTCCGCGCCGAGCCAGGCGAGCAGCTGGGTCGCCGACGGCCCGGACTGGACGTGGGTCATGTCCAGGACGCGGATGCCTTCGAGGGCCTTGGTGGAGGTAGCGGTCATCGGGGGCACCTCACTTGTACATGGTCTGGTTCATGGTTCCGGGGGCGTACGCGTCGGGGTCGACCCAGACGTTGATCAGCGACGGCTTTCCGGACTCGCGGGCGCGCCGCAGGGCCGGGCCGATGTCGGCGGGGTCGCGGACCTCCTCGCCGTAACCGCCCAGCATCTGGGCGAACTTGTCGTAGTGGACGTCGCCGAGGGTGTTGCCGACCCGCTCGCGGTCCTTGCCGTACTTGGCGGCCTGGCCGTAGCGGATCTGGTTCATGGAGGAGTTGTTGCCGACGATGCCGACGAAGGGGAGGTCGTAGCGGACGAGCGTCTCGAAGTCCCAGCCGGTGAGGGAGAACGCGCCGTCGCCGAAGAGTGCGACGACCTCCTTGTCGGGCCGCGCCTGCTTGGCCGCGAGCACGAAGGGGACGCCGACGCCGAGCGTGCCCAGGGGGCCCGGGTCCATCCAGTGCCCGGGCGACTTGGGCTGCACGACCTGCCCGGAGAAGGTGACGATGTCGCCGCCGTCGCCGATGTAGATCGAGTCCTCGGTGAGGAAGTCGTTGATCTCGCTGACCAGCCGGTACGGGTGGATGGGCGAGGCGTCCGACCTCAGGCTCGGCAGCCGCTTCTCCAGAGCGGTCTGTTCGGCCGCCCGCAGCTCGTCCAGCCACTCCTTGCGCTTCGACGCCCCGCCGTTGATGCGTCCGGAGGCCGCTTCGGTCACCGACTTCAGCACCAGCCCTGCGTCGCCCACGATGCCGAGGTCGATGTCTCGGTTCTTGCCGACCGTGCGGTAGTCGAGGTCGATCTGCACGACGGTCGCGTCCGGGGAGAGCCGCTTGCCGTAGCCCATGCGGAAGTCGAAGGGCGTGCCGACGATGACGATCACGTCGGCATTGGAGAAGGCGTATCGCCGGGAGAGCTGGAAGTGGTGCGGGTCGCCGGGCGGGAGGGTGCCACGGCCGGCGCCGTTCATGTACGCCGGGATGTTCAGCGTGCGCACCAGCTCGATGGCCGATGCGGTGCCCCGGGTCGTCCACACCTGGCTGCCGAGCAGGATGGCCGGTTTCTCGGCGTGCACCAGCAGGTCGGCGAGCTTCTCGATCGCCTCCGGATCGCCGGCCGAGCGGGTCGAGGCGCGGTAGGCACCGGCCTGCGGCACGCGGGCCTTGGACGCGGGCACCTTGGCGTCCAGCACATCGCGCGGGATCTCCAGGAAGGAGGGGCCGGGCGCGCCGTGGAAGCACTCGCGGAACGCCATGGACACCATGTCCGCCGCGCGCGCCGTGTCGGGCACGGCCGCCGCGAACTTGGTGATGGGGTTCATCATGTCGACGTGCGGCAGGTCCTGGAGGGACCCCATCTTGTGTTGGGTGAGGGCCCCCTGACCGCCGATCAGCAGCATCGGGGACTCCGCGCGGAAGGCGTTGGCGACACCGGTGACGGCGTCGGTCGTCCCCGGTCCCGCGGTGACCACCGCACAGCCTGGCTTGCCGGTGATGCGCGCGTAGCCGTCGGCGGCGTGGGCGGCGACCTGCTCGTGACGGACGTCGACGACCTCGATGCCCTCGTCGACGCAGCCGTCGTAGATGTCGATGATGTGGCCGCCGCACAGCGTGTAGATGCGGTCGACCCCCTCGGCCTTCAGCGCCTTGGCTACGAGATGACCACCGGAAATGACGTCCTGGGTGTCGTCGGGCATGGCGAAGTCCTGTCCCTTCGTAGGGGGTTGGAACGTCTCGCGGTACATTGCATACAGTCGACGAATACTGTATGAAGCTTGTTATCCCGCATCCGATGGGGTGGTGTCCAGGGGGCGTGCGACATTTTCAGTCAGGAGCCGAAATGGACCTGTACGAACACCAGGCAAGGGAACTCTTCGAAGAACACGGCATCTTGGTGCCGCGGGCCGAGGTGACGGACTCACCCAAGGAGGCCCGCGAGATCGCACGCCGGCTCGGCGGCCGGGTCGTGGTGAAGGCCCAGGTGAAGACCGGTGGCCGGGGCAAGGCAGGCGGTGTGAAGCTCGCCGCCGACCCGGCCGCCGCCGAGCTCACCGCCCGTCAGATCCTCGGTATGGACATCAAGGGCCACCGGGTCGGCACGGTGATGCTGGCCCGGCCCGTGGACATCGAGACCGAGTTCTACGTGTCCTATGTACTCGACCGCGCGGCGGGCCGCTTCCTCGCGATCGCCTCGGCCGAAGGGGGAATGGAGATCGAGGAGGTCGCCGCCACCCGTCCCGACGCCGTGGCCCGCGTCCCCGTCGACCCCGCCGAGGGCGTCACCTCCGCGAAGGCGGGCGAGATCGCCGAGGCGGCCGGACTGCCGCCGCAGACCGTCGACGTCCTCGTGCGGCTCTGGCAGGTCCTCGTCCGCGAGGACGCCCTCCTCGTCGAGGTGAACCCGCTCGTCCGCACCCGGCAGGGACAGATCCTCGCCCTCGACGGCAAGGTCACCCTCGACGACAACGCCCGCTTCCGGCAGGCACGCTGGGGCGCGGACGACACCGGACACGACGACGCGCTGGAGGCGGCGGCTGCCGCCAAGGGCCTCAACTACGTCAAGCTCGACGGGGAGGTCGGCATCATCGGCAACGGCGCCGGACTCGTCATGTCGACCCTGGACGTGGTCGCGGGCTGTGGCGCGCGCCCTGCCAACTTCCTCGACATCGGCGGCGGAGCGAGCGCCCGGATCATGGCGGACGGGCTGTCGGTCATCCTCTCCGACCCGGCCGTGAAGTCCGTCTTCGTCAACGTCTTCGGCGGGATCACCGCCTGCGACGCGGTCGCCGACGGCATCGTCCAGGCCCTGGACACCGTCCACCTGACCAAACCGCTCGTCGTGCGCCTCGACGGCAACAACGCGCCCCGGGGCCGCGCCATCCTCGACGAGCACGCGCATCCGCTGGTCCAGCAGGTCACCACCATGGACGGCGCCGCCCGCCGTGCCGCCGAACTCGCCACCACAGCCTGAGGGGGACGTCATGGCCATCTACCTCACCAAGGAGAGCAAGGTCCTCGTCCAGGGCATGACCGGCAGCGAGGGCATGAAGCACACCCGGCGCATGCTGGCGGCCGGCACCAACGTCGTCGGCGGTGTCAACCCGCGCAAGGCGGGCCGCACCGTCGACTTCGACGACCGAGCCGTGCCCGTCTTCGGCACGGTCGCCGACGGGATGCGCGCGACCGGGGCGGACGTCACCGTCGTCTTCGTGCCGCCCGCCTTCGCCAAGGCGGCCGTCCTCGAAGCCGCCGACGCAGGCATCGGCCTCGCGGTCGTCATCACCGAGGGCATCCCCGTCCACGACTCCGTCGCCTTCACCACGTACGCCGGCCGGAAGGGGACCCGGGTCGTCGGCCCCAACTGCCCGGGCCTGATCACCCCCGGCCAGTCCAACGCGGGCATCATCCCGGCCGACATCACCAAACCGGGCCGCATCGGCCTGGTCTCCAAGTCGGGCACGCTGACGTACCAGCTCATGTACGAGCTGCGCGACATCGGCTTCTCGACCTGCGTCGGCATCGGCGGCGACCCCGTCGTCGGCACCACGCACATCGACTGCCTCGCAGCCTTCCAGGACGACCCCGACACCGAACTCATCGTCCTCATCGGCGAGATCGGCGGTGACGCGGAGGAACGGGCGGCGGCGTACGTCCGCGAGCACGTCACGAAGCCGGTCGTCGGCTACATCGCCGGGTTCACCGCGCCCGAGGGCAAGACCATGGGGCACGCGGGCGCCATCGTCTCCGGCTCCTCCGGCACGGCACAGGCGAAGAAGGAGGCGCTGGAGGCGGCCGGGGTGAGCGTGGGCAGCACCCCGACCGAGACCGCGAACCTCGTGCTGACGCGTCTCGAAGCGCGCCCCGGAGAACAACGGCAGTGACCCAGGTCCCGCCCCCGACCGTGCAGCGAGAGCGGAGCAACCCGATGGCACCCACCCTCACCCTCAAACCCGGCACGACCTGGCCCGACGCGTGGCAGCGCTGCCTCGCCGCCGCGCCGGAGGCCTTCCGCGACGAGCGGATCCTCAACCTCTGGAACGCCGCCTGGCAGGCGGACGGCCGGGTCCTGCCCGCCGTCAGCCCCGTCGACGGCAGCCCGATCGCCGGTCCGCCGCGCCTGGACGGGGCCACCGCCCGCCGGGCCGTGCGCGCCGCCCTCGACCAGCACCGTGCCTGGCGTCACGTCCCCCTTCCGGAGCGCCGCGCCCGCGTCGCGGCCACCCTCGACGCCCTCGCCGAACACCGCCGGCTGCTCGCCCTCCTCCTCGTCTGGGAGATCGGCAAGCCCTGGCGGCTCGCCCTGGCGGACGTCGACCGCGCCATCGAGGGGGTCCGCTGGTACGTCGACGGCATCGGGGAGATGCTCGCCGACCGGACCCCGCTGGACGGCCCGGTGTCCAACATCGCCAGCTGGAACTACCCGATGAGCGTGCTCGTTCACGCAATGCTGGTCCAGGCACTGGCAGGCAACGCGGTCATCGCCAAGACCCCGACCGACGGCGGTGTCGCCTGCCTCACCCTGGCCTGCGCCCTCGCCGCCCGTGAGGGGATCCCCGTGACCCTCGTCAGCGGCAGCGGAGGCGAGCTGTCCCAGGCGCTGGTGCGGGCGCCCGAGATCGGCTGCGTCTCCTTCGTCGGCGGCCGCGACACCGGCGCCGCGGTGGCCACGGCAGTCGCCGACCTGGGTAAACGACACGTACTCGAACAGGAGGGACTCAACACCTGGGGCATCTGGAACTACTCGGACTGGGAGGCGCTCACTTCGGTCATCCCGAAGCTCTTCGACTACGGCAAGCAGCGCTGCACGGCGTACCCGCGCTTCGTCGTCCAACGGCACCTGTTCGACGCGTTCCTGGCCGCGTACCTCCCGGCGGTCCGCACGCTCAGGGTCGGACACCCGCTCGCCGTGGAGCAGCCGGACGACCCGTACCCCGAGCTGGACTTCGGGCCGGTCATCAACGCGGCCAAGGCCAAGGAACTCCAGGACCAGGTCGCCGAGGCGATCGAACGCGGCGCGGTACCGCTGCACCGCGGCAGTCCGTCCGGTGCCCGTTTCCTGCCCGGCCAGGACACCTCCGCCTACGTCCAGCCGGTCACGCTCCTCAACCCGCCCCCGTCCTCTCCGCTGCACCACGCGGAGCCGTTCGGCCCGGTCGACACCATCGTCCTGGTCGACACGGAAGCGGAGCTGCTGGCCGCGATGAACGCCTCGAACGGCGCGCTCGTGGCCACGCTGTCCACGGACGACCGGGCGACCTACGAGCGACTCGCCCCGCAGATCCGCGCGTTCAAGACCGGCCACGGCCGGCCCCGTTCCCGCGGCGACCGTGACGAGCTGTTCGGCGGGCTCGGCGCGTCCTGGCACGGCGCGTTCGTCGGCGGCGAACTGCTGGTGCGCACCGTGACACGGGGACCGGCGGGGGAGCGGCTGCCGGGCAACTTCCCGGAGTACCAGTTGCTGCCGTGAGGGCGGGCCGTCGCGGCCGACGCCGGGTCGCCACGCGGGTGCCGCGCGGGGTTTCGGCGTCGGCCGCCGACGGGTGGTGAAACCGGCGCGTCCAGAAATCCGTAGCGGCGCCGGACTTCGGTCAGCCGATGCCCTGCCGGTCCGGGCGCAGGGCGAACGCGCGGTCCGCGGGGGCCGCCCCGGACCGGTCCACCGCCTGCCGGAGCAGCGCGCGATGCCGGAGCAGCGGCTCCCGCCGCTCCGGCGGCACGAGCAGGAGCAGGTCGTCCAGCCCCGCCAGCATGCGCCGCGAAACCTGCGGGCTCCCGATGGCGTACCCCCGTACCTCGGTGAACCCCAGATCCACCAGCTCGGTCCACCCCGGCACGGGCTGCACCAGCCGAACCGCCCCGCCCCGGTCCCGGTGCAGGGCGGCGTCGAGCGGCCGCCGGCTGAGCGCGGCCAGGAGCTGGACGATCCGGTCCAGCGCCTGGACGGCGGTCGTCGGATCGTTGATCGCGGACGACAGGGCGCGCAGCGCGATGTCGGACAACTGGCGCAGTCCGAAGCCGAGATCCTGGTGGTAGGTCCGCTCCACCCCCACCGAGATGGTGTAGCGCAGCGCCCTGCGGGACGGGGCCGGCCCGCCGTGGACCGCCAGTACGGGTGTGCCGGGCACCATGAAGTCGCCGATCCGCGGGATCAGCCGCAGCACGACCCCGTGTTTGCGTGCCACCCGCACCAGCCGCGTGATGTGCACGTCCCGCAGCACCCCCGCCCGGCCCGCGTGCGGGACCCACGCGGTCGCGGAACCGAGGTAGTCGGCGTCCGGTCCGCCCGTCGGCACGGGCATCGATGCGGCCACCCGGAACGACTCCTTGGCGATCCGCGCGATCACATGGCTGATCTGCATCAGCCGCAGGGTGGTGTTCACGTAGAGCACGAAGAGCAGCAGGCTCAGCGCGACCATGCAGAGGGTGAGGACCGACTGCACCAGGGGCACCGTGGTGACGGCACGCGGATCGTCGGCGGTGTCGAAGGAGGTCAGGACGAGCAGGGTCAGCACGAAGGTCGCCAGGAAGACGGCGAAGGTCGCCTTGGTGATCCGGCTCCGGACGAAGAGCCGCACCACGCGCGGCGTGAACTGCCCGCTCGCCATCTGCACGGCCACCAGCGAGATGCTGAAGACCACGCCGATGAAGGTCATCATCGCCGAGCTGACCGTGCTCACCACGGCCTTCGCGTCCTGAGCGAACCGCAGCAGTTCCTCGAGCGTGTCGTAGTCGCGGTCGTCCTGGAGCGCGTCGACGATGGCCGTGTCCAGCGCCTGGGCCCCCGCCCAGACCACGAAGACGCCCACCATCGCCGCGGTGGGGGCGAACCAGAACGTGTCCCGCAGGTGCTCCCTGAGCGGCGACAGCGCATGGGGACGACGCCGCACGGTGGAGCTCCGCGTAACCATCCAGTCACTCATGGTGTGACCCTAGGTGTATCGGGGCGCGAGGTCCCGGACCCCCGCCCTGGGGAAGGAAACGCAGGTGAAAGGCACTGCGAAACCTTGGTATGGTTGTCCATGTCGCCGCCGGGCAGAGCCCTGGCAAGGCGGCAGACACCTGGTCCGGGTGGCGGAATGGCAGACGCGCTAGCTTGAGGTGCTAGTGCCCTTTATCGGGCGTGGGGGTTCAAGTCCCCCCTCGGACACTTGCTTCGGTGTATGAGAGGTGCCGACCGGTTCTGGTCGGCACCTTTTCTGTGTTCGGCTTTTCTGTGTTCGGCGACGCAGGCAGGGCGAGGAACCGCGCCCTCAGCCTCGGTAGCCCCGCAGCTTGCGGTACAGCGTGGCCCGGCCGATGCCCAGCGCGGCCGCCGCGCGCGCCTTGTTGCCGCCGTGCAGGCGCAGTGCCTCGAGGATCGCGGCGCGCTCGGCGTGCTCCATCGGGCTGAGGGGGCGCGCGGCCGGGCCTTCCCGCACGGCGTCCGGCAGCTCCGCCCGGCGGACCGGCCCCGACATCCGGCGGTTCTCCGCGAGGGCCCGGACGACATGGGCCAGCTCGGTGACGTTCCCGGGCCACGGGTACCGCTCCAGCGCACGCAGGGCGTCCAGTGTCCAGGTCAGCGGCGGCTGCCCGGGAGCCGGGCGTGGGGCCAGGGCGGGCAGCAGCTCCCGTATGTCCTCGGTGCGTTCCCGCAGCGGGGGCAGGGTCACCGAGCGGGCGGACAGTTTGTCCAGCAGACGCTGGAGGCAGGGGCCGACCGGCGCGCCGGGCGTGTAGGTGACCAGCAGCCGGGCGTCCGGGTGGGTGTCGAGCAGGGAGTTGAGCGCGGCCACGCCGGGCTGCGCGAGGCGCTCGGCGTGCCGCAGCAGCAGCGGGCGATCGGCCGGCCAGGGAGGGGGCAGGGCCTGTGCCAGCCCGGCGTCCCGAGCGGCGTCCGCCTCCTGGACGGGGCCCGGCCCCAGCAGTTCCCGGGCCAGGGCGGACTTCCCCGCGCCCCGCTCGCCGGTCAGCAGCAGCGGCCGGCCTGAGCGCGCCAGCTCGGCCGCACGCGCGACGACGTGCCGCCACGGGACCGAGGAGCCGGTCAGAGCGACCGATGGCGCGGGCGAGCCCGGCACCGAGAGCGGCGCGGCGTCGAGCGGTTCCAGGACGGCGACGACCCCAACGACCGTGCCGTCCAGACGCACCGGTGTGATCCGCGCGGTGCACCCGGCCCCCTCCGGCAACTCCACGGGCCCGGACACCACCGCGGCCTCGGGCGACGCAGCTGAATCCGTACCGTGCGCGTGCCGCGCGCCGACCGCCGTACGCTCCAGCGCCGCCAGCACCTCCGGCGTCAGCAATCGTTGCGCCGCAGCGCTGATCAGCCGGTTGCGACCGTCGAGGGCGGCCACGGCCCGCTCCTGCCCGGCCCGCAAAAACGCGTCCAGCAACACCCGCTCGACCCGCCCCGCCCGCGCCCGCAGCTCCGTCTCGACGGCAGTGGCCGCCGCCTCGGCCAGGGGCGCCTGCGGATGCGGCGAACGTGCGGCGCACAACCGCGAGGCGACGGTCAGCGTGCCGACGACCCGGCCGCCCTCCGGGTCGAGCACCGGGACGCTCACGGCGGACACGTCCTGCCACCGGTCGAGGTAGTGCTCGGGCCCGTGCACCTCGGCCCGACGCCGGGTGCGCTGGGCGAGAGCCGCACTGTTGTTGCCGACCTCCTGCTCCGACAGGACGGGGCACGGATCGAGCCCGGGTACGCCCCCCGCGCTCCACAGCACGCGCAGCCGCTCGTCGGTCAGGACGAGGAGGGACCGGTCCGTGTCCAGGGCCGGGACGATCCGGTCGAGCACCGGCCGGGCGGCACCGAGCAGCGCCGAGTCCACCGGCGGGGAGGGAGCGACGGCCGGCTCCTTCAAGTCGTGCGGCACACCGAAGAACCGCGCCCGCCGCCACGCCGCGACGACCTCCTCCGGAACACCGCGAGGCAGCGGACCCCCCGACAGGAACCGCTCGCGGGCGAGACGCAGCGAGGGCCGGGCGGTGGCTGCGGGAGAAGGCTCGGTCGTGGTCACGGCATGCAACACCGTAGCGG
Source organism: Streptomyces africanus (assembly GCF_002150735.1). Taxonomy (GTDB): domain Bacteria; phylum Actinomycetota; class Actinomycetes; order Streptomycetales; family Streptomycetaceae; genus Streptomyces; species Streptomyces africanus. The sequence continues at coordinate 15,358 of NZ_MUKA01000302.1, forward strand.
GTTCGGTTGAGCGGGCAACAACGGGAGACGAGGGTAACAACGGGTGTCTCGTAATGAGACACCCGGGACCGACCGAACCGCTCCATGATCATGGACGCTCGATGTCCGCCCCGTACCCCCGCAGGAGCGCCCCGTGTCCACCGTCGTCGAGACCGACGTCCTGATCGTGGGCAGCGGCCCCGCCGGTGCCTCGGCCGCGCTCGCCCTGAGCACCTACGGCGTGCCGAACATCGTGGTGACCCGCTACGCGAGCCTCGCCGACACGCCCCGCGCGCACATCACCAACCAGCGCACCATGGAGGTGCTGCGTGACCTCGGCGTGGAACAGGAGGTCGTCGCGCAGGCCACCCCGCAGCACCTGATGGGAAACACGACGTTCTGCACCAGCCTGGCGGGCGAGGAACTGGGCCGTGTGCGCTCCTGGGGCAACGACCCGCTCGTGCAGGCGGAACACGAACTCGCCAGCCCCACCCGCATGTGCGACATGCCACAGCACCTCATGGAGCCGGTCCTCGTGAACGCGGCCGTCGCCCGCGGCACCCGGCTCCGCTTCCAGAACGAGTACCTCTCCCACACCCAGGACGCCGACGGCGTCACGGCCACCGTCCGCGACCGGCTGCGCGGGGACACCTACGAGATCCGCGCCAAGTACCTGATCGGCGCCGACGGCGGACGGTCCAAGGTCGCCGCGGACGCCGGACTGCCGATGGGCGGCCAGATGGGCGTCGCCGGCAGCATCAACATCGTCTTCGAGGCGGACCTGGCCCAGTACACCGCCCACCGCCCCTCCACGCTGTACTGGGTCCTCGCGCCCGGCGCGACGGTCGGCGGCATCGGCGCGGGCCTGGTGCGCTGTGTCCGCCCCTGGACCGAGTGGCTGATCGTGTGGGGCTACGACGTCACCGCGGGCGCCCCGGACCTGACCACCGAGTACGCCGAGTCCGTCGTACGCAAGCTCGTCGGTGACGACGACGTCCCCGTGACCGTCAAGTCGTCCTCCGCCTGGACCGTCAACGAGATGTACGCGGAGAACTACGCGAACGGCCGGGTCTTCTGCGCCGGCGACGCCGTGCACCGGCACCCCCCGTCCAACGGCCTCGGCTCCAACACCTCCATCCAGGACGCCTACAACCTGGCCTGGAAGCTCAAGCTCGTCCTCGACGGCACCGCCCACCCCAGGCTGCTCGACAGCTACACCGCCGAACGTGCGCCCATCGGCCGGCAGATCGTCAGCCGCGCCAACCGGTCCATCCGCGAGACCGCCCCGGTCTTCGAGGCCCTCGACGGGCTCTCCCCGCAGACCCCCGAGCAGTTGTGGGCCAACATCGCCGCCCGCAAGGACGCCACCGCGGCCGCCGAGAAACAGCGCGCCGAGCTGCGGGAGGCGATCGCCTTCAAGGCGTACGAGTTCAACGCGCACGGCGTCGACCTCAACCAGCGCTACAGCTCCGGCGCGATCGTCCCGGACGGCACGCCCGACCCGGGCTTCGCCCGCGACCCCGAGCTGCACCACCAGCCGTCCTCCCGCCCCGGCGCCCGGCTCCCGCACGCCTGGATCACCTCCGGCTCCCGCACCCTCTCCACCCTCGACACGGTCGGCCGGGGCCGCTTCACCCTGCTGACCGGCATCGGGGGAGAGGACTGGGTGCGGTCGGCCGGGGCCCAGGAGGTGGAGATCGCCACTGTGGTGATCGGGCCCGGGCGGGAGTACGAGGACCCGTACGGCGACTGGGCGCGCCTGAGCGAGATCTCCGACGCGGGTGCCCTGCTCGTGCGCCCCGACGGTTTCGTCGCCTTCCGGCACGCCTCCGCCGCACCGGACGCCGGCGAACTGCTCGCGGACGCGTTGCGGACCGTCCTCGGCCACGCCTGAGCGCGCAATCATGGAAGCAACGGAACCACTGGCAGCGACGGACGTCGACGACGAGGAGCCGGGATGACCACCGAAGCGACCGGGGCCGGCGTCACCGAGCAGGCTCTCGCCAGCCTCCGGGGGACCGCCGACCCACGGCTGCGCGAGCTGCTCACCGGCCTCGTCCGCCATCTGCACGACTTCGCGCGCGAGACCCGGCTGACCCAGGAGGAATGGGAGCGGGCGATCGCCTTTCTGACGGCGACCGGGCAGTCCTGCACCGACACCCGGCAGGAGTTCGTCCTGCTGTCGGACGTGCTCGGGCTGTCGATGCTCGTGGAGACCGTCAACGGCCACCGCGCGCCCGGCGCCACCGAGTCGACCGTGCTCGGCCCCTTCCACATGACCGAGTCGCCGGTCCGCGCCCTCGGCGACGACATCGACCTCGTGGGCGGCGGCGAACCGTGCGTGGTCAGCGGCCGGGTGCTGTCCGAGGACGGCACCCCGCTGCCCGGCGCCCTCGTCGACGTCTGGCAGGCCGACGACAAGGGCTTCTACGACGTCCAGCAGCCCGGCGTCCAGCCGGCCGGCAACGGACGCGGGCTGTTCACCGCCGGCACCGAGGGCCGCTTCTGGTTCCGCACCTGCGTCCCGGCGCCGTATCCGATCCCCACCGACGGCCCCGTGGGCGGGCTGCTGCGTGCGACCGGGCGGCACCCCTACCGCCCCGCGCACATTCACTTCATCGCCACGGCCGAGGGACACACGCCCGTCACCACGCACATCTTCGTGGCCGGCGGCGACTACCTCGACTCCGACGCGGTGTTCGCCGTGAAGGAGAGCCTGGTCCAGGACTTCGCCGAGACCGACGACCCGTCCCTCGCCCGGGAGTTCGGCGTGCCGAACCCCTTCCGGCATGCCCGCTTCGACCTCGTCCTGGAGCGTGCGTCATGACGTTCCAGAGCGACTTCTCGTACGAGACCCGGCCCGTGCGGGTCGTCTTCCGGCCCGGCGCGGCCGTCACCGCGACCCCGGGCGAGGCCGCACGCCTGGGCCTGCGGCGGCTGCTCGTGGTCTGCGGCAGCCGGGGCGAAACCGTCGCCCGGACGGTCGCGGACGCGCTCGGCGACACCTGCGTGGGCGTGCACGCCGAGGCCCGGATGCACGTACCCGTCGAGGACGCCGATCGGGCCGTCGCGGCGGTACGGGCGGCCGGGGCGGACGGCTGCGTCGCGGTCGGCGGCGGCTCCGCGATCGGGCTCGGCAAGGTGATCGCCCTGCGCACCGGACTGCCGCTGATCGCCGTGCCCTCGACCTACTCGGGTTCCGAGATGACGCCCGTGTGGGGTCTGACCGAGCACGGCGCCAAGCGCACCGGCCGCGACCCGGTCGTCCAGCCCCGCAGCGTCGTCTACGACCCCCGGCTCACCCTCTCCCTGCCCGTGCCGCTCACCGTGACCAGCGGCGTCAACGCGCTCGCGCACGCCGTCGAGGCGCTGTACGCCCCGGACAGCTCGCCCCTGGTCACGGTCATGGCCGAGGAGGGCGTGCGCGCCATGGCCGAGGCACTGCCGCGCCTGGCCGCCGACCCGAAGGACCTGGACGCGCGCAGCCGGGCGCTGTACGCGGCCTGGCTGTGCGGCTCGTGCCTCGGCTCGACCACGATGGGGCTGCACCACAAGGTGTGCCACGTACTGGGCGGCACGTTCGGACTGCCGCACGCCGAGACGCACACCGTCGTCCTGCCGTACGTCCTCGCCCACAACGCCCCCGCCGCCCCGCAGGCGCTGGCCGTACTGTGCCGGGCCCTCGGCGCCGACGACCCGCCCCGCACCCTGTGGGAACTGGCCGGGAGCCTCGGAGCACCGCGCTCCCTCGCCGAACTCGGCCTCGCGGAAGGCGACGTCACCCCGGCGGCGGACCGGGTCGCGGGCGAGCCGTACGCCAACCCGCGCCCGGTGACGGCGGAGGGGGTGCGGGGCGTCCTGCTCGCGGCGTTCGAAGGGGGCCTGCCGGAGTCCGGCTTGCGGACGGAAGGTGACCGCAAGCCTTCCTAGGGTCGGGGCATGACTCAGAAGCAGAGGATTCTTGTCACCGGGGCCACGGGGACCGTCGGCCGACGGGTCGCCGCCGAACTGCTCGACCGGGGCCACGACGTGCGTGCCCTGACGCGCGACGCCGCGAAGGCCGCCTTCCCGGCCGGCGTCGAGGTCGTCGAGGGCGACCTGACCGCACCGGACAGCCTGGCACCGGCGCTGGAGGACGTCACCGGCCTCCACCTGATCACCTTCGGCGGTGCCGCCTTCACTCCGCTGGAGACCGGCCCGCGCATCCTGGAACTGGCCCGCTCGGCCGGCGTCCGCCGGATCACCGTGCTGCACGGCGGCGGACCCACCCCGCTGGAGGACGCGGTACGGGCCGACGACGGTGTGGACTGGACCGTGCTCATGCCGGTGGAGTTCATGGCCAACGCCCTGGAGTGGGCGGACGGGATCGTGGCCTCTGGTGAGGTGCGGGAGCCGTTCGTCGCACGGCTGAGTGCCATGGTCCACGAGGGCGACATCGGCGCCGTCGCCGCGGTCGCCCTCACGGAGGAGGGCCACGCGGGCCAGGAATACGTGATCACCGGCCCCGAAGTGCTCACCGTCGGCGACAAGGTGGCGACGATCGCCGCCGCCGTCGGCCGGGAGATCACGCTGGTCGAGCTGACCGTGGAGCAGGCCGTCGAGCAATGGCGGGCGGCATACCTGCCGGAGGACGTGATCGGTTTCCTGCTCGAGGCGTACGGCAACACCCCCGAGGTGGGCCGTACCGTCTCCGGCACCGTCGAGAAGGTCACCGGCCGCCCGGCCCGCACCTTCGCCCAGTGGGCGGCCGAACACGTGGATGTGTTCAAGGCGTAGAGGCCTGGTGGCCGTCTCCGGGACGGGTGTCTCGTAATGAGACACCCGTCCCACAGGCCGATGCCGCAAGATCGACAAGGGGGTGTGACCGCAACATGATGCGGCCGTCGGCATGTGCGGACAACCGCCGCCCGGACGGCCGTGCCACCCCGAAGAAAGGTGAACCACATGGCCCTCGCACTGCTCCGGCGCCGGCGACTCAGGGGCGCCTCCGCCGCAGCCGCGGGCCTCGCCCTCCCCCTCCCCGCCGGCGCGGGCGCCGTGGCCCGCGAGGTCCTCGACCCGATGGGCACGCCCCTGGCGGCAGCGGACGTCACCGTCACCGCCCTGGACACCCACCGGGTGGCCGCCCGCGGGACGACCGACCCCTACGGCTACTTCCTCGCCGCTCTGCCCCCCGGCCGCTACAGCCTGCTGATCGCGGCGCAGGGCCTCCAGCCGCACCGCGAGACCGTCGAGATCGCGGCGGGCACGCCGACGCCCACCGAGCGGGCCTGGCTGCGTCCGGCCGAGGCCCTCCAGCTGCCGGCGCCCGGCACCTGGCTCTTCGACCCGCCGCACACCGCGATCCGGTTCATCGCCAAGCACGTCGGCATGGCCCATGTCCACGGCCGTTTCGAACGCTTCGAGGGCGGAATCCAGATCGCCCAGGACATGACCGACTCCCGGGTGCACGTCCGCATCGACGCCTCCAGCATCACCACCGGCAACACCACCCGCGACAACCACTTGCGGTCCGCCGACTTCCTGGACGTCGAACGCTTCCCGTACATCGACTTCACGAGCACCCGCTTCGCCTACCGGGGCGGCAGCAAGTGGACGCTGCAGGGCTCCCTCACGATGCACGGCGTCAGCCGCTCGGTGGCCCTGGACACCACCTACCTCGGCAGCGTGAACGGCGGCTACGGCCAGGAGTTGCGCTGCGCCGCCCTGGCGACGGCGGAGCTGCACCGGGAGGACTTCACGCTCAACTGGCGTTCCATGCTGGCCCGGGGCATCGCGGTGGTCGGTCCGACGGTCCAACTGGAGCTGGACGTCCAGGCGATGTACCGGACCCACGACACCCCGACCCCGCCGGAATAATCCCTGGCACCGTTCCCTGCGCACTCCCTACACTCACGTACGTACCCGCGCCGCCCACGACCCGAGCGGCGCACCGACGTGACGAACGAAGGGAGACGGCCATGCGTGACCGCACCGCTGCCACCGTCTCCCTGCCGCGCTACGAGGTGATCCTCGTGTCCTCGTCGCTCCGGTGCCCGCTGCGCGGCCGGCGCCGGATGACCGGGACGAACGACTGAAAGGCATGCGCACAGCTTGCTGACGTGAAGTCGGCGAGCTGTGCGCGCGTGCCGCCACACCCGCCTCGCCCGGTAATCGCGCTGCCCCTTTCCTGAACGCCTCGAAAGGCCCTGGGCCGTGCGCATCAACCACACCCCGCTCGCCGTCGTCCGCAACCTCGGCATCCTCGCCCACGTCGACGCCGGCAAGACCACCGTCACCGAACGGATCCTGTTCGCCACCGGAACCACCCACAAGCGCGGCGAGGTCCACGACGGCACGACCGTCACCGACTTCGATCCGCAGGAGCGCGACCGGGGCATCACCATCTTCGCCGCGGCGGTGAGCTGCGCCTGGGACGGTCACCGGATCAACCTGATCGACACCCCGGGGCACGTCGACTTCGCCGACGAGGTGGAGCGTGCGCTGCGGGTCCTCGACGGCGCGGTGGCCGTGTTCGACGCGGTGGCCGGCGTGGAGCCGCAGAGCGAGTCGGTGTGGCGGCAGGCCGACCGGCACGGCGTACCGAGGATCGCGTTCGTCAACAAGATGGACCGCGCCGGTGCCGACCTCGACACGGCCGTCGCGTCGATCCGGGACCGGCTGCACCCGGCCCCGCTGGTCGTGCAGCTGCCGATCGGCTCGGAGGACGCCTTCACCGGCGTCGTCGACCTCGTACGCCTGCGGGCCCTGGTGTGGGCCGACGGCGACGCCGTCGAGGAAGCGCCGGTGCCGGACGACCTCCTCCGCGAGGCCCTCGCGCGCCGCCGGGCGCTGGAAGAAGCCGTGGCGGAACTCCATCCGGGCGCCCTGGAGGAGTTCTGCGCCACGGGCACGCTCGGCGAGCGGACCCTGTCCTCGGCACTGCGGGACCTGACCCGGGACGGCGACGGCGTGGTCGTGCTGTGCGGATCCGCGTACCGCAACCGGGGTGTGGAGCCGCTGCTCGACGCGGTGGTGGCCTATCTGCCGTCACCCCTGGACGTGCCGCCGGTCAGAGGCACGTACGACGGTGACGAACAGGAGCGGCCCGCCGATCCGGCGGCACCACCGGCCGCTCTCGCCTTCAAGGTCCACGCCACCCCGACAGGACGGCTGACCTACCTGCGCGTCTACTCCGGGACGATCGAGAAGGGAGACACCCTGTGGGACGCGAGCGCGCGGCGCACCGAGCGCGTCGGCCGCATCCTGCGCGTCCAGGCCGACCGGCACGCACCGCTGGACCGGGCGGTCGCCGGGGACATCGTCGCCGTCGTCGGGCTCAAGTCGGCCCGTGCGGGCTCGACCCTGTGCGCGCCGGACGCCCCGCTCGTGCTGGAACCGCCGGGCGTGCCCGAGCCGGTGGTGTCGGTCGCGGTCGAGTCCCGCAGGGCCGGCGACACCGACCGGCTGGCGTCCGGGCTGGCCCGGCTGACCGACGAGGATCCCTCGCTGGTCGTGCGGACCGACCCGGAGACCGGGCAGACCGTGCTGTCGGGCATGGGTGAACTGCACCTGGAGGTGGCGGTGGAGAAGCTCCGGCGCGAACTGGGGCTGGAGGTCAACGTCGGCCGCCCCCGGGTCAGTTACCGCGAGACCGTCGCCCGGGGCGTGTCCGGTCTGGTCTACCGGCACGTCAAGCAGGACGGCGGGGCGGGCCAGTTCGCCCATGTCGTCCTCGACGTGGAGCCGTACGAGGAGGGCGGGTTCGCGTTCCGCTCGGCCGTCGTCGGCGGACGCGTGCCGCAGGAGTACGTCCGGGCGGTCGAGGCCGGCTGCCGGGACGCCCTCGCCGAGGGGCCGCTCGGCGGGCACCCGGTGACCGGGCTGCGCGTCACGCTCACCGACGGGGCGACCCACGTGAAGGACTCCTCGGACACGGCGTTCCGCACGGCCGGCCGCCTGGGCCTGCGCGAGGCCCTGCGCGCCTGCGCGATGGTCCTGCTGGAGCCGGTCGTCGAGGTCACGGTGACCGTGCCCGAGGACGCGGTGGGCGGCGTGCTCGGCGACCTCGCCGCCCGGCGCGGCCGGGTGACCGGCTCGGCCACCCGCGCGGGCGCGGCGGTCGTCACGGCCACGGTGCCGCTGGCCGAACTCTTCGGCTACGCGACCCGGTTGCGCAGCCGCACCCAGGGCCGCGGCACCTTCACGTCCCGGCCCACGGGCTACGCACCGGCACCGGCCGCGACACCGGCGCGGTAGCACCGAGGGCGGCCCCTCCCCTGGATCAGAAGGGGAGGGGCCTGTCCCTCGG
>NZ_MUKA01000303.1 GCF_002150735.1 Streptomyces africanus
GCCGGGCGGTGTCGGCGGCCATGCGCGGGCCGGGCGCCGGGCGGTCGGTCAGCAGCCGGTGGGCGACCGCGCGCGGGTTGGCGATGCCGGGCAGCGGCAGCTTCTTCGGCAGCGAGCTGATGGGCTCGAAGTCGTCGCCCAGCGGGTGGCCCGGCAGCGACTCCAGCTTCTGCATGATGGTCCGGCCGATGTGGCGGAAGGTGGTCCACTTGCCGCCCGCGACGGACAGCATGCCGCCCTTGCCCTCGGTCACCACCGTCTCGCGCTTGGCCTTCGCGGTGTCGCCGGGGCCGCCCGGCAGCACCCGCAGACCGGCGAAGGAGTACGTGATCAGGTCGCGGCTCAGCTGCTGCTCGCGGACGGAGAAGGCGGCCTCGTCGAGGATCTGGGATATGTCCTTCTCGGTGACCGCGACGTCCGCCGGGTCGCCCTCGAACTCCTCGTCCGTGGTGCCGAGGAGCAGCATGTCCTCCCACGGGAGGGCGAAGGTGATGCGGTACTTGTCGATCGGGGTGGCGAGCGCGGCCTTCCAGTGGGAGGTGCGCTTCAGGACCAGGTGCGCGCCCTTCGACAGGCGGATGGACGGCGCCGCGTTCGGGTCCTCCATCTTCCGCAGGTGGTCGACCCACGGGCCGGTCGCGTTCAGCACCAGCCGGGCGCTGACGCCGAACTCGTCGCCGGAGAGGCGGTCCCTGAGCTCGGCGCCGGTGACGCGGCCCTGGGTGAAGCGCAGGCCCGTCACCTCGGCGTGGTTGAGGACGACCGCGCCCGCCTCGACAGCGCCGCGGACCGTCATCAGCGCCATGCGCGCGTCGTTCATCTGGTCGTCGCCGTACACGGCCACGGCCTTGAGGTTCTCGGTGCGCAGCTCGGGCACGTCCTGCGCGGCCTTGGCCGGCGAGAGCAGGTGCCCGACGCCGTCACCGAAGGCCGACAGCGCGGAGTAGGCGAAGACGCCCGCCCCGAGCTTCGCCGCGCCGTGCGGCCCGCCCTTGTACACGGGGAGGTAGAACGTGAGCGGGTTCGCCAGGTGGGGCGCCACCTGCCGGGAGACCGCACGGCGCTCGAAGTGGTTCTCCGCCACCAGCTTCACCGCGCCGGTCTGCAGGTAGCGCAGACCGCCGTGGAGCAGCTTGGAGGAGGCGGAGGAGGTGGCACCGGCGAAGTCACCGGCGTCGACCAGAGCCACCCTGAGGCCGGACTGCGCGGCGTGCCAGGCGGTGGAGATGCCCAGGATGCCGCCGCCGATCACGAGAAGGTCGTACGACGCCTTGGCGAGCTGCTCCCTGGTCTCGGCTCGGCTCGGGTTCGAGCCGGAGGCCGGGTGCGTCCCCAGGGCAGGCACGGACTGCAGGGTGGACTGACTGGTCATGCGGTTTCTTACTCCTCGTCCTCGAGCCAGCCCATGGTCCGCTCGACGGCCTTGAGCCAGTTCTTGTACTCACGGGCGCGGGTGTCCGCGTCCATGCGGGGGGTCCACTCGGCGGCCCGGCGCCAGTTGGCGCGCAGGTCGTCGGTGCTGTTCCAGAAGCCGACGGCGAGGCCGGCGGCGTAGGCGGCGCCGAGGCAGGTGGTCTCGGCGACCATCGGACGCACCACGGGGGCGTCCACGAAGTCGGCGAGGGTCTGCATCAGCAGGTTGTTGGAGGTCATGCCGCCGTCGACCTTCAGGGCGGCCAGCTCCACGCCGGAGTCCTTCGTCATGGCGTCGGCGATCTCGCGGGTCTGCCAGGCGGTGGCCTCCAGGACGGCACGGGCCAGGTGCGCCTTGGTGACGTACCGGGTCAGGCCGGCGATCACACCGCGGGCGTCGGAGCGCCAGTACGGGGCGAACAGGCCGGAGAAGGCCGGCACGAAGTAGGCACCGCCGTTGTCCTCGACCGACAGCGCGAGCGTCTCGATCTCGGCGGCCGTGGAGATCAGGCCCATCTGGTCGCGCATCCACTGCACCAGCGAACCGGTGACGGCGATCGAGCCCTCCAGGGCGTAGACCGTGTCCTGGTCGCCGATCTTGTAGCCGACGGTGGTCAGCAGGCCGCTGTACGAGTTGATGATCTTGTCACCGGTGTTCATCACCATGAAGGTGCCGGTGCCGTACGTCGACTTGGTCTCGCCCTCGGCGAAACACGTCTGGCCGAACAGGGCCGCCTGCTGGTCGCCGAGCGCGGAGGCGACCGGGATGCCGCCGAGCAGGTCGCCGAGCTTGCCGCCGGTGATCTCGCCGTACACCTCGGCGGAGGAGCGGATCTCGGGCAGGATCTGCTTCGGGACGCCGATCGACTCGCAGATCTTGTCGTCCCACTCCATGGTGTGGAGGTTCATCAGCATCGTGCGGGAGGCGTTGGTGACGTCCGTGACGTGCTTGCCGCCGTCGACACCGCCGGTCAGGTTCCAGATGACCCAGCTGTCCATGGTGCCGAAGAGGATGTCGCCCGCCTCGGCGCGCTCCTTCAGTCCGTCGACGTTGTCGAGCAGCCAGCGGGCCTTCGGGCCGGCGAAGTAGGAGGCGAGGGGCAGGCCCGTCTCGCGGCGGAAGCGGTCCTGGCCGACGTTGCGGCCGAGCTCTCGGCACAGGGCGTCGGTGCGGGTGTCCTGCCAGACGATGGCGTTGTGGACGGGCTCGCCGGTGTTCTTGTCCCACAGCACGGTCGTCTCGCGCTGGTTGGTGATGCCGATGGCCTTGATGTCGTCGCGGGTGATGCCGGCCTTCTCGATGGCCCCGGCGACGACCTCCTGGACGTTGGTCCAGATCTCGGTGGCGTTGTGCTCGACCCAGCCCGGCTTCGGGAAGATCTGCTCGTGTTCCTTCTGGTCGACGGACACGATCCGGCCGTCGCGGTCGAAGACGATGCAGCGGGAGGAGGTGGTGCCCTGGTCGATGGCGGCGATGAAGGGGCCGGCGGTGTGCGCGTCGGTCACTGTGTGCTCCTGATAATTCCGGGTTTAAGGGGCTTTACGTACGGCGCGTGCTGGAAGTTTCGCGCAGGGCGCGAGGATTGCTTCTAGGCGAATGCGACGTTGTAGATGCCTGCCGCGATGGCGCCGCCGATCAGCGGACCGACCACCGGGACCCAGGCGTAGCCCCAGTCGGAGCCGCCCTTGTTGGGCAGGGGCAGCAGCGCGTGCACGATGCGCGGACCGAGGTCACGCGCCGGGTTGATCGCGTAGCCCGTCGGGCCGCCGAGGGACAGGCCGATGGACACCACCACGAGCGCGGTGATCAGCGCGCCCAGCGTGCCCAGGCCGTTGCCCTTGTCGTTCAGGCCCTGGGTGAGCACGGCGAGCACCAGCACGACGGTGCCGATGATCTCCGTGGCGACGTTCTGCCAGGCGACCCGGACCTCGGGCCCCGTGGAGAAGATGCCCAGCACGGGGCCGGCGGCCTTCTCCTGGGCCTCGACGGCCTTGGCCGTGTCCTGCGCGCCCGGACCGCCGACGATCTCCCGGTCGGTGAGGTGGGCGTGGAACTGGCCGTAGTAGGCGATCCAGACCAGGGCGGCACCGATCATGGCGCCGAGGATCTGTCCGGCCCAGTAGACCGGGACGTTCTTCCAGTCGCCGTCCTTGATCGCGATCGCGAGGGTGACGGCCGGGTTCAGATGGGCGCCGGACAGCGGCGCCGAGGTGTAGACCGCCGTGAGCACCGCGAAGCCCCACCCGAAGGTGATGGCGAGCCAGCCGGCGTTCCGGGCCTTGGAGGCCTTCAGTGTGACGGCGGCGCACACTCCGCCGCCGAGGAGGATGAGTATGGCGGTACCGATGGTCTCGCCGATGAAGATGTCGGAGCTGGACACCCGCGACTCCTTTGTCCTTCGTCCAGGGGTGAAGTTCTTGATACCGGCCTGGCGTTGTCACACTCTAGCGCGTATTGCCGGTAGCTGTTCGACAATGTCGACCGATGGACGGGAGTCTTGCTTCGGCGTTACGAGCACGTCAAGGGCTGTGTTGTCGAAAACACGATCGTTACTGATCGCCGCGGCCTCGTGGATCTCCAGCGCAGCTCGCCGGTGGCCCGTGCGCGGGCATGCCGAGGACCGGAGCGCCCTGTGACGCCCCGGTCCTTGCGTGTCCTGTCAGAACCGCCCGGCACCCAGATCCCGCGAGACCGCGCGGGCGCAGTCCCGGACCGCCGCGATCAGCTCGGGGCGCAGCGCCCGCTCTTCGTCGGGCCGGCACAGCCGTTCCACGGCGCCCGTGATGCCGACCGCGCCGACCGGCATGCGCCGCCGGTCGTGGATGGGCGCGGCGAGGGAGGCGACGCCCTCCCAGGTCTCCTCGACGTCCGCCGCGTACCCACGCGCGCGGGTGACGTCGAGGATGTGCTCGAAGTCCTCCGGCTCGCACACGGTCCGGTCCGTGAACGCCTTGCGGTCGGCCTCCAGGGCCTCGCTGTGCGCCACCGGGTCGTAGGCGGAGAGGACCTTGCCCAGCGCCGTGGAGTGCAGCGGCTGCATGGCCCCGATCTCCAGGACCTGCCGGCTGTCGTCGGGCCGGAAGACGTGGTGCACGATCAGCACGCCCTGCTGGTGCAGCACGCCCAGGTAGACGCTCTCGCCGCTGGAGCGGGCCAGGTCGTCGGTCCACACCAGGGCCCGCGCCCGCAGCTCGTGCACATCGAGGTAGGTGGTGCCCAGGCGCAGCAGCTCCGCGCCGAGCTGGTAGCGCCCGGAGGTGTCGTCCTGCTCCACGAAGCCCTCCTGCTGGAGGGTGCGCAGGATCCCGTGGGCGGTGCCCTTGGCCAGGCCCAGCGACGAGGCGATGTCCGACAGGCCGAGCCGCCGCTCGCCGCCCGCGAGCAGCCGCAGCATCGCGGCCGCCCGTTCGAGCGACTGGATGTTCCGTGCCATCGCCGTACTGCCTCCGTCCCCTTCGACCGCCGACCAGCGGCGCCCGCAGCCTTTGTTCGGCAATGCCGAACACTACCGGTCGATGCCGACCTCTCGCTAATGGCGGGTCACCATTTGTTGCGCCGGCGGGTCGTCACGAATGGCTCACGAGGGCCACAGCAGTGGGACATCAGTGCCACAAGGGCGATTCGGGACGCCATGCGCGTCCGTCCCGTGGACGCCCTGCCCATCCCGGGCCGCGCCCGGTTACGCTGGCGCCGTGCGCCGTTCCCCCGGATGCCCCCCGTGTGTCCGGGAAGCCGCATAGCCGACAGCCGTCGCACTCGAGGGAGCCCTTTACATGGCCTCGTTGCCACCGACCCCTTCCGACAGCCGGACCCGCGTGTCCGCCCTCCGAGAGGCCCTGGCCAGCCGTGTGGTCGTGGCCGACGGGGCCATGGGCACCATGCTCCAGGCGCAGGACCCGACGCTCGAGGACTTCGAGAATCTCGAAGGCTGTAACGAGATCCTCAACCTGACCCGGCCGGACATCGTCCGTTCCGTCCACGACGCGTACTTCGCGGTCGGCGTCGACTGCGTCGAGACCAACACCTTCGGCGCCAACCACACGGCCGCGGCGGAGTACGAGATCTCCGACCGGGTGCACGAACTGTCCGAGGCGGGTGCCCGGATCGCCCGCGAGGCGGCCGACGAGTACGCCGCCCGGGACGGCCGGCCGCGCTGGGTGCTCGGCTCGATCGGCCCCGGCACCAAGCTGCCCACGCTCGGCCACGTCACCTACGGCGCCATCCGCGACGGCTACCAGGCCAACGCCGAGGGCCTGCTCGCCGGCGGCGCCGACGCGCTGCTCGTGGAGACCACGCAGGACCTGCTCCAGACGAAGGCCTCCGTCCTCGGCGCCCGCCGGGCCATGGAGGCCACCGGCGTCGAGGTGCCCCTGCTGTGCTCGATGGCCTTCGAGACCACCGGCACCATGCTGCTCGGCTCCGAGATCGGCGCGGCGCTGACCGCGCTGGAGCCCCTCGGCATCGACATGATCGGCCTGAACTGCTCGACCGGTCCGGCCGAGATGAGCGAGCACCTGCGCTATCTGACGCGCCACTCGCGGATCCCGCTGCTGTGCATGCCGAACGCCGGTCTGCCGATCCTCACCAAGGACGGCGCCCACTTCCCGCTCGATCCCCAGGGCCTGGCCGACGCCCAGCAGAACTTCGTCCGGGACTACGGCCTGTCCCTGGTCGGCGGCTGCTGCGGCACCACGCCGGAGCACCTGCGGCAGCTGGTCGAGCGCGTCCGGGACGTCACCCCGAGCGAGCGCGCCCCGCAGCCCGAGCCGGGCGCGGCGTCGCTGTACCAGTCGGTCCCGTTCCGGCAGGACACCTCCTACCTGGCCATCGGCGAGCGCACCAACGCCAACGGCTCGAAGAAGTTCCGCGAGGCCATGCTGGACGGCCGCTGGGACGACTGCGTGGAGATGGCCCGGGAGCAGATCCGCGAGGGCGCGCACATGCTCGACCTGTGCGTGGACTACGTCGGCCGCGACGGCGTCGCCGACATGGAGGAACTGGCCGGCCGCTTCGCCACCGCCTCCACGCTGCCGATCGTGCTGGACTCCACCGAGGTCGAGGTGATCCGGGCCGGTCTGGAGAAGCTCGGCGGCCGCGCGGTGATCAACTCGGTGAACTACGAGGACGGCGCCGGACCCGAGTCCCGCTTCGCGAAGGTCACCCAGCTCGCCAGGGAGCACGGTGCCGCCCTCATCGCGCTGACCATCGACGAGGAGGGCCAGGCCCGCACCGCCGAGAAGAAGGTCGAGATCGCCGAACGGCTCATCGACGACCTGACGGAGAACTGGGGCATCCACGAGGAGGACATCCTCGTCGACTGCCTGACCTTCACCATCTGCACCGGCCAGGAGGAGTCCCGCAAGGACGGCATCGCCACCATCGAGGGCATCCGCGAGCTGAAGCGGCGCCACCCGAAGGTGCAGACCACCCTGGGCCTGTCCAACATCTCCTTCGGCCTCAACCCGGCCGCCCGCATCCTGCTCAACTCCGTCTTCCTCGACGAGTGCGTCAAGGCGGGCCTGGACTCGGCGATCGTGCACGCGAGCAAGATCCTGCCGATCGCCCGCTTCAGCGAGGAGGAGGTCCAGACGGCTCTGGACCTGATCTACGACCGCCGCGCCGAGGGCTACGACCCCCTCCAGAAGCTGATGCAGCTGTTCGAGGGCGCCACCGCCAAGTCCCTCAAGGCGGGCAAGGCCGAGGAGCTGGCCGCCCTGCCGCTGGACGAGCGCCTGAAGCGGCGCATCATCGACGGCGAGAAGAACGGCCTGGAGGCCGACCTCGACGAGGCCCTGCAGTCCCGCCCGGCCCTGGACATCGTCAACGAGACCCTGCTGGAGGGCATGAAGGTCGTCGGCGAGCTGTTCGGCTCCGGCCAGATGCAGCTGCCGTTCGTCCTGCAGTCCGCCGAGGTGATGAAGACGGCCGTCGCCCACCTCGAACCGCACATGGAGAAGACCGACGAGGCCGGCAAGGGCACCATCGTGCTCGCCACCGTGCGCGGCGACGTGCACGACATCGGCAAGAACCTCGTCGACATCATCCTGACCAACAACGGCTACAACGTCGTCAACCTGGGCATCAAGCAGCCGGTCTCCGCGATCCTGGACGCCGCCGAGGAGCACAAGGCCGACGTCATCGGCATGTCCGGTCTCCTGGTCAAGTCCACCGTGATCATGAAGGAGAACCTGGAGGAGCTCAACACCCGGGGACTCGCCGCCCGCTTCCCGGTGATCCTCGGCGGTGCCGCCCTCACCCGCGCCTACGTCGAGCAGGACCTGCACGAGATCTATCAGGGCGAGGTCCGCTACGCCCGCGACGCCTTCGAGGGCCTGCGCCTGATGGACGCCCTGATCGGCGTCAAGCGGGGCGTGCCCGGTGCGAAGCTGCCCGAGCTGAAGCAGCGCCGTGTGCGGGCCACCGCCCCGGCCGCGGTCGAGGAGCGCCCCGAGGAGGGGCACGTCCGCTCCGACGTCGCCACCGACAACCCCGTCCCCGAGCCGCCCTTCCGCGGCACCCGCGTGATCAAGGGCATCCAGCTCAAGGAGTACGCGAGCTGGCTCGACGAGGGCGCCCTGTTCAAGGGCCAGTGGGGCCTCAGGCAGGCCCGCACCGGCGAGGGCCCGTCGTACGAGGAGCTCGTCGAGAGCGAGGGCCGGCCCCGGCTGCGCGGGCTGCTGGACCGGCTTCAGACGGAGAACCTGCTGGAGGCGGCCGTGGTCTACGGCTACTTCCCGTGCGTCTCCAAGGACGACGACCTGATCATCCTGGACGAGCAGGGCAACGAGCGCACCCGCTTCACCTTCCCGCGCCAGCGCCGCGGCCGGCGCCTGTGCCTGGCCGACTTCTTCCGCCCGGAGGAGTCCGGCGAGATCGACGTTGTGGGCCTCCAGGTCGTCACCGTCGGCTCGCGCATCGGCGAGGAGACCGCGCGGCTCTTCGAGGCCAACGCCTACCGCGACTACCTCGAACTGCACGGCCTGTCCGTGCAGCTGGCCGAGGCGCTCGCCGAGTACTGGCACGCGCGCGTGCGCTCCGAACTCGGCTTCGCCGGCGAGGACCCGGACGAGATGCAGGGCATGTTCGAGCTGAAGTACCGGGGCGCCCGCTTCTCCCTCGGCTACGGAGCCTGCCCCAACCTGGAGGACCGCGCGAAGATCGCCGACCTGCTCCAGCCGGAGCGCATCGGCGTCCACCTGTCCGAGGAGTTCCAGCTGCACCCCGAGCAGTCCACGGACGCCATCGTGATCCACCACCCGGAGGCGAAGTACTTCAACGCCCGCTGAGCCCCTCCCGGGCGCCCGGTGGCCAAAAGAAGCGTTTCGTCCGCGCACGACGTAGACTGGTCGGTCCACCGCAGGCCGGTTCCCTCCCGGGAACCGGCCTGAACGTCCCTCAAGGAGGTACGTGGATGACCAGTACGGTCCCCGCGCTCGGCACCCTTACGGCCGAAGGTTCAGCTCTGCAAGCCGTGCTCCTCGACATGGACGGCACCCTGGTGGACACGGAGGGCTTCTGGTGGGACGTCGAGGTCGAGGTCTTCGCCTCCCTCGGCCACAGGCTCGACGAGTCCTGGCGCCATGTCGTGGTCGGCGGCCCCATGACCCGCAGCGCGGGGTTCCTGATCGAGGCCACCGGCGCGGACATCACCCTCGACGAGCTCACGGTGCTGCTGAACGACGGCTTCGAGGACCGCATCGGCCGCACCCTGCCGCTGATGCCCGGCGCCGGCCGGCTGCTGGCCGAGCTGTACGAGTACGAGATCCCCACGGCCCTGGTCTCCGCCTCGCACCGGCGCATCATCGACCGGGTGCTGACCTCTCTGGGCGCGCACCACTTCCACCTCACGGTGGCCGGTGACGAGGTCCCCCGCACCAAGCCCCACCCCGACCCGTACCTGGCGGCCGCCGCCGGACTCGGCGCCGAGCCCGCCCGGTGCGCCGTCATCGAGGACACCGCGACCGGAGTCGCCGCGGCCGAGGCCGCGGGCTGCCACGTCGTGGCGGTGCCCTCCGTGGCCCCGATCGCCCCGGCCCTCAGGCGCACGGTCGTCACCTCTCTGGAAGAGGTCGACCTGACATTTCTGCACGGCCTGATGACGGAAATGCGCTAGGTGTTCACCCAGCGTGCAGCGGTGTTAGGACGGTAATTCCGAAGGTGAATTCGAACTCCTCGGAGGATCGAATTCCCGTACCCTCGCACCCGTTTACGGGTGTGACGTTCCCCACGCGGTCCGGGGTCGACAGCAGGTCCGGCGCGTGCTGCGCACCCCCTCAAGGGGGCTGTCGGCGTGCCCTTGTGTCCCGATTGGTGGAACGCTGCACCAAAGCTTCCGCTGTCGGGTTTTCGGTGCGTCCACGCCCGGTTCCGCAGCGTGATGGGTGCTCAACTCCGGTGGCGGCGAACCCTCCTGCCGACCGCGACTAATCTCGACGCGAGAACATCGCCCCACCCCCGTGATCCGCTGCGCCACCCCTGCATGCCGGGTACACGGAGTCGACAGCTCTGGAGAAACTCGAGCATGAACCGCAAGACTTTGGTGCTGCCGGCCGTGATCGGCCTGCTCGCGCCGGTGCTCGCCGCCTGCGGCGGGTCCGACAGCGGGAGCGACAACGGCGACGCGATCGTCGTCGGCACCACGGACCGGTTCACCGCCTCGAAGGACGCCCCCGCACCCCTCGACCCGGCGTACGCCTACGACGTCGGCACCTGGAACATCCTGCGCCAGACCGTGCAGACCCTGATGATCCAGCCGCGCGGCGAGGGCGAGCCGGTCCCCGAGGCCGCCGAGCGCTGCGGCTTCACCGACACCGGCAACGAGCGCTACGCCTGCACCCTGCGCGACGGCCTGAAGTTCGCCAACGGTGACGCCGTCACCGCGGCCGACGTCAAGTACTCCATCGACCGCGCCCGTTCCCTCAAGGCCGACAGCGGCGTGTTCGCGCTGCTGTCCACCATCGACACCGTCGAGACGCAGGGCGACCGCGAGGTCATCTTCCACCTCAAGACCGCCGACGCGACCTTTCCGTACAAGCTGTCGACCCCGGTCGCCGGCATCGTCGACCCCGACGACTACCCGAAGAACAAGCTGCGCGACGGCTTCGACCTCGAGGGCTCCGGCCCGTACACGCTCAAGGCCGAGGTCGAGAACAACGAGATGGTCAAGGCCCGGTTCACCCGCAACCCCGACTACAAGGGGAGCCTGACGGTGAACAACGACAAGGTCGAGATGGTCTCCTTCAAGGACGCCGACGCCATGGGCACCGCGCTGAACAAGGGCGACATCGACCTGATGACCCGAGCGATGTCGCCGGAGCAGATCCGCAAGCTCTCGGGCGACGCGGACACCGACATCGACCTCGTCGAGATGCCCGGCCTCGAGATCCGCTACCTGGGCTTCAACACCGACGCCCCGACCGTGAAGTCCAAGGCCGTGCGCCAGGCGATGGCCCAGGTCGTCAACCGCAGCGCGCTGGTCTCCAAGGTCTACGGGTCCCAGGCCGAGCCGCTGTACTCGCTCGTCCCGGCCAGCGTCACCGGCCACTCCAACTCGTTCTTCAACAAGTACGGCGACCCGAGCGTCACCAAGGCGCGCTCGCTGCTGAACCAGGCGAACGTCACCACCCCGGTGAAGCTCACGCTGCACTACACGACCGACCACTACGGTCCGGCCACCAAGCAGGAGTTCGAGGTCCTCCGCGACCAGCTGAACTCCAGCGGCCTGTTCGACGTCAGCATCAAGGGCGCACCGTGGGACACCTTCCGCCCGGCTGAGAAGAAGGGTGAGTACGACGTCTACGGCATGGGCTGGTTCCCGGACTTCCCGGACGCTGACAACTTCCTCGCGCCGTTCCTGGACAAGGACAACACCCTCGGCTCGCCGTACGACAACAGCCAGATCCGGAGCACCCTGATTCCGGAGTCCCGCCGTGAGGCGGACCGGCTGTCCGCCGCCACCAGCCTGACGGACATTCAGGACATCGTCGCCTCCGACGTGCCGGTGCTGCCGCTCTGGCAGGGCAAGCAGTACGTCGCCGCGCGCGACGACATCACGGGTACCGCGTACGCCCTCAACTCCTCGTCGACGCTCCAGCTGTGGGAGCTCGGCCGGGGTGTGAGCGGCTGACGGACCCACTGGAACTCCGGGGCCGGTGACCGCGGCCCCGGGGAACCGTGCCCCGGAGCCAGGGACATGCTCCGGGCGTTCTCGAGAACCGACGACAGGGCACACACGTGAACATACGCAACCAGTGGCCGGTCCTGCCCCTCGTGGCGGGGCTCGCCTCCGGCCTGCTGACCGGCTGTGGCACGGAAACCGGAGACTCCGCGGGGGACGGCTCCAACGTGGTGGTGGGGATGTCCGACGACGTCCTGGCCACCGACCCGGCCTCCGGCTACGACCCCGGCTCCTGGCTGTTGTTCAACAACGTCTTCCAGTCGCTGCTGAGCTTCCCCAAGGGCGCCACGGAACCCCAGCCGGAGGCCGCCGAGAGCTGCTCCTTCACCGACACGCAGACCACGGTCTACAAGTGCACGCTGAAGGACGGCCTGAAGTTCAGCAACGGTGACGCGCTCACCTCGGAGGACGTCAAGTTCTCCTTCGACCGCATGCTGAAGATCAACGACCCCGACGGGCCCGCGATCATGTTCCCCACGCTGGACAAGGTCGAGACGCCGGACGCGAAGACGGTCGTCTTCCGGCTCAACACGGCCGACGCCACGTTCCCGAGCAAGGTCGCCTCCGGCGCCGGCTCCATCGTCGACCACCGCCAGTACGACGCGGACGGGCTGCGCAAGGACGGCAAGGCCGTCGGCTCCGGCCCCTACCAGCTCGACTCGATCGACGACGAGCAGGCCGTGTTCTCCGTCAACAAGAACTACAAGGGCACCGCCGAGGTGAAGAACGCGGGCGTGACGCTCAAGTTCTTCGACGGCGACCAGACCGCCCTGAAGCAGGCGATCCAGGCCGGGGACGTCGACATCGCCTACCGCGGCCTGACCGCCGGCGACATCGCGGACATGGAGAAGGCCGACGACGGCACCGGCGTGGAGGTCGTCGAGGGCAGCAGCGCCGAGGTGCAGCACCTGGTGTTCAACATGAACGACCCGGTCGCCGGAAAGGCCGGCGTACGCAAGGCCATCGCCCATCTGCTCGACCGCGAAGCCCTCATCAAGGACGTCTACCAGGGCACCGCGACCCCGCTCTACTCGATCATCCCGGCGGGAATCGCCGGCCACAACACGGCCTTCTTCGACACCTACGGCGCCCGCCCCTCCCGGTCCAAGGCGGCCGACGCGCTGCGCGCCGACGGCATCAGCGGCAAGGTGAAGCTGACCCTCTGGTCCACGCCGTCCCGCTACGGCCCCGCCACCGACCAGGAGCTGAACGCCATCGCCGGCCAGCTCAACGCGAGCGGCCTGTTCGACGCCACCGTCAAGTCCGTCCCCTTCGGCCAGTACGAGAAGGACATCGCCGCCGGCAAGTACGGCGTCTACGTGAAGGGCTGGGTGCCCGACTACCCGGACGCCGACAACTTCACGGCCCCCTTCTTCGGCAAGGGCAACGTGCTGGGCAACAACTACGACAACGGCACCATCACCGGCACGCTCATCCCGCGCACCGCCGCCGTGACCAACCGTGCCGCCACGGACCAGGAGTTCGGCGAGCTCCAGGACATCGTCGCCGACGAACTGCCCGTCCTGCCGGTGTGGCAGGCCAAGCAGTACGCGGTCGTCCGCGACGGCGTCTACGGACTGGAGTACTGCCTCGACGCGTCCACCGTGTTCCGCTTCTGGGAGCTGAGCAAGGACGCCTGACGCACCCGCGTGCGTGATGGAAGAGGGCGCCCCCTGCCGAGCAGGGGGCGCCCTCTGTGTGTCCGGTGTGCGGGTGTCTACTGCGCGCCGGGGCGCACCAGTCCGCTCTCGTACGCGTACACCGCGGCCTGCACGCGGTCGCGCAGGCCCAGCTTGGTCAGCACATGCCCGACGTGCGTCTTGACGGTGGTCTCGCTGACGAACAGGTCCGCCGCGATCTCCGCATTGGACAGCCCGCGCGCCACCAGCTTCAGCACCTCCACCTCGCGGTCGGTGAGCGTGTGCAGCGTGTCCGGCACCGGCTCCTCGCCCGACGGCAGATGCGTGGCGTACTTGTCGAGCAGCCGCCTGGTGATGCTCGGCGCGAGCATCGCCTCGCCCGCGGCCACGACCCGGATCGCCTGCACCAGCTCGTTGGCCGGGGCGTCCTTCAGCAGGAAGCCGCTGGCGCCGGCCCGCAGCGCCTCCACCACGTACTCGTCGAGGTCGAAGGTGGTCAGCACCAGGACCTTCGCCGGACCGTCCCGCCCGGGGCCGGTGATCTGACGGGTCGCCTCCACGCCGTCCATCCGCGGCATACGGATGTCCATCAGGACCACGTCGGGCTGCAGCGCCCGCACCTGGTCCAGAGCCTGGAGGCCGTCTCCGGCCTCGCCGACGACCGCGAGGTCCTGCTCGGCCTCCAGGATCATCCGGAAGCCCGTACGGAGCAGTGGCTGGTCGTCGACCAGTAGGACGCGGATGGCCACGTAAGTCTCCTTCGCTAGTCCGGCCCCATTCTGCCCTGCGCGGGGGCGCCGGACTCAGCCGCCCTGGCCGGTCGCCCGCAGGGGCAGCGGCAGCGGGTACGGCGGGGGAGTGCCGCCGAACTCCGGGCAGTGGGCCTGGTGGTCGCACCAGCCGCACAGCTTCGTGGGGCGCGGCCGCCAGTCGCCCGTCTCGGTCGCCAGCCGGATCGCCTCCCACAGCGCGAGCAGCTTGCGCTCGACCCGCTCCAGGTCGGCGAGGACGGGGTCGTACGTCAGCACCTGGCCGCTGCCGAGATAGACCAGCTGGAGCCGCCTCGGGACCACGTTCTTCAGCCGCCAGACGACGAGGGCGTAGAACTTCATCTGGAACAGGGCGCCCTCGGAGTACTCGGGCCTGGGGGCCTTCCCCGTCTTGTAGTCGACGATCCGGACCTCGCCCGTGGGCGCCACGTCGACCCGGTCGATGATGCCGCGCAGCCGCAGCCCGGACTCCAGCTCGGCCTCGACGAACAGCTCCCGCTCGGCGGGCTCCAGCCGGCTGGGGTCCTCCAGGGTGAACCAGCGCTCGACGAGCTGCTCGGCCTCGCCCAGCCAGCGCGCCAGCCGCTCGCCCTGCGGATCGTCGGCGAACAGCTCCACGACCTCCGGCCGCGTCTCCCGCAGCCGGTCCCACTGGCCCGGGACCAGCGACTTCGCCCGGGGCGCCGTGCGCTCGGCCGCCGGGGCGTCGAAGAGGCGCTCCAGGACCGCATGCACCAGCGTGCCCCTGGTCGCCGCCTCGCTCGGCTTCTCCGGCAGCCGGTCGATGACCCGGAAGCGGTAGAGCAGCGGGCACTGCATGAAGTCACTGGCACGCGAGGGGGACAGCGAGGCGGGCGGTATGGCCCGGGGCGCGGTCTCGGCCGCGGTCTCGTGCGGCGCGGTCTCGGCCGCCGTGTCCACTGCTGTCTCCGCCGTCTCGACGGCCGCCTCCACAGGCCCGGCCTGGGCCGGCGGATCCACCGCCGCGGCAGGGTTGCTGTCGGGCTGCGCCGCGCCCTCGGTGCTCGTCTCCATGCCCCAGACCATACGGGCCGCCACTGACAGTGACCCAGGCGCGGTCACGCCGTGGGCAGGAGTGAGGTGGCGGGACCGAGGGAAACTCAGGGGTGCCGGGGCGGAAGGCACCTCGACGGACGCATACCATCGACTCGAGACCCTCCCGTCCGGCAGGCGCGGGAGACGATGCGAACGAGGGGACACCGGTGGACGAGAGCGGCGGGCGCGGGCAGCCGCGGTCCGGCAACGAGGAGTCGGCCGAGCGCCACGCAGGGCCTCCGGCCCGGGCCACCGACCCGACCCCCGCCGACGAACAGTCCACGGACGTACGGCGGTTCACCTCCACGAGCGACGACGACGCCCCTGCCGCGACGCCGCCGACCCGGCCGGACGACCGCCCGTCCGGACGGACACCCGAACCGGCAGCGGACGAGCCGCCCGGGCCCGACCGCCCGGCCGTGCGACCGGACCCCTCGGCATCGGGCCAGAACCCGGCCCCCACCGCGGACGGCCCCCCGGAAGCGTCACCCGACCCCCGCGGGGACGCCGAAAGCCCCCGTTCGGAGGCCGACCCGGACGCGGACCGCCCCGAGCGGTCCGCTCACGACGCCCCCGGCAGCCACCGCTCCGGGGACGCCGCGAACCGCCGACAGACCGAGGCCCTTCGCGAGGCTCCCGCCCACGGCGAGGACGACAGCAGCCGTTCGGCGGACGCCGCCGCGCCGGCGGACCGACCCGCGGCCGATGCCTTGCGCGAGTCCCCGGCCCGTGGCGAGGACAACGGCGGCCGGCCGACGGACGGGGACGTGCACCCGGACCACCCTGTGGCCGATACCGGCGGCGACCACGACGGCAGCAACCGGTCGGATGCCGCCGCGCCCGCGGACCGACCCGTGGCCGATGCCCAGCGCGAGGCTCCCGCCCACGGCGACCACGACGGCAGTAACCGGTCGGATGCCCCCACCCCCGACCGCCCCGAGCCCGATGCCCTGCGCAAGGCCCCCGCCCACGGCGAGCACGACGGCAGTCGGCCGGCGGAGGGTGACGCGCACCCCGACCGTGCCTATGCCGCCGGTCCGTACTCGGACTCCGCCGCGGGCAAGCCCGAGGCGAACAGCCGGCACGCCACCCCCGGCACCGGTGACCGCCACCTCGCGCACTCGGCCGACGGCAAGGGCCCCGCGCCGCAGCGACCGGAGCCGCGCGGCGGGCTGCTGATGGGGCGGCCGTTCGGCGTGCCCGTCTACGTCGCGCCCAGCTGGTTCCTCGTCGCCGCGCTGATCACCTGGGTGTTCGGCGGACAGCTGGAGCGCGTGCTGCCCGAGCTCGGCGCAGCCCGCTACCTGGTCTCCCTGTTCTTCGCGGTCGCCTTCTACGCGTCGGTGCTGGTGCACGAGCTGGCCCACACGGTCGCCGCCCTCCGCTTCAAGCTCCCCGTCCGCCGCATCCAGCTCCAGTTCTTCGGCGGCGTCTCCGAGATCGAGAAGGAGGCCGAGACCCCCGGCCGGGAGTTCGTGCTCGCCTTCGTCGGACCGCTGCTCTCCCTCGTCCTGGCCGGCGTCTTCTACGGCGCCCTGCAGACCGTGGAACCCGGCACGGTTCCGGGCGTCCTGCTGGCCGGCCTGATGATCTCCAACCTCATCGTGGCCGCGTTCAACCTCCTGCCCGGCCTGCCCCTGGACGGCGGCCGCATGCTCCGCGCGGTCGTCTGGAAGATCACCGGCAGGCCCATGACCGGCACCGTCGCCGCCGCCTGGGTCGGCCGCGCCCTCGCCATCTCCGTCCTGATCGGCCTGCCCCTGCTGACCCAGTCCGGCGCCCTCGGCACCGACGCCGTGGACAACGTCGGCATGGACACCGTCCTGGACGCCCTGCTCGCCGCCATCCTCGCCGCGATCATCTGGACCGGCGCCGGCAACAGCCTGCGCATGGCCCGCCTGCGCGAGCACCTGCCCGAACTGCGCGCCCGCGCGCTCACCCGCCGTGCCGTCCCGGTCGAGACCCACACGCCGCTCTCGGAGGCCCTGCGCCGCGCCAACGCCGCCGGCGCCCGCGCCCTGGTCGTCGTCGACGCCCACGGCAACCCCGTCTCCCTCGTCCGCGAGGCCGCCATCGTCGGCGTACCCGAACACCGCCGCCCCTGGGTCGCGGTCAGCGGCCTCGCCCAGGACCTGACCGACGGCATGCGCGTCTCGGCAGAACTGTCCGGCGAGGAGCTCCTGGACGCGCTCCGGGCGACCCCCGCGACCGAGTACCTGGTGGTCGAGGAGACCGGCGAGATCTACGGCGTTCTGTCCGCGGCCGACGTGGAACGGGCCTTCGTGAAGGCCATGGCCCGTCCCTCCTAGGGGGCGGACCGTGGTCGGAGGCCCTCTCAGGTGCCGGTAGGCTGGTCACATGTCCGAACCGACCGGTGCCGCCCGCAGGCGCGGGCCCTTCAAGGTCGGGGACCAGGTACAGCTGACCGACCCCAAGGGCCGCCACTACACGTTCACGCTCGAGGCCGGGAAGAACTTCCACACCCACAAGGGTTCCTTCCCGCACGACGAACTGATCGGCGCTCCCGAGGGCAGCGTTGTCCGCACCACAGGAAACGTCGCCTACCTCGCGCTGCGCCCCCTGCTCCCCGACTACGTCCTGTCCATGCCCCGCGGGGCAGCCGTCGTCTACCCGAAGGACGCGGGGCAGATCCTCGCCTTCGCCGACATCTTCCCCGGCGCCCGCGTCGTGGAGGCCGGTGTCGGCTCGGGCTCGCTCAGCAGCTTCCTGCTGCGCGCCATCGGCGACCAGGGCATGCTGCACAGCTACGAGCGCCGCGCGGACTTCGCCGAGATCGCCCAGGCGAACGTGGAGCGCTACTTCGGCGGCCCGCACCCCGCCTGGCAGCTCACCGTCGGCGACCTCCAGGACAACCTGTCCGACGCCGACGTCGACCGCGTCATCCTCGACATGCTCGCCCCCTGGGAGTGCCTGGAGGCCGTCTCCAAGGCGCTGGTCCCCGGCGGCATCCTGTGCTGCTACGTGGCGACCACCACCCAGCTCGCCCGGACCGTCGAGTCCATCCGCGAGATCGGCTGCTTCAACGAGCCGACCTCCTGGGAGACGATGATCCGCAACTGGCACATCGAGGGCCTGGCCGTCCGCCCGGACCACCGGATGATCGGCCACACCGGATTCCTGCTCACGGCCCGCCGCCTCGCCGACGGCGTCGAGCCGCCCATGCGCCGCCGCCGCCCCGCCAAGGGCGCCTACGGCGAGGACTACGCCGGCCCCAACGCCGACGGCGGCACCGGCCGCTGACACGGCCCGCCGCCCCGCACAACGCACAGGCGCCGCGGCGGAGTTCCCGGACCCACCGTCGGAACTCCGTCACGGCGCCTTCCTGTTGCCCCGGGCCGCCGCGACGGGTGAACCAGTGCATATCCCCCTTGACCTGAAACAGACCCCCGGCGGCCCGCCTTGCCGACGTGACGCGGGCGCCCCGCGGCCCGCGACGGCACCCGCTCGCTGACGCGGCGGCAGGGACCGTAACCCTTCTGACTTCCCCGGCACAGGACCTGCACACCCCGCCGTTCCCTCGCGGTGTGACGTGTGGCACCATCTTGGCCACCCACCGGCACAGCCCTCAGGAGACACTCCTAGTGCAGCCTTCCGCCGTCCCGGAGCTCGCCCACACCCACACCCGCCCCATCCACTGGCTCGCCACCGCGACGGCAGTCGCCGGCGTCGTGGCCCTCTCCTCGCTCTTCCAGCCGGGCGCGGCCACGGCGGCCCAGCCGTCCGCCCCCGAGACCAGAAGCGCGCCGGCGAACGTGGCCGCGCCCGACCCGGCCGTGGTGGAGTTCCCCCTCGAGTGCGGCCCGGTGAAGGCCGTGGTGGAGAAGAAGGTCTCCGGCGACCTCGACGGCGACGGCAACCCCGAGACGGTGGCCGTGGTCCACTGCGACTCCCCGATGGGCACCCCGCCGGACGGCGTGTACGTCCTCACCCGGGGCCGGGACGGCGGCGCACCGCGTGTGGTGGCGAACCTGCTCGACCCCAAGGACGGCACCACCGTCAGCGACGTCGCCGTGCGCGACGGCGCCGTCACGGCCGCGCTCCTCGGCTACTCGTCGTCCGATGTGCCGCGTTGCTGCCCCGATGTGCGCAGCGACGCGAAATGGCGTTGGCAGGACGGCGCGTTCGTGCGCTCGGCACCGGCCGGTGCCCGCAGCGTGTGAGGCTACTGAGCCCCCGCGTGTGAGATATCAGACAGTAGTGACGGTACGTAGAGAAGTAGTCACTCCGCGTCCGGCCCGTAAACTTCGGTCCTGTCCGAAACCCGACGTACGTGGATGCAGTCGCCCGGACACTCCTTCGCCGAGTCGATCACGTCCGTGAGAAGCGGCAGCGGAACGGGCGTTGTCGCGCCCTTGTCCTGGAGCAACTCGTCGTCGGGGCTCTTCACATAGGCCAGACCGTCGATGTCCAGCTCGAACACCTCGGGCGCGTACTGGGCGCAGATCCCGTCACCGGTACACAGGTCCTGGTCGATCCAGACCTCCAGTGCCTCGCCCTCGACCCCGGCCTCCTGCTGCACGCTCATGTCTCCTGCCGTTTCATACGTCGAGCCGTATCGGGAATCCGGCCAGCTCTGACGGGTGTTGAACGCTTCGACCGTACCTGAGGCTGGGTTCCAATCATGTTCGCTGGGTATTCCCCTGGCGTGAGGGAGAGCGCAAGGGTGAAGATCGGACACACCCCGACCGTCTTTGTGATCTAGGGGTTTCAATCGACACCCGCCCAGGTAGGGTCTGGAAGCGTCCAGCTCCCCTTGGAGGAGGTGAGGACCGTGGCAGCCCACGACGACGACATGAACCGCGGCATCCGCCCGGGACGCGGGTCCGACGACCCGGCCGGGCAGATCGCCTACCTTGAGCAGGAGATCGCCGTCCTGCGACGCAAGCTCGCCGACTCTCCGCGACACACGAGGATTCTCGAAGAGCGGATCGTCGAGCTGCAGACCAATCTGGCCGGCGTGTCCGCGCAGAACGAGCGGCTCGCCAACACGCTCCGTGAGGCCCGTGACCAGATCGTGGCCCTCAAGGAGGAAGTCGACCGGCTCGCGCAGCCGCCGGCCGGCTTCGGTGTCTTCCTGACGGCCAACGAGGACGGCACCGCCGACATCTTCACCGGCGGCCGCAAGCTCAGGGTGAACGTCAGCCCCAGCGTCGAGCTCGACGAGCTCCGGCGCGGCCAGGAAGTGATGCTCAACGAAGCGCTCAACGTGGTCGACGCCATGGAGTTCGAGCGCGTCGGCGACATCGTCACACTCAAGGAGATCCTCGAGGACGGCGAGCGGGCCCTGGTGCTCGGGCACACCGACGAGGAGCGGGTGGTACGGCTCGCCGAGCCGCTGCTGGACGTCACCATCCGCCCCGGCGACGCCCTCCTGCTCGAACCCCGCTCCGGCTACGTCTACGAGGTCGTGCCCAAGAGCGAGGTCGAGGAGCTCGTCCTCGAAGAGGTCCCCGACATCGGCTACGAGCAGATCGGCGGCCTCGGCGGCCAGATCGAGGCCATCCGCGACGCGGTCGAGCTCCCGTACCTCTACCCGGACCTGTTCAAGGAGCACGAACTGCGGCCGCCGAAGGGTGTCCTGCTGTACGGGCCCCCCGGATGCGGTAAGACCCTGATCGCCAAGGCCGTGGCCAACTCGCTGGCCAAGAAGGTCGCCGAGGTGACCGGCCAGGCCGCCGGCAAGAGCTTCTTCCTCAACATCAAGGGCCCCGAGCTCCTGAACAAGTACGTCGGTGAGACGGAGCGGCAGATCCGCCTCGTCTTCCAGCGGGCCCGTGAGAAGGCCAGCGAGGGCACCCCGGTCATCGTCTTCTTCGACGAGATGGAGTCCCTCTTCCGCACCCGTGGCTCCGGTGTCAGCTCGGACGTGGAGAACACCATCGTCCCGCAGCTGCTCGCCGAGATCGACGGCGTGGAGGGCCTGCAGAACGTGGTCGTGATCGGTGCCTCCAACCGTGAGGACATGATCGACCCCGCCATCCTGCGTCCCGGCCGACTGGACGTGAAGATCAAGATCGAGCGCCCGGACGCCGAGGCGGCCAAGGACATCTTCGGCAAGTACCTCACCGAGCGCCTCCCCCTGCACAGCGAAGACCTCGCCGAGCACAGTGGGTCCAAGGCCGCCACGGTCCAGAGCATGATCCAGACGGCCGTCGAACAGATGTACGCCGAATCCGAGGAGAACCGCTTCCTGGAGGTCACCTACGCCAACGGCGACAAGGAAGTTCTCTACTTCAAGGACTTCAACTCCGGCGCCATGATCGAGAACATCGTGGGCCGCGCCAAGAAGATGGCGATCAAGGACTTCCTCGAGAAGAGCCAGAAGGGCCTCCGCGTCTCCCACCTCCTCCAGGCCTGCGTGGACGAGTTCAAGGAGAACGAGGACCTGCCCAACACCACCAACCCGGACGACTGGGCCCGGATCTCCGGAAAGAAGGGCGAACGGATCGTTTACATCCGTACGCTCATCACCGGAAAGCAGGGCGCGGACACCGGACGCTCCATCGACACGGTGGCGAACACCGGTCAGTACCTGTAAAAGGCAGGGCGGCTGCGGGTGCCCTCGGCGGGTACCCGCAGCCGACTGTTTTTCAGGCCACGGCTGGAGCAACGCAATGACGCAAATGATCTCCCCACCAGCGCAAAGGCGTTCTAGGCTCTTGCGTACCGCCAAGTCGCGCAGTGCGGGGACGGGCACCGCACACGCAACCGAGCGCCAGCGGTATCTGAGTGGCGCCCACGACCGAGGGCGCCGCCGGGCAAGGAGGGCCGCATGACCGTACGGCGAGTAATGGGCATCGAGACGGAGTACGGAATCTCCGTCCCCGGCCACCCCAACGCCAATGCCATGCTCACCTCGTCCCAGATCGTGAACGCCTACGCGGCGGCGATGCACCGGGCCCGCCGGGCCCGCTGGGACTTCGAGGAGGAGAACCCGCTGCGGGACGCCCGAGGCTTCGACCTCGCCCGCGAGGCCGCCGACTCCAGCCAGCTCACCGACGAGGACATCGGCCTGGCCAACGTGATCCTCACCAATGGCGCACGGCTCTACGTCGACCACGCACACCCCGAGTACAGCGCCCCCGAGGTGACCAACCCGCGGGACGCCGTCCTCTGGGACAAGGCCGGCGAGCGGATCATGGCGGAGGCCGCGGAACGGGCCGCTCAGCTGCCCGGTGCCCAGCCGATCCACCTGTACAAGAACAACACCGACAACAAGGGCGCGTCCTACGGCACGCACGAGAACTACCTGATGAAGCGGGAGACCCCCTTCTCGGACATCGTGCGCCACCTGACGCCGTTCTTCGTCTCCCGCCAGGTCTT
The DNA here is from genome assembly GCF_002150735.1 of Streptomyces africanus. Classification (GTDB taxonomy): domain Bacteria; phylum Actinomycetota; class Actinomycetes; order Streptomycetales; family Streptomycetaceae; genus Streptomyces; species Streptomyces africanus. Next base: position 22,402 of record NZ_MUKA01000303.1, read on the forward strand.
CACCGGCGCGGGCCGCGTCGGCATCGGCCAGGACGGGCACGAGCACGGCTTCCAGCTCAGCCAGCGTGCCGACTACTTCGAGGTCGAGGTCGGCCTGGAGACCACGCTCAAGCGCCCGATCATCAACACCCGCGACGAGCCGCACGCGGACGCCGAGAAGTACCGCCGGCTGCACGTGATCATCGGCGACGCGAACCTGTCGGAGATCTCGACGTACCTCAAGCTGGGGACGACCTCCCTGGTCCTGTCGATGATCGAGGACGGTTTCATCGCCGTCGACCTGGCCGTCGACCAGCCCGTGCGCACCCTCCACCAGGTCTCGCACGACCCCTCCCTGAAGCGCCTGATCACGCTGCGCAGCGGCCGTACGCTCACGGCGGTCCAGCTTCAGATGGAGTACTACGAGCTCGCGCGCAAGTACGTGGAGGAGCGGTTCGGCGCGGACGCCGACGACCAGACCAAGGACGTCCTCTCGCGCTGGGAGGACACCCTCACCCGTCTGGAGCACGACCCGATGAGCCTGGCCGGAGAGCTGGACTGGGTCGCCAAGCGGGAGCTCATGGAGGGCTACCGGCGCCGGGACAGCCTCGACTGGGACGCGGCGCGGCTGCACCTGGTCGACCTGCAGTACGCCGACGTACGGCCCGAGAAGGGCCTGTACAACCGTCTGGTGGCCCGCGGGCGCATGAAGCGGCTGCTGGACGAGGCGGACGTCGAGCGGGCCCGTACGGCGCCGCCGGAGGACACGCGCGCCTACTTCCGCGGCCGCTGCCTGGAGCAGTACGCGGACGACGTGGCGGCGGCGTCCTGGGACTCGGTGATCTTCGACCTGCCGGGCCGGGACTCCCTCCAGCGCGTTCCAACCCTGGAACCGCTTCGCGGAACGCGTAATCACGTCAAGGAGCTGCTCGACCGCTGCCGCACCGCGGAAGACCTGGTCAGGGTCCTTTCGGGCGGGTGAGCGCGGTGAACGGGTACTCGGGTGGGGCCCGCCGGACAGGGTGGAAAATCCCAGGTCCGGGAATCATCGAGGTGGTCCCCGTACGTTGGAGCAACAGCGGGGCCATTGTCAGACCCGGCGAGTAGGGTCTGATCTTGACCGAGCAACTGTGTCGGGCGAACCGAGCGGGGTGAGGGATATGGCGACCAAGGACACCGGCGGCGGACAGCAGAAGGCCACCCGGTCCACCGAGGAGGTCGAGGAGCAGGCGGCAGAGGCGCAGGCTTCGGAGGACGTCAAGGAGCGTCACGAGAAGCTGAGCGACGACGTGGACTCGGTTCTGGACGAGATCGACGACGTCCTCGAGGAGAACGCCGAGGACTTCGTGCGGTCCTTCGTTCAAAAGGGTGGCCAGTAAGGCGCCTGAGCCTTCGTTCCGAAGGTGAACGGGGTGTCGTGAGTGATGGACGAGCCGAGCGCGGAGCGCTGCGCGCGGGGCACCGCAGGACGTGATGCCCTCGTGTGCGGCGCTCCGGGCGTCGGTGGCGCCCGGAGCCCGGTGGCCCGCCGGGCAGGGGGGCCGGCAAGTGCGGCGCGGCTCCCGCGGAGTTGGTCCCGCCGGGCATGTGGATCACCGCCGAAGGACGGGTAGGGTCCGTGGCATACCGAGCCCCCGGTCGCAACCGGACCGGGGTTGTTCCAAGGATCGGCCCGACGTCACAGGGCGGGCTGTCGCATACGTGGAAGGAATCGCGTGGAAGCCAACACTCGTAGCACCGGGCGTCTACCAGCTGCCTTCCTGACGCCAGGGTCTTCCTCCTTCATGGATTTCCTCTCCGATCACCAGCCCGAACTGCTGCCGGGCAACAAGAAGTTGCCGCCGGTGCAGGGGGCGATCGAGGCGCCGCACGGCACGACGATCGTGGCCGTGACGTTCCCCGGCGGCGTCGTCCTCGCCGGTGACCGGCGGGCCACCATGGGCAACGTCATCGCGCAGCGGGACATCGAGAAGGTCTTCCCGGCCGACGAGTACTCGGCCGTGGGCATCGCCGGTACGGCGGGTCTGGCCGTGGAGATGGTGAAGCTGTTCCAGCTAGAGCTTGAGCACTTCGAGAAGGTCGAGGGCGCGCAGCTGTCGCTGGAGGGCAAGGCGAACCGGCTGTCGACGATGATCCGCTCGAATCTCGCCATGGCCATGCAGGGGCTGGCCGTCGTCCCGCTGTTCGCCGGGTACGACGTGGACCGGGAGAAGGGCCGGATCTTCTCCTACGACGTCACGGGCGGGCGCTCCGAGGAGCAGAACTTCGCGGCCACCGGTTCCGGGTCGATCTTCGCCCGCGGCGCCATGAAGAAGCTCTTCCGGGACGACCTGAGCGAGGCCGAGGCCACGACGCTCGTGGTCCAGGCGCTCTACGACGCGGCAGACGACGACTCGGCGACCGGCGGTCCCGATGTCGCCCGCCGGATCTATCCCATCGTCACCGTGATCACCGAGGACGGCTTCCGCCGGCTCTCCGAGAACGAGTCGTCCGAGATCGCGCGGTCGGTTCTGGAGCGGCGGCTGGAGCAGCCCGACGGTCCGCGGGCCGCGCTGCTGTGAGCAGCGGGCTGTCTTCATGAGGGTGGTCCAGTGAACCGACGGAATCTTCAAGAGAGGGACGGATAACCGGTGTCGACGCCGTTCTATGTCTCACCCCAGCAGGCGATGGCCGACCGGGCGGAGTACGCCCGCAAGGGCATCGCCCGTGGTCGCAGCCTGGTCGTGCTGCAGTACGCCGACGGCATCGTGTTCGTCGGGGAGAACCCGTCCCGTGCGCTGCACAAGTTCAGCGAGATCTATGACCGGATCGGCTTCGCGGCCGCCGGCAAGTACAACGAGTACGAGAACCTGCGGATCGGCGGCGTGCGCTACGCCGACCTGCGGGGTTACACCTACGACCGGGGCGATGTGACGGCCCGGGGCCTGGCGAACGTGTACGCGCAGACGCTGGGCACGATCTTCTCCAGCGCGGCGGAGAAGCCGTACGAGGTGGAGCTGGTCGTCGCGGAGGTCGGGGAGACGCCCGAGGGCGACCAGATCTACCGGTTGCCGCATGACGGCTCCATCGTGGACGAGCACGGCTCGGTCGCGGTGGGGGGCAACGCGGAGCAGATCAGCAGTTATCTGGACCAGCGGCACCAGGACGGTATGACGCTGGCCGAGGCGCTGAGGCTGGCGGTGCAGGCGCTGTCCCGCGACACGAACGGCAGCGAGCGGGAGATTCCCGCGGAGCGGCTGGAAGTGGCGGTGCTGGACCGTACGCGGCCGCAGAAGCGGAAGTTCAAGCGGATCAGTGGGCGCCAGCTGGGCCGGCTGCTGGAAGCGGACGGGGCGACCACGGCGTCGGAGGCCGAGGCGGACGCCGCGGCGGAGGCGTCGGACGACGAGTGATCTCCACGGCCGCGCGCCCTCGCCGCTGTGCGGCTTGGGCGCGCGGCCTTGTGCCTGCGGCGGCCTGCGCGGGTGTGGGGGGTGCGCGTAGCGCCTGACGCCGGGTGGTGGGTCGGGG
>NZ_MUKA01000304.1 GCF_002150735.1 Streptomyces africanus
TCGCCAGCTCCCCGTCGCCCCCTTCGGCAGCCCCGAGGAGGCCTTCGCCTGGGGCGACGGGGAGCTGGCGAACATCGTCACCCTGGTCGAGCGGTACGCGGACGACCCGTGCCGGCGGCGTGCGGGCCTCGTCTCCACGCTCGTGCGGCTGATCCTCCCCTACGCGCACCGCAGGGGACGCGTCGCCGAGATGGAGGTGCTCGGGCGGGCCGGCCTCGGCGTGGCGCGGCGGCTCGGGGACGAGGCGGCTCAGGCGCATGCGCTGGTCGACCTCGCCGGACTGCACTTCCTGACCGGCCGCCAGGGCGACGCCCTCGACCTCAACGACCGCGCGCTGGCCATCTGGCGACGGCTCGACGACCCGTCCTGGATCCGCCGCTGCCTCAACAACCGCGGCCTGCTGCTCGACGGACTCGGCCGGCCCGCCGAGGCGTGCGAGGCGCTGACCCGGAGCCTGGAGTACGCACGGCGGCTGAACGACCCGTACGGCGAGGCCGTCACCCACAGCCACCTCGGCAACCTCTACGAGCACACCGACCCGCGGGCCGCCATCGAGCAGCACCGGCGTTCGCTCGCCATCGGGGACGAGATCGGCGCCGTGATCGTCCGGCACTCCGCGCACTGCAACATCGGGTACGCCCATCTGCGGCTCGGCGAACCGGCCGCCGCCGTCGCGCACTTCGAGGAGAGCCTGCGCATCCTGGGCGGTCACGGCGACTGGCACGGCGAGTCCCAGACCCGGCTGGGCCTGGTCCGCGCGCTGCGGCTGCTGGGCCGCACCGGGCGGGCCGCCCGCGAGTGCGCCGAGCTGCTGGACCGGGCCGACGCCCGCGCCGACCGCTACACCGGCGGCCTCGCCCGCCACCAGCACGGACTGCTGCTACGGGACCAGGGGAGGGCCGGAGCCGCACACGAGGCGTGGGGCTCGGCTCTCGCGGCGCTGGAGGGGACCGACGCGCACGCGGTGGTCAGGGAACTCCGCGAGCTGCTCGCTACTTGGCGTCCGCGTAGCACTCCACCACCGCCGTCGTGAACGGGAACCGCACCGGCGTTTCCCCGAAGGTCAGCCGGCCGGCCAGGGCAGCCGCCTCGCGGATCGCCGCGACGACCGTCTCCGTCTCCTCCTCGGGGCAGTGCACGATCACCTCGTCGTGCTGGAAGAAGACCAGTTCGGCCGCCAGGTCCGCGCAGGATCTGCGCAGCGCGGCGAGCAGCAGCAGGGCCCAGTCGGCCGCGCTGCCCTGGACGACGAAGTTCCGGGCGAAGCGGCCGCGGGCGCGGGCGTTGGTGGAGGCGTACCCGGGCACCCACTGTCCGCCGTCGGGCTGCTCCTCGTCGGCGGCCGGGATGCCGGCCTCCTCCGGCGCGTCGTCCGTCCCCCGGGCCGCCGGCGGGCAGGTCCGGCCGAGCCACGTCCGCACGAGCCGGCCCTCCTCGCCGGCGCGGGCCGCGTCGTCGACGTACGCCACCGCTCGGGGGAAGCGGCGTCTGAGCGCGGCGAGATTCTTCAGGCCGTCGCCGGAGGTCTGGCCGTAGACCGCGCCGAGCACGGCGAGTTTGGCCTGGGCACGGTCGCCGGAGAAGGCGCGGTCGGACACCGCCTGGTACAGGTCGCTCTCCCGGCCGGCCACCTCCATCAGCCCCGGGTCGCGGGAGACGGCCGCCAGCACGCGCGGCTCCATCTGGTCGGCGTCGGCGACGACGAGCCGCCAGCCGGGGTCGGCGACCACCGCCCGCCGGATCACCTTGGGGATCTGGAGCCCGCCCCCGCCGTTGGTCACCCAGCGCCCGGTCACCGTCCCGCCCGCGAGGAACTCGGGCCGGAACCGTCCGTCGCGCACCCAGTCCTGGAGCCAGGACCAGCCGTGGGCGACCCAGATGCGGTACAGCTTCTTGTACTCGATCAGGGGCTTCACGGCCGGGTGGTCGACGGACTCGATCTCCCAGCGGCGGGTCGAGGTGACCTTGATGCCGGCCTGGGCGAAGGCCTTGACCACGTCGGCCGGCAGGTCGGGCCGCACCCGGCGGCCGAACGCGGCGGACACCTCGTCGGCCAGCTCGGCCAGGCGCCGGGGCTCACCGCCGCCCGCGTACCGCTCGCCCAGCAGGTCGTGCAGCACCGCGCGATGGACCTCGGCGCGCCAGGGCAGCCCGGCGCGGTTCATCTCGGCGGCCACGAGCATGCCGGCCGACTCGGCGGCCGTCAGCAGACGCATCCGCTCAGGGTGCTCGGCCTGCGCATGCCGCTTCTGCTGCTCGGCGTAGACCGCGAGGAGGTCCGCCAGGGGCAGGTGAACGCCCTGCGGTTCGAACAGGGAGGACTGGGAGCCCGGCTCGGCGGAGCGCTGGGGCGGATCGGGCGGTACGGGGCCGCCGCGCAGCCGGGCCAGGGCGGCCGCGGCCGAGCGTGGTTCCCCGTACCGCCCCTCGTGGCCGAGGAGAAGCGTCTCGGCGGCCTCGATGTCGTAGCACCGCTCGACTCGCACCCCCGTGGCGAGCAGACGCGGGTAGACCTCGGCGGTGGAGCGCCACACCCACCGCGCGACACCAGGACGGCTCCCCACGGCCTCGGCGGGATCCGCCTCCCGCCGGACCGGCCCGGCGGGCAGCCCGTCCGGACCGAGGGGAGCGACGTCCACGCCACCGTCCTCGGCCGCAGCGAGCACCCACCGATCGGCCATGCTGCGAGTGTGCCAGGGGGGTCTGACAACGCCCCCTGGCCGCGCCCCAGCCGTGGCGGCCGCCCTGATCGCGGCGACGGTCCCCGTCCCGAGTTCCGGTCGCGGTGGCCATCCCGGCCCGGGTTCCGGGCGCGGTCAGCGTCCCGGTCCGGGTTCCGGTCGCGTTCACCGTCCTGAGCAGCCACCACTGCCCGGAGCTCAGCGGAGCGTCACGCCCCGTCCGCCGCGTCCTTCTGCGCCTGCACGATCTTCTCCAGCACCTCGGCCACGTACCGCTCGGTCCGCTCCTTGTCGATGCCCAGGCCGCTGAGGACGCCCTCGCCGTTCTCGTGCTCCAGCAGGGCGAGCAGGATGTGCTCCGTGCCGATGTAGTTGTGGCCGAGGCGCAGGGCCTCGCGGAAGGTGAGCTCCAGGACCTTCTTGGCGGCCTGGCCGTACGGCACGAGCTCCGGGGCGTCCTCGACGGCCGGCGGCAGTGCGGCGGTCGCCGCCTCGCGGACCGTGTCGAGGGAGACGCCCTGCTCGACGAGCGCCTTCGCGGCGAGGCCGTCGGGCTCGGCCAGCAGACCGAGGACGAGGTGCTCGGGCAGGCCCTCGGCGTTGTGCGCGGACTTGGCCGCGTTGTGCGCGGCCATCACCGTGTTGCGGGCCCGGGGCGTGTAGCGGTTGAAGCCCTGGCTCGGGTCGAGGTCGGCCGACTCCTTCGGCACGAACCGCTTCTGCGCGGCCTGCCGGGTGACCCCCATGCTCTTGCCGATATCCGTCCAGGAGGCGCCCGAACGCCGGGCCTGGTCCACGAAGTGGCCGATCAGGTGGTCGGCCACCTCGCCGAGGTGATCGGCGGCGAGCACCGCGTCCTGGAGCTGTTCGAGGGGTTCCTGGTGAACCGTCTTGATCGCCGCGATCAGATCGTCGAGGCGCACGGATGACGTGATGTTGGGGTTCGTCGTCATGGTGTCAACCGTAGGTTGCGCCACGAGGAGTGTCAACCACGAGTTGACACCGTCCTCCTCGGAAGCCGCCTACTTCGGAGACGTCGCCACCAACCGCACCGCCAGCCCCGTGAACACCGTCCCCGAGACGATGTTCAGCCACCGGTTCACCCGCGCACTGCGCCTGAGGAGAGTCGCCAGCCGCCCCGCGAGCAGGCCGACGCTGCCGTCCCACAGGAAGCCCATGACGACGAGCGTGACCCCGAGCAGCAGCAACTGGCCCTGGACATGGCCGAGCGACGGATCCACGAACTGCGGCAGGAACGCCACGTTGAAGAGGATCACCTTGGGGTTGAGCAGGTTGGTGATCGCGCCCTGCCAGAACGCCCGCCGCATCCCCGGACCCGCGGCGCCGGCGCCCTCCTCGCCCGGCACCGAACGGTCCCGGAACGCCTTCACCGCCAGGTACAGCAGATAGGCCGCGCCCGCCCAGCGCAGCACGTGGTACAGCGTCGGCAGCGCCGTGAACAGGGCCGACAGCCCGAGCGCCGCCGCGACCGCGTGCACGAACATCGCGCACGCCACCCCGAACGCCGCCATCACCCCGGCGGTGGGCCCGCCCCGGCCGCCCATCGCCACGATGAACATCATGTCCGGGCCGGGGGTGATGCAGAGCGCGAAGGCGGCGACGAGGAACGCCGCGTACAGAGACATGTCCACCATGACGTCCATGCTCGAAGCCCCGCCGCGCACGGACGACGCAATTCCGCGGAGTGAGACGTACGAGGTCGCGCATGCCGGGCCGCCCGTGACGGCGTGGCACCATCGGCCCCGTGAGTACGCCCAGCACCGTCGACCGCGCGTTCGAGGCCGCCCTGTACGACAGCAGTGAGACGGCCCTCGACACCGGCGCGTCCCTGCTCGCGTCCGACCCCGCGGCGGACGACGAACTCGCCCGGCGCGGTGCGGAGTTCGTGGCGGCGGCCTGGCGGCGCGGCTGGCAGCCGGCCGACGTCGTACGCATCGTGCGGCGCGAACTGGACGACGTACACGTCCACCTGGTGGCGGCACTGATCCGCGCGCAGGCGCCGCACGACCGTCCGCACGACCGCCCGCGCGGCCGCCGCTGGAACGCGCAGCTCGCGGAGCTTCCCGACGACGCCCCGCCCCGCACCGACCGCTTCTCGCACGCCACCGCCGTACTGGAGCTGTACCGCCTGCTGCTGCGCCTGCCCGCCCTGGAGTCCCTCGACGGATCCCACGACGAGTCGCCCGGGGAGCCGAGGACCCGGTCCCGGATGCTCGGCCGGATCCGCGCCCTGCTCGCCAAGGCCGAGGCCACCGGGTTCCCGGAGGAGGCGGAGGCGCTCAGCGCCAAGGCGCAGGAGCTGATGGCCCGGCACAGTGTCGACGAGGCGCTGCTCGCGGCCCGGGCGCCCTCGCCCGAGACGCCCGGGGCCTGCCGGGTCGGTGTCGAACCGCCGTACGAGCAGGCCAAGGCGGTGCTGCTGGACGCCGTCGCCACCGCCAACCACTGCCGGGCGGTGTGGAACGAGCCCCTCGGCTTTTCCACCGTCGTCGGCTTCGAAACCGATCTGGAAGCGGTCGAACTCCTCTACACCTCACTCCTCGTGCAGGCCACGACCGCGATGACGAAGGCGGAGGCCGCTCAGCGGGCGAGTGGCCGCAAGCGCACCAAGACGTTCCGGCAGTCCTTCCTCGCGGCCTACGCCCACCGCATCGGCACCCGTCTGGCGGCTGCCGCCGAGACCCAGGTGACACAGGACCTGCTCCCGGTCCTCGCCTCCCGTGACGTGGCGGTCACCGGCCGGCTGGACCGGCTGTTCCCGGAGACGACCACGACCCGCCTGCGCGGCGTGCGTGACGCGGCGGGCTGGACGGAGGGCGCACAGGCGGCGGACCGCGCCCAGGTCGACCACCGCCCGCCGTTGCGCTGACCTGCTGTCAGTCGCCCGAGGACTCGAAGCCGCTCACCGAGGCCTGCGCCGCGCCGCCGCTGCTGGTCCCGTCCCTCCGGGCGACCTCGCCGTACGACCACGGCAGGTCGCGTGCGTCCGCGGTGGCGCCCGGCAGGGCGAAGGACGCCTTCCGCACGCTGAGGCTCTTCGGGGAGCCCGCCTCGCCCCGGACGTAGGTGATCGTGAAGGACGTGGTGCCGCCCTTCCCGAGGGTGAGCGACCGGGCCTTCGCGGTCTGCTCCGGGGACACGGACGTCGTGGTGTCCTCCGCCGAGAGGTCGACGACGGGGAAGCCCTTCAGCATGCACGCGCCGCCCTTGTTGGTGAGGGTGACGGTGACATTGCCCGTGTCCCCGGCGGCGGGGGCGGCACCGGCCCCGACCTCCACGCCCAGGTCGCCGATCGCACAGGCCGAACCGCCCGGCCGGTCCGCGTTCTTGACGTCGTCGCCACTGGTCTTGTCGCCGTCGCAGGCGGTCAGCAGGAGTGCCGCTGCGAGAGCGGCGGTCAGGGCGAGGGGAGGAAAGGTGCGCATGGGGTCCTCTGGTGCGTGATGGCGATGAGCGGTTCCGACGTATGGATCATCTCGGACGCGGGGACCGTCACGCACCTGGGCAGGCCGCCCGCCGGGATGACCTCCCAAAACCCCGGCCGGGTGGATTCCCGCGGGGTGAACCCGCACCGGGTGGATTCCCGCGGGGTGAACCCGCACCGGGTGGATTCCCGCGGGGTGAACCCGCACCGGGTGGATTCCCGCGGGGTGAACCCGCACCGGGTGGATTCCCGCGGGGTGAACCCGCACCGGGTGGATTCCCGCGGGGTGAACCCGCACTGGGTGGATTCCCGCGGGGTGAACCCCCGCCGGGTGAACCCGCACC
>NZ_MUKA01000036.1 GCF_002150735.1 Streptomyces africanus
CGCCCCGGCCGGACTGGTCGACCCGCAGACCGCCTCCGCGCTCGTCGGCTGCTCGGTCGACAGCGCCCGCAGCACCCTCGACGACTTCGTCGCCCTCGGTTTCCTGCACGCGGTGGACTCGCCGCTGCCGCAGTACGAGGTGCCGGGCTGTCTGCACGACCGGCTCCGGCTCCTCGCCGAGCGCCAGGAGCGCCCGGCCGAGCTCCAGCTGGCCCGCGCCCGCATGCTGGAGCGGACGGTACGGCTGCTCCAGGCCTGCAGGGCGATCACCGAGACCGACAGCCCCCAGGCCCGCCAGAAGCTCCTCGACCTGNNGCTACCGGGCCGCGCTGGACGCCGGACGCGAGGTGAACGATCCGTATGCGACCGGCCGCGCGATGGAATCCGTAGGCGGTGCGCACCTGGAGCTCGGTGACTTCGACCGGGCCGCCGACTGGTTCGGCCGGGCCCTGGTCGAGCGGCTCGCCCGGGACGAGCGCGCCGAGGCCGCCCGGCTGTACGGGCGGATCGCCGCCGCGCACACCTGCGCCGGCCGCTACGGCGAGGCCCTGCGGAACTGGCGCGCGGCGATCGCCGGGCACCGCAAGAACGGTGACCTGGCCGCCCAGGCGCGGGCGCTGAGCGAGTTGGCGCGGGTCCAGGGGTACGCGGGCCGGCCCGAGGAGTCGCTGCGCACCTGCCGGGAGGCCGTGGAATGGGCGCGGCGGGCCGGGGACACGCGGTTGCAGGCGGCGCTGCATCTGCGGGTCGCCGACACCCTCGAGCACCTCGGCGACCCCGCGTCGGCCCGGCTGCACCAGGGCGCCGCCGAGCGGATTCTCGGGGAGTACGAGGAGGACGACGAGGAGCCCGTGACGGCCTCCGACGGCGACTCACACCGGAAACCGGAGCCTCACGCCTGCGAAATCCGTGGCACATCCGCTGAAGATTGATGTAATGAAAGGCTAGACAGCGGGAACACCTTCATTAGACTGGCTCTGCCGCACGTTCTCCTGCGGTCTCTCCCGGTGTGCCCGTGCGCGCCCGGGTATGTCTAGTAATGCGCCCATACCCTCTGAGTCAAGGACCGTGATCGACGTGAAGGTCGGCATCCCCCGCGAGGTCAAGAACAACGAGTTCCGGGTGGCCATCACCCCCGCCGGCGTGCACGAGCTGGTGCGTCATGGCCACCAGGTCGTCATCGAGCGCGGCGCCGGCGTCGGCTCCTCGATCACGGACGAGGAGTACGTCGCCGCCGGCGCGCGGATCCTGGACACCGCCGACGAGGTCTGGGCCTCCGCCGACCTGCTGCTGAAGGTCAAGGAGCCCATCGCCGAGGAGTACCACCGCCTCCGCAAGGACCAGACGCTCTTCACCTACCTGCACCTGGCCGCCTCCAAGGAGTGCACGGACGCCCTGCTGGAGTCCGGCACCACGGCGATCGCCTACGAGACGGTCGAGCTGCCCGGCCGCGCGCTGCCGCTGCTCGCCCCGATGTCCGAGGTCGCGGGCCGGCTGGCCCCGCAGGTCGGCGCCTACCACCTGATGCGGGCCAACGGCGGCCGCGGCGTGCTGCCCGGCGGCGTCCCCGGCGTCCTGGCCGGGCGGGCCGTCGTCATCGGCGGCGGCGTCTCCGGCTGGCAGGCGGCGCAGATCGCCATCGGCCTGGGCTTCCACGTGACCCTGCTCGACAAGGACGTCAACAAGCTCCGCGAGGCCGACAAGGTCTTCGGCACGAAGATCCAGACCGTCGTCTCCAACGCCCTGGAGCTGGAGAAGGCCTGCCTGGAGGCCGACCTCGTCATCGGCGCGGTGCTGGTCCCCGGCGCCAAGGCCCCGAAGCTGGTCACCAACGAGCTCGTCTCGCGGATGAAGCCCGGAAGTGTCCTTGTCGACATCGCGATCGACCAGGGCGGCTGCTTCGAGGACTCCCGCCCGACCACCCACGCCGAGCCGACCTTCCGGGTCCACAACTCGGTCTTCTACTGCGTCGCCAACATGCCCGGCGCGGTGCCGAACACCTCCACCTACGCGCTGACCAACGCCACGCTGCCCTACATCGTGGAACTCGCCGACCACGGCTGGGCGGAGGCGCTGCGCCGCGACCCGGCGCTCGCCAAGGGGCTCAACACCCATGACGGCAAGGTCGTTTACAAGGAGGTCGCCGAGGCGCATGACGTGGAGCACGTCGAGCTGTCCTCGCTGCTCGGCTGAGCCCCGCGGGCCGCAGAGTCGACCAAGTCACCAACACGTAAAGGCGATACGTCAACACAGGTCGTCAACGGCGCGCACCCGGCCGGACCTTGCCCGACAAGGTCCGGCCGGATGTGTGTATGGTCACTTCGCGATTCTCGGGCAACTCGCCTCGAACGTAACCCTTCAACCGATTCGCACACCGGTGAAACCTGCCGTGCGACGGCCGTACGCCCTTGACAGCGGGATGTTTCATTGCCGACACATCGGGCCGGGTCCGGCGGATTGTGTTGCTGCGGACGCCCGACACGCCATAGAGTCGCCAACCGTCGGCATGGTGCCACGCTGACCTGTCTAGAAGTTTCCTGGTCACCAAGGAGGTAAGACGACTTGTGAATGAGTCGACATTTACTCCCGGGGGTGGTCAACCAGGAATGCCTGCACGGGACCAGGGTCCCGCGGGGTTCGCTGCTGTCGGCTCCGTCGCTGTGCGCACCTTCGCAGCCCACCAGAGTCAGCAGGCGACTCACACAGCACACCAGAAGATGGATGGCCATCACGTGAACGCCATGGCCGGCGACGGAAGTGGCGCGCCCCACAACCACTTCGCCGACTACGACGAACTGCCCGAGGGGCACTTCTACGACCCCGACGCGGAGTACGAGCCCGACCCCGAGTACGCGGCCACTCTCGCGCCCGACGCGGCCAGACAGCGCCGGGAGCGCATCGGCCCGACCGGGCGCCCGCTGCCGTACTTCCCGATCCCGGGCCCGCTGACCGACCACGGACCCGCGAAGATCATCGCGATGTGCAACCAGAAGGGCGGCGTCGGCAAGACCACGTCGACCATCAACCTGGGTGCCGCGCTCGCGGAGTACGGACGCCGGGTCCTGCTCGTGGACTTCGACCCGCAGGGCGCGCTGTCGGTCGGACTCGGCGTCAACCCGATGGAACTCGACCTCACCGTCTACAACCTGCTCATGGAGCGGGGGATGGCGGCCGACGAGGTGCTGCTGAAGACGGCGGTCCCCAACATGGACCTGCTGCCCAGCAACATCGACCTGTCGGCGGCCGAGGTCCAGCTCGTCTCCGAGGTCGCCCGCGAGTCGACCCTGCAGCGCGCCCTGAAGCCGCTGCTGGACGACTACGACTTCATCGTCATCGACTGCCAGCCCTCGCTCGGCCTGCTCACGGTCAACGCCCTGACGGCCGCGCACAAGGTGATCGTGCCGCTGGAGTGCGAGTTCTTCGCCCTCCGTGGTGTGGCCCTGCTGACGGAGACCATCGAGAAGGTCCAGGAGCGGCTCAACCCCGACCTGGAGCTCGACGGGATCCTCGCCACGATGTACGACTCGCGCACGGTGCACAGCCGTGAGGTGCTCGCGCGTGTCGTCGAGGCGTTCGACGATCACGTCTACCACACGGTCATCGGGCGCACGGTCCGCTTCCCGGAGACCACGGTCGCCGGTGAGCCGATCACCACGTACGCCTCCAACTCCGTCGGTGCCGCCGCCTACCGCCAGCTCGCCAGGGAGGTGCTCGCCCGGTGTCACGCCGAGTGAGTCTGCCGGGGGCCGACGAACTCTTCCGTACCACAGGGGGGATGGGGCTTCAGTCGTCCCAGCCCAGGCGTCAGGCCAACGGCGACGCCCGGGTGCCCGCTCCGGCGGGGGAGGGCGACGCGGTGGCGGCAGCGGCCACGGCCGCGGAGGACGCACCGCAGTCGGTGCCCGCGCAGGGCGGTGACGGCGAGGGCGCGGAGCATGTCGCGGCGGACGCGGAGCCGGCCGGGGCCGGGGAGTCCCGCAGCCGCTCCGGCTCCGCCCGTCGGCAGGCGGCGCAGGAAGGTTCTGCCGCGGGCGCGGCCGGTGCCGCCGCGGCGGCACCCCGCAAGCGCGGGCGGGCCGCCGCACGCCGTCCCAGCGGCCGTGAGCGGCACGACGAGAAGATCACGGTCTACGTGTCGGCCGAGGAGCTCATGGACCTGGAGCACGCCCGTCTCGTGCTCCGCGGCGAGCACGGCCTGGCCGTCGACCGAGGCCGTATCGTCCGCGAGGCGGTCGCCGTGGTCCTCGCCGACCTGGAGACCCGCGGGGACGCCAGCATCCTCGTACGACGGCTGCGCGGGCGGTAGCGGTAGCCTGCGGGGGCCATGACCTCGAACGCCTCCCCACCACCGCCCAGCGGCCCGTCCGGGCGTCGGCGTGCGCTGGGCCGGGGGCCGATGGCTCCGCCGGTCGAGCCGGTGGACGTGGACGCGGTCGAGCCCGGTGAGGTGCTTGCGGGTACCGGCGAGTCGGGCGTGACGCCCGGGTTGGCTGTCGAGGAGTCGCCGGACCTTGTGGAGCGGCGGGTCCCTGCCGAGCCGGGGACGGCGGCCGGGGAGGGCCGTGAGGGCGTTTCCCCGGAGGCGGGCGACGTGTCCGGGCCCGGGCCCGAGGCCGGTCATCCGGCGACGGGGCGTGAGCATCCGGCGCCGGGGCCGGTGGCTGCGGCTGAGACCGCCTCTACGGTCGCCGAGCCCGGCGAGACCGGGTCCCGGCACGAGGTGCTTGCTTATGCCCCAGCGGCCGGTGCCGGCGCCCAGGCTGTTCCTCCACGGGCCCCGGCCGAGGCCGGGTCGGCCCCCGGGGTGGGGAGCGCCGCCCAGCCGCCGGCCGACGGTGCCGACGACGACGGGGTCTTCAAGGTCCGGCTCGCCAACTTCGAGGGGCCCTTCGATCTGCTGCTCCAGCTGATCTCCCGGCACAAGCTGGACGTCACCGAGGTCGCGCTGTCGAAGGTGACCGACGAGTTCATGGCGTACATCCGGGCGATGGGCCCGGACTGGGACCTGGACGAGACGACCGAGTTCCTCGTCGTCGCGGCCACGCTGCTCGATCTGAAGGCGGCACGGCTGCTGCCCGCCGCCGAGGTGGAGGACGAGGCCGACCTCGCGCTGCTCGAAGCCCGGGACCTGCTGTTCGCCCGGCTGCTCCAGTACCGCGCGTACAAGCAGATCGCCGACATCTTCAGCGGGCGGCTCGACGACGAGGCCCGGCGCTATCCGCGTACCGTCGGCCTCGAAGCCCACCATGCCGAGCTGCTGCCCGAGGTGGTCATCAGCATCGGCGCGGAGGGGTTCGCCAAGCTCGCCGTGAAGGCGATGCAGCCCAAGCCCAAGCCGCAGGTGTACGTCGACCACATCCACGCCCCGCTGGTCAGCGTGCAGGAGCAGGCCGCGATCGTCGTCGCCCGGCTCCGGGAGCTCGGCGAGGCCGGCTTCCGGGAGCTCGTGGCGGACACCGACGACACACTGACCGTCGTGGCCCGGTTCCTGGCGCTGCTGGAGCTGTACCGGGAGAAGGCCGTCGCGCTGGAGCAGGAGACCGCGCTCGGCGAGCTGCTCGTGCGGTGGACCGGCGGGGACGGGGACGAGACACCGACCGTCACCGACGAGTTCGACCGGCCGCCCGAGCCGCCGAAGGAGGAGAAGAAGGCATGAGCCAGGAAGCCACCGAGGTCCCGGCCGGGCTGCGTGCCGTCGCCGGCCTCGACCTCAAGCCCGCTCTGGAGGCCGTCCTGATGGTCGTGGACGAGCCGGCGACCGAGGAGCACCTCGCGAAGATACTGGAGCGGCCCAAGCGCCAGATCGCGGACGCCCTGCGCGAGCTGGCCGACGAGTACACCGTCCAGGGCCGCGGTTTCGAACTGCGGTTCGTGGCGGGCGGCTGGCGGTTCTACACCCGCGCCGAGTACGCCCCGGCCGTCGAGCGTTTCGTGCTGGACGGCCAGCAGGCCCGCCTCACCCAGGCCGCCCTGGAGACCCTGGCCGTCGTCGCCTACCGGCAGCCGGTCAGCCGCAGCCGGGTCTCCGCCGTACGCGGAGTCAACTGCGACGGCGTCATGCGCACCCTCCTCCAGCGCGGTCTGATCGAGGAGGCGGGCACGGAACCCGAAACAGGTGCGATCCTGTACACGACGACGAACTACTTTCTGGAGCGGATGGGCCTGCGCGGTCTGGACGAGCTCCCGGAACTCGCGCCCTTCCTCCCGGAGGCGGAGGCGATCGAGGCCGAGACCCAGGAAGGCGTACCGTCGTTCGACCCGGACGCGCCTGATGACGACGTGCCGGGCCGCCCGGTCACCCCGGGTACCGACGACGAAGACGACCAGACGGAACTTTGATGCGAAGCAGCGGCAGCGGCAAGAGCGGCGGACGCGGTAACCACCGCGGCGCCGGTAACGACAGGGACCAGAAGCAGGGGCAGGGCCGCCCCCGCAAGCCCCGCCCCGAGGAGCGCCGCTACGACGTGGGCCCCGGAGCGACGAAGGAGGGACCCAAGTCCGGGCGCGGCGGTGCGGCGCGCGGCGGCGCCAAGGGCGGGCCCAAGCAGGCCCAGCAGCGCGGGCGTACGGCCCCGGCGCGCCCCCGCGAGTACGAGGCGCAGATCGAGGAGCGCAACCGCGACCGGTACGCCGGGAAGAAGGACGTCAAGCTGCCCAAGACCTTCCCGGGCGCCGAGCAGGAGGGCGAGCGGATCCAGAAGGTCCTCGCCCGCGCGGGCTTCGGCTCCCGGCGTGCCTGCGAGGAGCTGATCGAGCAGGCCCGGGTCGAGATCAACGGCGAGATCGTGCTGGAGCAGGGGCGGCGGGTCGACCCGGAGAAGGACGAGATCAAGGTCGACGGGCTGACCGTCGCCACGCAGGCCTACCAGTTCTTCGCCCTGAACAAGCCCGCCGGGGTCGTCTCCACCATGGAGGACCCGGAGGGCCGGCAGTGCCTCGGTGACTACGTCACCAACCGCGAGACCCGGCTCTTCCACGTCGGCCGGCTCGACACCGAGACCGAGGGTGTCATCCTGCTCACCAACCACGGCGAGCTGGCCCACAGGCTGACCCACCCCAAGTACGGCGTGAAGAAGACCTACCTCGCGCACATCGTGGGCCCGATCCCGCGCGACCTGGGCAAGCAGCTCAAGGACGGCATCCAGCTGGAGGACGGCTACGCGCGCGCGGACCACTTCCGGGTCGTCCAGCAGACCGGCAAGAACTACCTCGTCGAGGTCACCCTCCACGAGGGCCGCAAGCACATCGTGCGCCGGATGCTCGCGGAGGCCGGTTTCCCGGTCGACAAGCTGGTGCGCACCGCCTTCGGCCCGATCACCCTCGGCGACCAGAAGTCCGGCTGGCTGCGGCGGCTGTCCAACACGGAGGTGGGCATGCTGATGCAGGAAGTCGATCTCTAGGCTTAGGGGACACCCCGAGCGCCGTGAGTTCCCCGTGTCCTTCAGGGCGCGGGGACGGAAGGACTTCTGACATGACCACGCTCGTCTATAAGCAAGCCGCCACCGGAGCGCTCACCGGCCTCGCCCTGGGGGACGCGTTGGGGTATCCGACCGAGTTCAGCGACGTGCCGCGGATCGTCGCCAGGTTCGGTCCGTGGCGGCGGCTGGACCTGCCCGAGCCGGCGCTCGTCACCGACGACACGCAGATGACGCTGGCGCTCGGGCGGGGCATCAGGACGGCGATGGACCGGGGTGTGCTGGAGCCCGGGGGGATGGCCGACGCCGTACGGCAGGAGTTCATCGCCTGGAACCGCTCTCCGGAGAACAACCGCGCTCCCGGCAACACGTGTCTGCGGGCCTGCGCCCTGCTGGAGCATGCGGACCGCCCCTGGCAGGACGCCAGTCAGATCCACTCCAAGGGCTGCGGCGCCAACATGCGGGTCGCGCCCCTGGGCCTGGTCCCCGGCCTGAGCGACGAACAGCGCGCGGGCGCCGCCCAGTTGCAGTCCGCCCTCACCCACGGCCACCCCACCGCGCTCGCCGCGTCCGACCTCACCGCGCACGCCGTACGGCTGCTCGCGCAGGGCGCCGAGCCGGCCGGCCTGATCGGTCTGCTCCGCTCGTACGCCCTGGAGAACCGCAGCCACTACCACGAGCGCTGGCTCGGCGACCTGTGGCGCCGGGCCCAGGACCCGAGCCCCGAGCAGTTCATCGCGCGCGGCTGGGACGAGTGCCTGGCGATCCTCGACCGGCTCCAGCACGCCGTCGGTACGGTCTCGCCCGACGACGACCCGTGCCTGGCCACCGGCGACGGCTGGATCGCCGAGGAGGCCCTGGCGACCGGGCTGCTGTGCTTCCTGCTCTTCCCCGACGAGCCGCTCACGGCCCTGCGCCGCGCCGCCTGCACCGCCGGCGACTCGGACTCCATCGCCTGCCTGGCCGGTGCCTTCGCCGGCGCGCATCTGGGCGCGGAGGCCTGGCCGGGCGAGTGGGCCGACCGGATCGAGTACCGGAGCGACCTGCTGACCCTCGGCGCTCTCTGGGACGCGTGAGGGCAACTGTTCGCGACCGTCTCGTGCACCCGCCGGGACAGGAGCGCTCCACCCTCACGTCAGACGAACCGAGTTTCCCTCCACGGTGATCTGCTCGGCGGGCAGCGGCCGCGTCGCCGGGCCGTGGGCCACCGAGCCGTCGGCGACGTGGTACTTGCTGCCGTGACAGGGGCAGTTGATGGTGCCGTCGGAGACGGTCGTCACCGTGCAGCCCATGTGGGTGCAGATCGCGGAGAAGGCCTTGAACCGGCCCTGGTCGGGCTGGGTCACCACGACTTTCTCCTTCTCGAAGATCTTGCCGCCGCCGACGGGGATCTCGTCGGTGGAGGTCAGTTCCTTACCGGCCGGGGCGCTCGTCGTCTTCTGCCCGGTCGGTGAGCTCGTCGACGTGGAGCCGTTGCCGTCGCCGCCCCCGCCGCAGGCCGCGACGAGCGCCACCGCGCCCGTCGAGCCCGTCGCGAGGAGGACCGTGCGACGTGTGGTCTCGTAGGTCATGTCGTCACTCCGAAGGCGCCAAAAAGGGGTAAATCGGAATTCTCTGTATCTTCGCATCGAAAATACCCAAAGAATGGCAAGTCCGGCGTCTCATCGAATGGGCACCGCGCACCCCGGCCGCGCGGGCTGACTAGGCTTGACACACAGAGCGACACAGAGCGACACGCACGTCAGCAAGGAGCATCGCCGTGGCGGTACGAGCGGTCCGGGGCGCCGTCCAACTCGAACGGGACGAGGCCGGGCACATGGACGAGCAGGTCGGAGCCCTGCTCGCGGCCATCCTGGAGCGCAACGGCCTCACCGCCGACGACCTGATCAGCATCTGGTTCACGGCCACGCCCGACCTGCACAGCGATTTCCCTGCGGCAGCCGCCCGCAAGCTCGGCATCGTCGACGTCCCGCTGATCTGCGCCCAGGAACTGGACATCGAGGGCGCCATGCCGCGCGTCGTCCGCGTCCTCGCGCACATCGAGTCCGACAAGCCCCGTGCCGACATCGCGCACGTCTACCTCGGCGCCGCGGGCGCCCTGCGCAAGGACATCGCCCAGTGAGGACCGCACTCGTCATCGGTACCGGTCTCATCGGCACGTCCGCCGCCCTCGCCCTGTCCCAGCGGGGCGTCACCGTGCACCTCGCCGACCACGACCCGGAGCAGGCCCATACGGCCGCCGCACTGGGCGCAGGCACGGACGAGGCGCCGGACGGGCCCGTCGACGTCGCGATCGTCGCCGCCCCGCCCGCCCATGTGGCCGACGTGCTCGCCGACGCCATGCGCCGCGGTGTGGCACGCGGCTACCTCGACGTCGCCAGCGTCAAGGGCGGGCCGCGCCGCGAACTGGAGGCCCGGGGCCTCGACCTGACGGCGTACCTGGGCACACACCCCATGTCGGGCCGGGAGAAGTCCGGCCCGCTGGCCGCCACCGGCGATCTCTTCGAGGGCCGCCCCTGGGTGCTCACCCCGACCCGGGACACCGACACCGAGGTGCTGAACCTCGCCCTGGAGCTGGTCTCGCACTGCCGTGCCGTGCCGGTCGTGATGGACGCCGACGCCCACGACCGTGCCGTCGCCCTCGTCTCCCACATGCCCCACCTGGTCTCCAGCCTGGTCGCCGCGCGCCTGGAGCACGCCGAGGAGGCCGCCGTACGTCTGTGCGGACAGGGCATCCGGGACGTGACGCGGATCGCCGCCTCCGATCCGGGGATGTGGATCGACATCCTCTCCGCGAACCCCGGGCCGGTCGCCGACCTGCTCGGGGACGTCGCCGCCGACCTGGAGGAGACCGTGCGGGCCCTGCGCGCCCTGCAGTCCTCCGACGAGGACAAGCGCCGTGACGGCACCACCGGCATCGAGGACGTCCTGCGGCGCGGCAACGCCGGGCAGGTCAGGGTCCCCGGCAAGCACGGATCCGCTCCGCGGGTCTACGAGACCGTGGCCGTGCTCATCGACGACCAGCCCGGACAGCTGGCCCGGATCTTCGCGGACGCGGGCAGGGCCGGCGTCAACATCGAGGACGTGCGCATCGAGCACGCGACCGGGCAGCAGGCCGGCCTGGTGCAGCTGATGGTGGAGCCGAAGGCGGCAGCCGTACTGAGTGCCGCGCTGCGGGAGCGGGGCTGGGCGATCCGGCAGTAGGGCATGCTGGACGTGGCTGACCGACGCGCGGCCGGACGAGTGACCCGCACCCAGTAACCTTGTGCGGGGCCCTCGCGCCCTTCACCCCCGCCAGCCCGGTTCAGGAAGGTCCCCACAGTGGAAAGCGCCACGCCAGTGATTGTCGCCATCGACGGCCCCGCCGGCACGGGCAAGTCGAGCACCTCGAAGGCCGTGGCGGCACAGCTCGGGCTGAGCTACCTGGACACCGGCGCCCAGTACCGGGCGATCACCTGGTGGATGGTGAACAACGGCATCGACATCGACGACCCCGCCGCGATCGCCGCCGCGGCCGGCAAGCCGGAGATCGTCTCCGGCACCGACCCGCAGGCCCCCGCCATCTCCGTCGACGGCGTCGACGTGGCCGGGCCGATCCGCACCCAGGAGGTCTCCTCCAAGGTCAGCGCCGTCAGCGCGGTGCCCGAGGTGCGCGCCCGGATCACCGAGCTCCAGCGCTCGATCGCGGCCTCCGCGGCGAACGGCATCGTGGTCGAGGGCCGCGACATCGGCACGACCGTGCTGCCGGACGCCCACCTGAAGATCTTCCTCACCGCCTCCCCGGAGGCGCGTGCCGCCCGCCGCAGCGGTGAGCTGAAGGGCGCCGACGTGCACTCCACCCGGGAGGCCCTGATCAAGCGCGACGCGGCCGACTCCAGCCGCAAGACCTCGCCGCTCGCCAAGGCGGACGACGCGGTCGAGGTGGACACCACCGAGCTCACGCTGGCCCAGGTCATCGAGTGCGTCGTCACCCTCGTCGAGGAGAAGCGGGCCGGGAAGTGACCGACCAGCTGCCTTCTCCGCGGGCCGCCGACGTCGGGCGGCGCATCGGCGTCGGCCTGATGTACGGGCTGTGGAAGCCGCGCGTGCTCGGGGCCTGGCGGGTGCCCACGACCGGCCCGGTGATCTTCGCCGTCAACCACTCCCACAACATCGACGGCCCGATGGTCATGGGCGTGGCGCCCCGGCCGACGCACTTCCTGATCAAGAAGGAGGCGTTCATCGGCCCGCTCGACCCGTTCCTGACCGGCATCGGCCAGCTGAAGGTGGACCGCGACACCACCGACCGCACGGCGATCACCCGGGCGCTCGGCGTGCTGCAGAACGGCGGCGTGCTCGGCATCTTCCCGGAGGGCACCCGGGGCGAGGGCGACTTCGCCTCGCTGCGGGCCGGGCTCGCGTACTTCGCGGTGCGCAGCGGTGCCCCGATCGTGCCGGTCGCCGTGCTGGGAAGTTCCGACCGGCGGGGACGGTTGATAAAGGCGCTGCCTCCGCTGCGGTCCCGCGTCGACGTCGTCTTCGGGGAGCCCTTCGCGGCGGGCGACGGCAGCGGGCGGCGTACGCGCAAGGCGCTGGACGAGGCGACCGGGCGCATCCAGAAGCAGCTCGCCGCCCACCTGGAAAACGCCAGGCGCCTCACCGGGCGCTAGGCAACACTGAGTAGTGGATCAGCCGCAGGACAGCGGGTACTCCACCGACCACCACGATGAACGACGAGGTACGGACTTCATGAACGACCACACCCAGCCCGACGGCTCGGACGCCTACGAAGGCGCGCCCGAGCACGACCACGGGGCGCTCGGCGACGCCGAGTACGCGGAGTTCATGGAGCTCGCCGCGGAGGAGGGCTTCGACCTCGAGGACGTCGAGGGCGCGATCGAGGCGGCCGGGCACGGCCCGCTGCCCGTCCTCGCCGTGATCGGCCGCCCCAATGTCGGCAAGTCGACCCTGGTGAACCGCATCATCGGCCGCCGCGAGGCCGTCGTCGAGGACAAGCCCGGTGTCACCCGCGACCGTGTGACCTACGAGGCCGAGTGGGCGGGCCGCCGCTTCAAGGTCGTCGACACCGGCGGCTGGGAGCAGGACGTCCTCGGCATCGACGCCTCCGTCGCCGCCCAGGCCGAGTACGCCATCGACGCGGCCGACGCCGTCGTCTTCGTCGTCGACGCCAAGGTCGGCGCCACCGACACCGACGAGGCCGTCGTACGGCTGCTGCGCAAGGCCGGCAAGCCGGTCGTGCTGTGCGCCAACAAGGTGGACGGCCCGAGCGGCGAGGCCGACGCGGCCTTTCTGTGGTCCCTGGGCCTGGGGGAGCCGTACCCGGTCTCGGCGCTGCACGGCCGGGGCACCGGCGACATGCTCGACCAGGTCCTGGAGGTGCTGCCGGAGGCGCCGCGCGAGACGTTCGGCGGGGGCGGCATCGGCGGACCGCGCCGCATCGCCCTGATCGGCCGCCCGAACGTGGGCAAGTCCTCGCTGCTGAACAAGGTGGCGGGCGAGGAGCGCGTCGTCGTCAACGAGCTGGCGGGCACCACCCGGGACCCGGTCGACGAGCTGATCGAACTCGGCGGCGTCACCTGGAAGTTCGTCGACACGGCGGGCATCCGCAAGCGCGTCCACCTCCAGCAGGGCGCCGACTACTACGCCTCGCTGCGCACCGCCGCCGCTGTCGAGAAGGCGGAGGTCGCCGTCATCCTGATCGACGCCTCCGAGTCCATCTCGGTGCAGGACCAGCGGATCGTCACCATGGCCGTCGAGGCGGGCCGTGCGGTCGTCCTCGCCTTCAACAAGTGGGACACCCTCGACGAGGAGCGCCGCTACTACCTGGAGCGGGAGATCGAGACCGAGCTCGGCCAGGTGGCGTGGGCCCCGCGGGTCAACGTCTCGGCGCGCACCGGCCGCCACATGGAGAAACTGGTCCCGGCGATCGAGACGGCCCTGGCGGGCTGGGAGACCCGGGTCCCGACCGGCAGGCTGAACGCGTTCCTCGGTGAGCTGGTCGCCGCTCACCCCCACCCGATCCGGGGCGGCAAGCAGCCGCGCATCCTGTTCGGCACGCAGGCGGGCACCAAGCCGCCGCGGTTCGTGTTCTTCGCCTCCGGCTTCATCGAGGCGGGCTACCGGCGCTTCATCGAGCGCCGCCTGCGCGAGGAGTTCGGCTTCGAGGGGACGCCGATCCACATCTCGGTGCGGGTCCGCGAGAAGCGCGGCAGGAAGAAGTAGGACGAAGCAGGCGCGAAACAGCGGAAGGGCGGCCCCAGCCGGGGCCGCCCTTCCGCTGTACGGTGCTCGCTTCAGACGCCGCGCCGACCCGGCGGCAGTGCGGCCGGCACGTGGTGCATCCCGGTGCCGTGCGAGCCGATGGCCCCGACGCGCTGCCACTGCGGCTGCTGTCCGGTGGCATGGCGGGCGCTCTGGGCCCCCGCGCTGTAGGCGCTGTACGAGTTGCTGTGCGAACCGCCGTACGAGCCTGTGCTGTGCGGGAGGTTCCCGAAGGCGGTGAAGCCGAGTTTCTCCTCGCCGCTGCGGTCGCCGGGAAGTGCGCGGAAGGACTTGACGTACTCGGCGTAGAGCGCGTCGTAGATCGGCGTGGCCGATGGGCCGCCCTGGGAGTCCTGGGCCGATCGTGCGGAGGGGATCGACGAGTAGGACTGGCGGCGGGGAACGTCGTATGCGTGCACGTATGTCCAAACGACCCCGCGGGTCGGGGGATGCGGCCCCGGTACGGCTTTCGCGTGGATGCGGTCTGTCCGGGTGACGCGCCGCTCAGGTGCCGGCCAGCGGCAGCGCGGCGCCGACGAGCTTTCCGGTCGCCGCCGCCTTGTCCAGCGCGTCCCGCATCAGGTCCTCGCGCGGCTGCCGGCCGATCGAGCCGACCGGCGCGGCGAACATCAGCACCTGCTGGTGCTTGTTGGCGGCCGCGCGCCAGCCCTCGGTGACCTGGAGCGGCTGGTGGGCCTGCCACCAGGCCACCGGCTGGCCGCCGTTGCTGCCGGGCTGGAGCACCGCGTGCAGCCGGCCCACGGCGAGCAGCACCGACCAGCCGTGCAGCACGGGCGGTACGGCGGACAGCTCGGTCAGCGGCATGAAGCCCTGCTCGATCAGCAGCGGCAGGAAGTCGTCGCCGGAGCCCGTGGTGCCCGGCCGGGCGATGGGCGCGGTCGGCTCCACCACCAGGGCCGGGTGCAGCTCCCCGGCGATCAGCACGAGTCCGCTGGTCACGCCGAGCACCGCCTGCTCGGGCACCACCGTGTCGGGCTCCAGGTCGACGGTGTCGCCGGTGATGGACTTCACGGCGCCCCGGAGCTGTTCCTCGGTGACCTGGACGACCTGCGAGGGCAGACAGCCGGCGTGGGCGAAGGCGAGGACGGCGGTCTCGTCCCCGATGAACAGGACGGTGCTGGTGCGCTCCTGCTCGGAGTCGCCCGGAGTGCGGCAGGACGTGCAGTCGTAACTGCCCGGGGCGGTCTGTCCGGCGAGCAGGCGGTCGGCTTCTTCGTCGCCGATCTCGGCGCGTACCTCGTCGCTGACGTCGAGCATGCGCGGCACGGGTGGCTCCCTCGGGGATGCGGTGCGTGGCAGGACCGGGTGGCTCCCGGCCCGTGGTCCGGGTGGGCCCCGGCTCATGAAGATGACAACGGGCGATCTGTGGCGGGAGTCACGCCCCAGGGCGAACGGAATCGAACCATCCAGCGCACAGGGTCACGCTCGGCACGGATTCGCGCACTCACCGTCAAGTCACGGGACTGTAAAGGGCGTTGAGAGGGTGAAGTGGGTCACAGGGTGTCGGGCGCGTTGGTCGACATATCAGGAAATCCGGGAATGAAGTGGGTGTCCGGAAATAGCCGTTACCCGAGGTATTGGGGAACTGGCCTGGCCTGACGGGCAACCGGTTGATGACGGCCCGTCAACTCCTTAGATTCCTCCGCCGTGTGCAGCGAGCACCGCTCGGGTACGTCCGCCGGCCGCGTGATTCTCCGGAACCACGCGCAGCACCACACCGGCGGACGGGGCGAGCGCGACCCACGCGCCCCATGGCGCGGGGAGTGGCGTTCCGCCTTGGGGGACCCCGAGTGCGTAGAGAGGGAACTACATGTCCGAATGTGCCGATACCACGCGCGACAACGCTCGGAAGAACCAGGTTCGTACGACGGCGGTCCTCGCCGGCGCGGCACTGCTCGCGCCCCTCGGACTGCTCGCCGCGACCGGGAACGCCGCGGCGGCTGACAGCGGAGTGTGGGACCGCATCGCCCAGTGCGAGAGCGGCGGCAACTGGCACATCAACACCGGCAACGGCTACCACGGCGGACTCCAGTTCGCCCCCTCCACCTGGCGCGCCTACGGCGGCACGGCCTACGCGCCCACCGCCGACCAGGCGAGCAAGTCCCAGCAGATCGCCGTCGCCACCAAGGTCCAGCGCGCCCAGGGATGGGGCGCCTGGCCCACCTGCTCGGCACGCGCCGGGGCGAGCGGCAGCGCACCCGCGGCCTCCGCCGCTGCCGACCCGGTCACCTCCGTCAAGCCCGCTCCGGCGAAGCCCGCGAAGACGCCGGCGCGCTCCACGGCCGCACACCCGGACCGCGGCTCCTCCCGCGGCGACTACACCGTCCGCGCGGGCGACACCCTGAGCGGGGTCGCCGCCCGGCACGGGACCACCTGGCAGCACCTCTACGCCGCCAACAAGGCCGCCATCGGCGGTGATCCCGACATCATCGTGCCCGGCCTGCGCCTCGACATCTGAGCCGCTCCCCCTCGCCGGGACACGGGCCCCGTCCGGTCGGCCGACCGGGCGGGGTCTTCGCGCGCCGGGTCAGTGGGGGAGCTCGCCCGCCTCGCCGGCGAACACGACCGTCCCGCGCCGCAGTTCGTAGACGATCGCGGGCCGCTCCCGCAGGGCGGGCGGCAGGCGCTGCTCGGCGACCACCACACACGCGTCGAGCGCGCCCAGCAGCTCGTAGGTACGGGCCGCGACCGAGGGCGACATGCCCTGGGCGGGCTCGTCGACGAGCACCACGCGCGCGCGTGCCAGCAGCGCCCGGGACAGGGCGAGCATGCGCTGCTCCCCGCCGGAGAGCGTGCCGGCACGCCGCTCCAGCAGGGGCCGCAGCTGCGGATAGGCGTCGAGGGCCGGGGCAAGGTCCGGGGCGGCGAGTCCGAGGTTCTCGCGCACGGTGAGCGAGCCGAACACGGCCTGCCGCTCCGGGACCAGGCACAGCCCGCGCCGGGCCCGCTCGTAGGCCGGTACACGGGTCACGTCGGCGCCGTCCCACACCACGGCGCCGCCCGACAGGGGCACCGTGCCGGCCAGGGCCCGCAGGGCGGTGCTGCGGCCGGAGCCGTTGCGGCCCAGCAGCACGGTCAGGCCCGGGCCGGGGGCGGCGAGGGTGACGCCGTGCAGGGCCTCCAGGGGGCCGTAGCGCACGCGCGCGTGGCGCAGGGAGACGGTGGTCATCGCCCGGCCGCCGTTCCCAGGGCGTCCAGGACCCGGCCGGGCGGGCCGGAGGCGACGATCCGGCCCGCCGTCATCACGTGCACGACGTCGGCGAGGCCGGCGACGAGGTCCAGGTCGTGCTCGACGACGAGCAGGGCCGTGCCGTCGGCGGCCAGGGCCTTCAGGACCCGGGCGAGGGCGGCCACTTCGGTGGTGTCGAGGCCGGCGGCGGGCTCGTCGAGCAGCAGGACGCGCGGGGCGCCCGCGAGGGCCCGGGCCAGTTCGACGCGGCGCAGCGTCCCCGTGGGCAGCCCGGCGGCGGGCAGCGCCCGTACCGGCCCGCCGAGACCGAGCAGCCTGAGCGTCCGCTCCACGGCACCCGGATCGGTCACCCGGCCCTGTTCGGCGCCCACCCGGACGTTCTCGGCCACGGTCAGCGACGGGAAGACGGCCAGTTGCTGGAAGGTCCGCGCGACACCGAGCCGGGTGCGGGCGTGCGCGGGCAGGGCGGTGATGTCCCGGCCGCTCAGGCGCACCTCGCCACGCGCGGGCCGCAGTGTGCCGGCCAGACAGTGGAACATGGTGCTCTTCCCGGCCCCGTTGGGGCCCACGACCGCGGTGATCCGACCGGGGAAGACGTCCAGGTCGACCCCGTCGAGGGCGGTGAAGCCGCCGTAGTGGGCGTGGAGGCGGCGGGCCGTGAGGAGGGGGGAGGCGGGAGCCGACGGTGTCGAGGTGCCCCGGAAGGCCGGAGGCCGGTTGCTCCGGCGGTATGCCGCACGTGCTGTCGCCCCTGTCGCTGTCGCGCCCGCCGGCGCCGTCCGGGCCGCCCGCCGCTCCACCGGGCGCAGCAGCTCGCGGGCCCGGGCTCCCGCCGGTGTGAGGGCCGGTGCGCGGCGCGGGCGCAGGCGGTCCGCCGCCGTTCGCAGGGCCTCGTACGGGCCGCCGGGGAAGCGGCCCACGAAGACCGCCAGGACACCGATCAGGGCCGCCGCCACGCCGCCCCGCGCGCCCGCGTCCAGACCGACCAGGAGGGCCGCGGCCCCGAGGGCGCCGAGGGTGCTGTCGGCTCCCAGCACCACGACCGCCGCGAACCACAGCAGACCGCGCACGGGGTCGTAGGCGGCGGGGTCGAAGGCGCGCAGGCCCATGCCGAGCATGCCGCCGCCCAGCGCGGCGAGCGCGGCGCACGCGACGAAGGCGAGCAGCTTGAGGGACGGCACCGGGACGCCCGCCGCCTGCGCCCCCGCCTCGTGGTCCCGCATGGCCGCGAGGGCCCGGCCCGTCCGCCCCCGGCGCAGCGCGTGCGCCGCCGGCAGCGCGATCGCCAGCAGGAGCAACTCCAGGACGTAGTACGCGCGGTCCCCCTCGAAACCCGCCGGGCGGCCCAGCGACAGGCCCGACGTGGCGTACGGCTGGTCGAAGACGAAGCGGCTCACGCCCACGCCCACGGCGAACGTCGCCAGCGCCAGCGCCAGGCCCCGGCGGCCGATCGCCGGCCAGCCCGTGAGCAGGCCGAACGGCGCCACCAGGACGACCGCCGCCGCGAGGGCCGCCAGCTCCGGCACGGCCGGCAGGCCCGGGAAGCGGCCCGCCGCCAGCAGCGCGGTGAACAGGGCGCCCAGCCCCGCGTACGCCGCCTGCCCCAGGGAGATCTGTCCGCCGCGGCCGGTGACCACCACCAGGGACAACAGGACGACGGCCAGCGCCGGCACCTGGATCGACGTGTGCAGGTCCCGGCCGGCGAGGCCCAGCGGGAGCAGGAACAGCACGGCCGCCACGATCCACACGCCGGGCGGGGTCGCAGCCCGGGCGGTTGCCGTGCGCGGCAGCGCGTCACGCGTGCCCACGCCCGGCAGGACCAGGGCCGCGACCAGCAGGGCGACGACGAACAGGTTCGTGCCGGCCGTCTGCAGCAGCGGCGCGCCCCACCCGGACGGGTGCAGCCGCGTGAGCTGGCTCTGCGCGACCCCGATGCCCAGCGCCACCACCACGGCGACCGGCAGGCTCCGCATCCGCGCGGCGACCGCGACCGCCACGACCTCCATCACGAGCAGCGACAGCCCGTACGGGTCGAGCCGCACGTACGGCGCCAGCAGCACCCCGGTCAGGCCCGCCGTGAAGGAGCCGAACGCCCAGCCCGCCGCCGCGACCCGGTCCGCGTCGATACCGCCCAGCACGGCGAGCTGCCGGTCGTCGACCACGGCCCGCAGCTCCCGCCCGAACCGCGTCCAGCGGACGACCGCCGCGACCCCGGCGGCCAGCACCAGCACCACCGCCAGCTGCCCCCACGGCTCGTCCGGCACCAGCTCCGGCGCGTCGTCCCGCGCCCCCTGCCCCCACAGCAGCGCCGCCCCGCCCACCAGCAGCACGAACACCCCGATGGACGCCACCAGCGTCTGCGCCGGGTCACCGCCGAGCACCGCCAGGGGCCGGAAGACGAACCGCTCCAGTACGACGCCCAGGCCCGGAGCCAGCACCAGCAGCGTCACCCCGGCCGCGAGCCACAGCGGCCAGCCCCACTCGACCACGCACTGCCGCAGCACGTAGGCGCACACCATGGCGACCGCGCCGTGCGCGAAGTTCAGCACCCCGGTCGCGCGGTACGTCACGATCAGGCCGATCCCGGTCAGCGCCGCCGCGCTGCCCACCGACAGGCCGGCCAGGGTGAGCTCGTACGTCAGCGAGGACATGGCCCGGGCTCAGTCGGTCTCTTCGACGGGCTCGCAGATCGGGCACGGGCCCAGCTCGCCGCTCGCCACCAGCTTGGAGTCCACCGGAACCGCCTCCGCCTTCCCCGCCACCAGCGGGCAGTCCGCGCGGTGCCACAGCGTGCCGCCCGGCACCATCAGCAGCTCGCCGCTGACCGCGAGGGGCGCGAGCGCGGCCTGCCCGCTCTCGTCCTCGTCCGCCGGCTCCGCCGCCACCAGCAGGCCGTACAGCTCCTCCACGCGCGCGGCGGCGATCGCGTCCCGGCCGTGGGCCAGCAGCACCGCCCCGGAGACGATCAGGGCCGCGCCGGGAACCGTGCAGGAAGCGAGGTAGGGCAGCTGCCGTTCGGCGAAGCGCTCCCCGGAGACGCCGTACCAGCCGACGACGCACAGCACGGCTCCGGCGGCCAGCGCCGCCCAGCCGGCCCAGAGGACGGGATGCACGGTCCGCAGTCGGCTTGTCCGCATCGCTGCTCCCACACGTCGGTTGTCCGGGCACGCGCCTGGCCACCTGTTCAAGTCCGCCGCTCGCTTGCACTATGCCCCTTGGAAGCTGACCCTGAAAGCACCGGGCGCACTTGGCCCGGACCGACACCCGGTGGTGAGCCAGATGGTTCTCGGCAGCGACCTCAGGCGGGGGAAGGCGGCACGGGGCCCACGAGCCGCGGGACGGGGTACGGCGATCGCGGCCGCCCTGGTCCTGACCCTCGCCCCGGTCCTCGCGGCCTGCAGCGACGACAACGGCGGCAGCGGGAGCACGCCGCCCACACCGACCGCGGAGCGGACCACGAGCGCGCCGGCCAGCGCACCGGCGGACCGGGCGGCGGCCGAGACCGAGATCAGGCAGAACTGGCAGAAGTTCTTCGACCCGAAGACCTCGCCCGAGGACAAGCTGGCCGTCCTGGAGAACGGCGACCGGCTGGCCCCCGTCCTCAAGGCCTTCAGCGGTGACGAGCGCGGCGGGCAGGTCCAGGCGAAGGTCACCAAGGTCCAGTTCACCTCGGCGACCGGGGCGGACGTGACGTACACGC
This sequence comes from Streptomyces africanus, assembly GCF_002150735.1. Taxonomy (GTDB): domain Bacteria; phylum Actinomycetota; class Actinomycetes; order Streptomycetales; family Streptomycetaceae; genus Streptomyces; species Streptomyces africanus. Next base: position 20,588 of record NZ_MUKA01000036.1, read on the forward strand.
TCACCCTGAAGGGCGCCACCGTCCTGCCGGACGCCTCCGGGACGGCCGTCGAGCAGAACGGCACCTGGAAGCTGTCCGCCAAGACGCTGTGCGCGCTGGTGCAACTGAGCGGCAATGCGTCGCCGGTCCCGGGCTGCTGAGGCCCTCGCCGCGGCGCTGCTGCTCGCCCTGAGCGCGGCCTGCGGCAGCCGGCTCCCGGAGAGCGACTTCGAGCACGACGACCGCGGCTCCGCGCCCCGCGCCTCCGCGCCCCTGCGGGTCGGCATCATCACCAGCGCCACCAGCCCGGTCGGCGGCAACGCCTTCACCGGCCCGCGCGACGGCGCCGGGGCATGGTTCGACCGGCTCAACGCGCGCGGGGGCATCGACGGCCGCCGCGTGGAGGTACGCCGGTGCGACGACGGCGGCAGCGGCGTCGGCAACAACGAGTGCGTGCACCGGCTGGTCGAGGAGGACGAGGTCGTCGCCCTGGTCGCCACCACCGCCCTGGACTACGCGGGCGCCTCCCGCGTCTCCCGCGCGCGCGTGCCCGACATCGGCGGCCAGCCCATCGGCAGCGCCTACGACACCTACCCGCACCTCTACGGCATCTACGGCAGCCGCGCCCCGCGCAACGGCACCACCGGCTGGGACGGCAAGCTGTACGGCGGCACCGAGGTCTACCGCTACTTCAAGCGCGAGCACGGCGCCCGGACCGCCGCCGTCGTCTCCTACAACCAGTCCGCGTCCGCCGCCTACGCCCGGCTCGTCGAACGGGGCCTGCGGGCCGAGGGCTACAAGGTCGTCACGGAGCAGGTCGACTTCGCCCTGCCCAACTTCCGCGCCGTCGCCGCCGACCTGAAGGAACAGGGCGCCGATCTCGTCTTCGACGCCATCGACAGCCACGGCAACGCCCGGCTGTGCCAGGCCATGGACGAGGTCGGCGCCCACGTCACCGCCAAGGTGACCAACGTGCAGAACTGGGCGTCCACCGTCGCCGACGACTACAAGGCCGCCCCGCGCTGCCGCAACGCCCTCTGGGCGACCGGCTCCAGCCGCAACTACGACGACACCGGCCACCCGGCCGTACGGGAGTTCCGCGAGGCGACCAAGGACCTGAAGACGCACTCGCAGTGGCAACTGGAGGGCTGGGCGGCCGCCCGCTGGTTCACGGACGCCGCGCGGTCCTGCGCGAGGACGGGCATCACGCGCGCGTGCGTCGACGCCTACATGAACCGCAGCGAGGGATACACCGCGGGCGGACTGCTCCTGCCCGTCGTGTTCGAGCGGCTCGCCGAGCCCCCGAAGACCCTCCGGACCTGCCTGTCGGTGGCCCGCTGGGAGGACGGCAGGGGCTGGGTCGGCCAGGGCGACATGAACCGCACCTGCTTCGACGTCCCCCAGCTGGCGTACGCGCCTTGAGGACAGCGGCTGACCGCAAGGGCTGGCAGACTCGCCCCCATGTTGGAGACCTCGGCACGCCTGCTGCGCCTGCTGTCCCTGCTCCAGGCCCACCGCGAGTGGTCCGGCCCCGACCTGGCCGAGCGGCTCGGCGTCAGCGCCCGCACCCTGCGCCGGGATGTGGACCGGCTGCGCGAACTCGGCTACCCGGTCAACGCCAGCCCCGGCACGGGCGGCGGCTACCAGCTGGGCGCGGGCGCCGAGCTGCCGCCGCTGCTCCTGGACGACGACGAGGCCGTCGCCGTGGCGGTCGGACTGCGCACGGCGGCCGGGCAGGGCATCGAGGGCATCGGAGAGACCTCGGTACGGGCCCTCGCCAAACTGGAACAGGTGCTGCCGAACCGGCTGCGCCGCCGCGTGGGCGCCCTCAACGCCTTCACCGTGCCGATGCTGCGCGGTCCCGTACCCGACGCCGTCGACCCGGCCGTGCTGACCGAGCTCGCCCACCTGTGCCGGGACGCCGAGCGCCTGCGCTTCGAGTACCGCGGCCACGACGGCACCCACAGCCGCCGCAGTGTCGAACCGCACCGCCTGGTGTGCACCGAGCGCCGCTGGTACCTCGTCGCCTGGGACCTCGACCGGCAGGACTGGCGCACCTTCCGCGTGGACCGCATCACGCCCCGGCCGCCGCACGGCCCGCGCTTCGAGCCGCGCGAGGCGCCCGCCGAGGACCTCGCCGCCTACGTCTCCCAGGGCGTCTCCACGCGCGCGTACGCCACCCACGCCGTCGTGCGGCTCCTGGCGCCCCTGGAGGAGGCCGCCGCGCACATCTCGCCCAGCGCCGGGGTTCTGGAGGCGGAGGGCCCGGACAGCTGCCTGCTGCGCTGCGGCGCCGGGAGCCTCGAGGTGATGGTGATCCACGTGATGATGCTGGGCTTCGAGTTCGAGGTGATCGAACCCGACGAGCTGACCGAGGCGATCAGGAAGGTTCGCGACCGGCTTGATGGCGCTCTGGCTCGGGCTGCGCCGTCACCGCCGCGTACCGCGGATGGTGCAGATCGAACGCCGGCGACTCCGACCGGATCCGAGGCAGCACCGTGAAGTTGTGCCGGGGCGGCGGACAGGAGGTCGCCCACTCCAGGGAACGGCCGTAGCCCCAGGGATCGTCGACCTCGACCTTCTCGCCGTACCGTGCGGTCTTCCACACGTTGTAGAGGAACGGCAGCGTGGACATGCCGAGCAGGAACGCGCCGATCGTCGACACGGTGTTGAGCGCGGTGAACCCGTCCACGGCGAGGTAGTCGGCGTACCGGCGGGGCATGCCCTCGGCGCCCAGCCAGTGCTGCACCAGGAACGTGGTGTGGAAGCCGGTGAAGAGCGTCCAGAACTGGATCTTGCCGAGCCGCTCGTCGAGCATCTTGCCGGTGAACTTCGGCCACCAGAAGTAGAAGCCGGCGAAGATCGCGAAGACGACCGTGCCGAAGACGACGTAGTGGAAGTGCGCCACCACGAAGTACGTGTCCGTCACATGGAAGTCCATCGGCGGCGACGCCAGGATCACCCCGGTCAGCCCGCCGAACAGGAACGTCACCAGGAAGCCCGTCGCCCACAGCATCGGCGTCTCGAAGGACAGCGAGCCCTTGATCATGGTGCCGGTCCAGTTGAAGAACTTCACGCCCGTCGGCACCGCGATCAGGAAGCTCATGAAGGAGAAGAACGGCAGCAGCACCGCGCCCGTCGCGAACATGTGGTGCGCCCACACCACCACCGACAGGCCGGTGATCGCCATCGTCGCGCCCACCAGCGTCAGATAGCCGAACATCGGCTTGCGGCTGAAGACCGGGATGATCTCCGTGATGATGCCGAAGAACGGCAGCGCGATGATGTACACCTCCGGATGGCCGAAGAACCAGAACAGGTGCTGCCACAGGATCGCCCCGCCGTTGGTCGCGTCGAAGACCTGCGCGCCGAACCGCCGGTCCGCCTCCAGCACCAGCAGCGCCGCCGCCAGCACCGGGAACGCCATCAGGATCAGGATCGACGTGAACAGCGTGTTCCAGACGAAGATCGGCATCCGGAACATCGTCATGCCGGGCGCGCGCATCCCGATGATGGTGGTGATGAAGTTGACCGCGCCGAGGATCGTGCCGAAGCCGGACAGCGCCAGCCCCATGATCCACAGGTCGGCGCCGATGCCGGGCGTGCGCTCCGCGCTGTTGAGCGGGGCGTAGGCGAACCAGCCGAAGTCGGCCGGTCCGGAGGGCACCACCAGCGAACCCAGCACGATCAGCCCGCCGAACAGGAACAGCCAGTACGAGAACATGTTCAGCCGCGGGAAGGCCACGTCGGGCGCGCCGATCTGCAACGGCATCAGCTCGTTCGCGAAGCCCGCGAAGGTCGGCGTCGCGAACAGCAGCAGCATGATCGTGCCGTGCAGCGTGAAGGCCTGGTTGTACTGCTCGTTGTTGATGATCTGCAGTCCGGGGCGGGCCAGCTCGGCGCGCATCAGCAGCGCCATCACCCCGGCGATCAGGAAGAACACGAACGACGTGATCAGGTAGAGGTGACCGATCTTCTTGTGGTCCGTCGTGGTCAGCCAGTCGACCAACACCCGCCCGTGCTGCTTCCTCGGCACGGGCCGCGCCGCCGCCTGTACGGTCTGCGTCCCCATCGCTCGCTCGCCCCTTCGCTCATCGCGTGCCGGGCCCGCCGAAGCCCGCGTCGCGTACCCGCGAGCTCACGCCATGATGCGCGCGTCACCGAGCGCTCCGACAGGGGGCGTACCGGCCTCTGCGTGCCGAAGCCAGGCATTTCCTGTGCGGCCGCGGCTGAGCCGGCCCGGTGCGGCGCCGGAATGGAATGGGGCCCCGAGGTCACTTCTCCCGGAACTTTCCGCCGGGCTTTTTCCATGGGCTCATGTGACACGCGGAAATTCCGATCGAATACCTGCGGAAGGCCTACGAAACCGCTCGTCCGTGTGACGGACAGCAGCCGAAACACCTGTCGTGATCTTGTGACAGAAGCGTGACAGCCAAGGGACAGGGACCGGGGTCACAGGCCCGGACTTCCGCGGTCGCCGGGCACGGCATAGCGTGGCGGCATGGCACCGATTCCGACACCTTCCGCGGAACCCGACGACAGCCCGGACACCTATGTCGGCCTGGAGGCCGACCGGGCCGAGCGCCTCGCGCGTGAGCGCGGCTGGCCGACGGTGCGCGCGCTGCCGCCGGGGGCGATCATCACGATGGAGTACCGCGTGGGCCGGCTGAACTTCGAGGTGAAGAGCGGCCGGGTGGCGCGGGCCTGGAAGGGCTGAGACACCCCGAAGGCCCCGGTTCCGCAGCGGAACCGGGGCCTTCGCCGTGCCCGGACGGGGTGTGCGCAGCGGCCCGCCGTCCGTCGTGGCCGGTCATGCGTCAGGGGCGGGCCGAGGAGGAGGCCGAGCCGCGCGGGTGCCGCTCCGTGTGCGGCGGGCGGCGGCTGCCCGCGGGGGTGGTCGGCGTGCGCTCCGAGCGGGTCGTGTGCGGTCCCGGCGCCAGGTAGGCCGGGGCCCGGGGCGAGCGGGCCGCGACATCCTCCCGGTCGGCGGGCAGCGGCGTGACCACCAGGGGCGGCGCGCCGGCCGGGACGGCGTCCGGCGCCGCAGGGCTCCGACGGGCCCGCCAGCGGTCGCGCAGGTCGAAGATCCTGTCCTCGGAACGGGCGATCAGCGGCTCGAACCACGGCAGGCCGAGCAGGATCAGCAGCCCCGCGACCCAGCCCAGCAGCACATCGCTCAGCCAGTGCGTACCGAGGTAGACGGTGGCCATCCCGACGCCGAGCGAGGTCACCGCGGACACGGCGGACAGCCAGCGCTGCGCTCTCGCGCCGGAGGCCAGGTAGGCCAGGATTCCCCAGGTCACCACGGCGTTGGCGGTGTGACCGCTCGGAAATATATCGCCGCCGCGCCACATCTCGTTGGAGCCGATCACGGTCGCGTAGTGCGGTCCCAGGCGGCCCATGCCGTACTTGGCGGCGCCCACCGTGATGTTCAGCAGGAGCAGCGAGACGCCGAGGGCGAGGAGCGGACGCAGGGTGTGCTGCCGCCAGGAGCGCCAGCCCAGCCAGGCCGCGACCATCACGGCGGTCGGGCCGCGCTGGCCGAGCACCACGTAGTAGTCGACGAACCAGTGGATCTCCGACCACTGCTGGTACGGCCGGAAGAACATGACCTGCCAGTCGAGCCGCACCAGCCAGGACGTGATGATCACGGCCCACACGATCGCGCCGTAGAAGGCCAGGGTCGCCGCGAAGAGCACGATGCGGTGCCTGCTCATCTTCGGCACATCGATGTGGGCCGGTCGTTCCGGCTCACGGTCCAGCCGGGCGAACACCCGGTCCAGACGGGTGAGCTTCGGTTCGGTACGCACCCAATCGACGTTACAGCGAGTGAGCTCGGATCCCCGTCGAATCAACGGCTTTGTGATGACGATGTGATGTGGGATTCCTCTCAGGAGGAGGTTTATTTCCAGCGAATCCGTAATCGCCGGGCGCTGCGACCTTCAATTCCTTTGATCATTCCGGATGGGGGTTTTATTGGGCTTTTGGATTCGTTCACCGGGGCATGGCGCGGAATTCTCCGGGCGCTCACAGCGGGTCAGGGGGGACCCGAACCGTTCAGCCAGAACGCCCCGTACACCGCCGAGGCGACCGCCACCGACCCGAGCACCAGCGCTGACCTGCGGATACGCAGCCGGGCCAGGGCCAGGGCGAGAGGCAGCAGCAGCGGGAAGGCGGGCATCAGCAGCCGCGGTTTCGAGCCGAAGTAGCTCGACGCGCACAGGGCGAGCGCGGTGACCACACCGGTGTAGACCAGCAGCGGCAGCGGCTGGCGTCCACGTACTCCGGCCACATACAGCCAGACGACTGACACGACCCCGGCGATCAGCCCGGCACCGGCCAGGGCCGAGGGAAACGACGTGAACTTTTCGGCGACGAACCGGGCGAAGGCGTAACCCCCGTCGAAACCGTTGCGCCACCCCGCCTGCACGTCGAGATAGCCGAGCGGCCCCTTGCCGGTGTGGTGGCCGACCCACAGCACGTATCCGGCGGTGCCGAGGGGGGCGAGCAGCATGCCGAGAGCGCGGCGGGTGCGGGAGCCGACGTCGGGGGCGTCGCCGGACCGCCGTTCCCGGGCGAAGGAGGCGATGCCCGCCGCCCACACCGCGGCCACCACGGCGATCCCGACCGGACGGGTCAGCCCCGCCGGCAGGGCCAGCATGCCCGCGGTCACCCAGCGGCCCGTCAGCACCGCGTACAGCGACCACGCGGCGAGCGCCGTGAACAGCGACTCGCTGTACGCCATCGACTGCACGATCCCGACCGGGAGCACGGCCCACAGCAGCACCGCGCACACCCCGGCCCGGCGGCCGTACACATGGTCCGCGACCGCGAAGATCCCCCAGGCCGCGGCGACCGAGGCGCCCAGGGCGACCAGGAAACCGCCGTCCGCGTACGACAGCGGGGACACCGCCGCCACCAGCCGCTCCAGCCAGGGCAGCAGCGGGAAGAACGCGAGATTCGAGTGCACGTCCCCGTTCGCCAGACGCACCTCGTAGCCGTAGCCGAGCTCGGCGACCCTGGTGTACCAGAGCGCGTCCCAGCGGGCGGTCAGCAGCGTGTACGCGCTCTTGTCGCGCGCCGCGCTCCACAGGGCCAGGGCGACGAGGCCCAGGACACGGACGGCCGCGTACCCGAGGAGCGCCGGGGCCGCCCGGTGCAGCGCCCCGGCGCGGGACGGGGCCGCGCGCGTCTCGAGATCGGTCACGGGCCCGATTATCGACCGGGGCCGGAACCGGCCGGCCGCCCGGGGCGTGGTCGACGGAGGGGGGAGTGGCGTACGCCACATCTTTCCGCCGGACCTGTGAGAGGTCCGCCACTCGGCTCCGGCGCGGACTCGCGTACTCTGACGTGTCACTCGCTGTTCGTTTGCGCGGGCCGGAGACCACCGCTCCTCTCCGGCCGAGTCGCGGGGGCGTCCCCCACCCCGTGAGCCCGCCGATCGCGAGGGAACATCTGGGAGGTACGTACATGTCCGGGACGACCACGGCCGCTGCGCTGCGCCGTCGGGCGGCCGGGGCCGGTGCCAACCGCTGGGTGGTTCTCGTCGTCCTCTGCGTCAGCCTGCTGCTGGTCGCCGTCGACGCCACCGTGCTGCACGTGGCGGTCCCCGCCGTCACCGAGGACCTGAAGCCCGGCGGGATAGAGCTGCTCTGGATCGTCGACGTCTATCCGCTCGTCTGCGCCTCGCTGCTGATCCTGTTCGGCACGCTGGGTGACCGCGTCGGCCGCCGACGGGTGCTGCTCCTCGGGTACGCGCTGTTCGGCCTCGCCTCCGGCCTCGCGGCCCTGGCGGACAACGCCCAGGTACTCATCGTGGCGCGGGCGCTGCTCGGCGTGGGCGGCGCGATGATCATGCCCGCGACGCTGTCGATCCTCCGGCAGGTCTTCCCGGACCGGCGCGAGCGGGCGCTCGCGATCGGCATCTGGAGCGCCGTGGCCGCGGTGGGCGCGGCGGTCGGACCGCTGCTCGGCGGCTTCCTGCTGGAGCACTTCTGGTGGGGCTCGGTGTTCCTCGTCAACATCCCGTTGATGCTGGTCAGTCTCCCGGTCGGGCGACTGCTGCTGCCCGAGTCCAAGGGCGACGGCGAAGGGCCCTGGGACGTGGTCGGCGCGCTGATGGCGGCGATAGGGCTGTTCGGGGTGGTGCTGGGCGTCAAGCGGCTCGGCGGCGGGGAGTCGGTGGGGAGCCTGCTCACCGTGCTGCCGCTGGTGGTGGGCGCGGTGCTGCTGGTCGCGTTCGTACGGCGGCAGCGGCGGCGGACGCATCCGCTGGTCGACCTCGGCATGTTCGCGCGGCCGGCGTTCAGCACGGCCGTCGGGTGCATCGTGCTGGCGATGCTCGCGCTGGTCGGACTCGAACTGATCGCCGCGCAGTACCTCCAGCTGGTGCTCGGACTGTCGCCGCTGGAGACGGGGCTGCGGCTGCTGCCGCTGACGTTCGCCGCGATGGCGGCCGGGCTGGCCGGGGCACGGATGCTGCGGCGGTTCGGGCCGCGGCGGATGGTGTGCTTCGGATTCTGCCTGACGGCGTTCGCGGTGGTACTGCTGACGGCGCTGGGCCGGACGGACGACTGCGCGCTGATGCTGACCGGGTTCGTGCTGCTCGGCTTCGGGCTGGAGACGACGCTGTTCGGGGCGTACGAGTCGATGCTGAGCGAGGCGCCGCAGAACCAGGCCGGCGGGGCGGCGGCGATCGGGGAGACGTCGTACCAGCTGGGGGCGGGGATCGGGATCGCCCTGCTCGGCACGGTGATGAACGCGGCGTACGCGCCCGGGTTGTCGGGTGTGCCGGGGGTGCCGGAGTCGGCGTCCTCCTCGGCGGGGCATTCGCTGGGGGAGGCGTACGAGGTCGCCGCGCAGCTGGGCGGGGTGGCCGGGGTTGCCCTGCGTCATGCCGCCCGGGACGCGTTCGTGCACGGGCTGCATGTGACGTTGCTGGTGAGTGCGGGGTTGTTGGTGCTCGGGGCGGTGATGGCGTTGCGGTTGCCGCGGGTCATGCAGTGTGAGGGTGACGGTGCGGTGGAGTTGCCTGCCCCGAGGGACGCCGCGGAGTCGCGCGTCTCGGTGTGACGCCCTTTTTGCCCACCCACGCGCCGCCCGTATCTGCCGGTTGAGGGGTGGAGGTCGCCTGTGGGGGTGGGCCGTCGTTGGCGGCTTGCGGTGGTGGCGGGCAGAGGTGGGTGTGCGGGCCGATGATGGGCGCGGACGCCGACGGCGCTGTGCCCCCACTGGCGACTTCGGCCGTCCAGTCGGCAGCTATGGGTGGTGCGGGGGCGGGTGGAGGTCGTAGCGTCTTGGTTAGCAGTGCTAGTTAAAGAGCTTCGGAGGGTGTCCGCATGTCCGAGTCGTCCAAGCTTCCTCCGTTCGATCCCGCCGATCCCCTCGGCCTCGACGACCTCCTGGAGCCGGAGGACCTCGGGATCAGGGACACCGTGCGGGCCTGGGCCGCGGACCGGGTGCTGCCGCATGTCGCCGAGTGGTACGAGAAGGGAGAGCTGCCGGAGATCAGGGAGCTCGCCCGGGAGCTGGGGGAGCTCGGCGCCCTGGGGATGTCCCTGGAGGGGTACGGGTGCGCCGGGGCGTCCGCCGTGCAGTACGGACTGGCGTGCCTGGAGCTGGAGGCCGCCGACTCCGGGATCCGCTCCCTCGTCTCCGTGCAGGGCTCCCTCGCCATGTACGCCATCCACCGGTTCGGCAGTGAGGCGCAGAAGCGGCAGTGGCTGCCCCGCATGGCTTCCGGCGAGGTCATCGGGTGCTTCGGGCTGACCGAGCCCGACCACGGATCCGACCCGGCCTCCATGCGGACGTACGCCAAGCGCGACGGCACCGACTGGGTCCTGAGCGGCCGCAAGATGTGGATCACCAACGGTTCGGTCGCCGGCGTCGCCGTCGTGTGGGCGCAGACCGACGACGGGATCCGCGGGTTCGTCGTGCCGACGGACAGCGCCGGGTTCTCCGCCCCCGAGATCAAGCACAAGTGGTCCCTCAGGGCCTCCGTCACCAGCGAACTCGTCCTCGACGACGTACGGCTGCCCGCCGACGCCGTCCTCCCGGAGGGCACTGGCCTGCGCGGACCGCTCAGCTGTCTGTCGCACGCCCGGTACGGGATCGTCTGGGGCGCCATGGGCGCGGCCCGCAGTTGTTTCGAGGCCGCGGTCGACTACGCGAAGTCGCGGGAGCAGTTCGGACGGCCCATCGGCGGCTTCCAGCTCACCCAGGCCAAACTCGCCGACATGGCGGTCGAACTGCACAAGGGAATTCTGCTCGCCCATCACCTGGGGCGGCGTATGGACGCCGGCCGCCTGCGTCCCGAGCAGGTCAGCTTCGGCAAGCTCAACAACGTACGAGAAGCGATCGAGATCTGCCGCACGTCCCGCACCGTTCTCGGCGCCAACGGGATCTCGCTCGAATATCCCGTGATGCGGCACGCGACCAACCTCGAGTCGGTGCTCACCTACGAGGGCACCGTCGAGATGCACCAGCTCGTGCTGGGCAAGGCGCTCACCGGACTCGACGCCTTCCGGTGAACCCCGCGCGGGGGCGGGGCCGGTGAGCGGCCCTGCCTCAGCTCTGGTTGAAGAAGCCGTCCGTGCGGTGCGCGCCCGGGTCGCCGTTCACGATCTCCGTGTTGGCGGGGGTCAGCAGGAACACGCGGGTCGACACCCGCTCGATCGAACCGCGCAGGCCGAAGATCAGCCCGGCCGCGAAGTCGACCACGCGCTTGGCGTCGCCGGCGTCCATGGCCGTGAGGTTCATGATGACCGGCACGCCTTCGCGGAACAGCTCGCCGATGGCGCGCGCGTCCCGGAAGCTGTCCGGGGTCACCGTGCCGATGCGGCGCCCCTTCTCCTCGGCGACGTCCGAGGCCACCTTGACGCGCGGATCGGTGACCCAGGCCTCCCCGGGCTCGGTCCCGTCGGAGTAGTCGTCGTCGTAGTAACGCTCGTCTTCGTTGTCGTCGACGAGGCCAAGCCAGGCACTTGCCTTGCGTACCGATCCCATGGACGCCTCCTCTCACAGCGGTCTTTCTGCTTTCCGCATCCCTATGGTCGTCCATGATGCGGATGGCGCGCCAAGTGGATAGACGCCGCACGGGGGGTTTGTGACGGTACTGGTGCACAGCGAATCCGTCGAGAGTCCGTGTTTCCCAAGGGCCTTGTCGTAAACGACTGCTGACTGTGAGTGAAATATGATTCTTCGCGGCGTACGGGTGATGAGCGGTGCGTACGGGTGAACGCGATGGCCGATACCATGCGGCGCCAAAACGTCGTACGGAGCACGGGGGACATCGATGTTCGGAATGGTCAGGCCCTGTAGGCACCGGCTCGGGGAGAGCCTCACGGCCCAGTGGATGGCGCATTTGTGTGGGCTGTGCCTCGCGTTGCGCCGGGACCACGGGCAGCTCGCGCGCATCGTGACGAACTACGACGGGCTTCTCGTCTCGGTGTTGACGGAAGCTCAGGCGGGCCGGGCGGGCAGCACGTCGAGCGGTGCGGGGCGGCGTACGGCGGGGCCGTGTCCGCTGCGCGGGATGCGCACCGCGTCCGTCGCGCACGGTGAGGGAGCGCGGCTCGCGGCGGCCGTGTCGCTGGTGCTCGCCTCCGCCAAGGTGCGCGACCACGTCGCCGACGGCGATGGACTGCTGTCCCGAGCGCCGGTCGCGCGCGCCGCGCGCCGGATCGCCGTGGGCTGGGACCGCGCCGGGGCGCGCACCGGCTCCGCCGTCGGCTTCGACACGACCGTCCTGGTCGACGCCGTGGACCGGCAGAGCGGTATCGAGGCGCTCGCCGGGCCCGGTACGCCGATCCTGACGGTCACCGAACCGACCGAGACCGCGACCGCCGCCGCCTTCGCCCACACGGCGGTCCTCGCCGGCCGGCCGCACAACGCCGGGCCGCTCGCCGAGGCCGGACGGCTCTTCGGACGGCTGGCCCATCTGCTGGATGCCGTGGAGGACCTGCACGCTGATGCCGCGTCAGGTGCCTGGAACCCGATCGCCGCGACCGGTACCTCCCTCGCGGAGGCCCGGCGGCTCGCCGACGACGCGGTGCACGGGGTGCGGCTCGCGCTGCGCGACGCCGAATTCGCCGACGCGAAGCTCGTGCATCTGCTGTTCGTGCACGAACTGCGGCGCTCGGTGGACCGGGCGTTCGGCACGGTGCCGGTGTGCGCGTCGCACCAGGGCGGGCCGTACGGACAGCAGCCGCCCCAGGGGCCGTACGGCTCCGGGCAGCACCCGTACGCGGGCGGTGGTGGAAACCCGTACGCGGGTGGGGGCGGAAACCCGTTCGCAGGTGGGGGAGGAGGGTATGGCGGCGGTGGTCTCGGCGGTGGCGCGCCGGTGCCCCAGCCGCCCCAGGGCCGGCGCGGCTTCTGGGCCGGCTGCGGGATGTTCTGGCTGCTGTGCTGCACCTGCAAGCTGTGCTGTGCCGAGGAGTACGAGGGGCCGTGGTCCCGCAAGAAGCGCGAGGGCTGCTGCCGGGATTGCGACTGCGACGGGTGCGATTGCTGCTGCCCCTGCGACTGCTGACTCCACCGCGACCGGTGCTTCAGAAGGGCCCGGCCGAAAGGCCCTCTTGCGCCTACCGGCCGTTCGGCCGAATACTCCCCCCACAGCGCTTGTCAGGGGCACGGCGGATTCGGAATCCGGCCCGCCTCGCCCCGGACTGCGCCTCACGGGCCCGAAACCCCACGAGGGCCCCCGACTTCCTTTGTGGAGGAACGAAAAGTGAGGATCAAGCGCACCACCCCCCGCAGCGGCATTTCGAGACGGACCCGGCTGATCGCCGTTTCCACCGGCCTCGTTGCCGCCGCAGCGATCGCGATCCCCAGCGCGAACGCCTCGGACACCCCCACCACCTTCAGCGCCGCCGAACTCAAGAGTGCCAGCGGCTCCTTGCTGAAGGCCGACATCCCGGGCACCGCCTGGGCCGTCGACAGCAAGAACAACCGTGTGCTCCTGACCGTCGACAGCACGGTCAGCCAGGCCGAGATAGCGAAGATCAAGCAGCAGGCCGGCGCCAACGCCGACGCGCTCACGATCAAGCGCACCCCCGGCAAGTTCAACAAGCTGATCCAGGGCGGCGACGCCATCTATGCGAGTAGCTGGCGCTGCTCCCTCGGCTTCAACGTCCGTGCCAGCAACGGCACCGAATACTTCCTGACCGCCGGTCACTGCACCGACGGCGCGGGCACCTGGTACTCCAACTCCGGCCGCACCACGGTCATCGGCTCGACCGCCGGCTCCAGCTTCCCGGGCAACGACTACGGCCTCGTCCGCTACAGCGGCTCCGTCAGCCGCCCCGGCACCGCGAACGGCGTGGACATCACGCGCGCGGCCACCCCGAGTGTGGGCACCACCGTCATCCGCGACGGCTCCACGACCGGTACGCACAGCGGCCGGGTCACCGCCCTCAACGCCACCGTCAACTACGGCGGCGGTGACGTCGTCTCCGGCCTGATCCAGACCACCGTCTGCGCCGAGCCCGGTGACTCCGGCGGGTCGCTCTACGGCAGCAACGGCGTCGCGTACGGTCTGACCTCCGGCGGCAGCGGTGACTGCACCTCCGGTGGTACGACGTTCTTCCAGCCCGTCACGGAGGCTCTGAGCGCCTACGGGGTCAGCGTGTACTAGGCCCCCGGCGGCAGTTCGCAGTACTTCGTAGCCCCCGCACGCATGGCGTGCGGGGGCTTTCGTATGGAGCGCGGGCGCCCCTCCGAACCGGCTGCCGTGGGGGCGAAATTCAGCCACACGTGAACCTCGAAGAGTGCCCGCACATTACTCGCGCGTAATGTTTGCACTGTGAACACAGGGGAGTTGGGTCCGATTTGATCGTGGACGGTCAAAATGAGGGGGCGTGCGAAGCGCTGTCTACGCGCGTCTAGAACTCACCCTTGTGTGCCCCCCGTTGTCCTCGGAATAGTGGGCGCTCGTCAACAAAGCCTTCCGGTTCGCGAGGTCCCCACAACCTCCCGGGCCGACCCCCCACAGGAGGACGTGAGTTGAAGCACCGACGCATACCCAAGCGGCGTGCAGCCGTGGCAGGTGCGGGTATCGCCGCACTGGTCGCCGCGGGAGTCACCTTCCAGACTGCGAACGCGAGCGAGACCCCGGAGGCCTCCGCGCCCCGGACCCTGTCGGTCACGGCGGCCGGAAAGCTCGCCTCGACGCTGGCCCAGGACCTGGGTGCCGACGCGGCGGGCACGTACTACGACACGAAGAGCAAGAGCCTCGTGGTGAACGTGCTCGACGAGGCCGCGGCCAAGGCCGTCGAGAAGGCCGGAGCCAAGGCGAGAGTCGTGGCGAACTCTCTCGCCGAACTGAAGAGCGCCCGCGGCACGCTGAAGCAGGACGCGACGATTCCGGGCACCTCCTGGGTGACCGACCCGACGAGCAACAAGATCGTCGTCACCGCCGACCGTACGGTGTCCAAGGCCGAGTGGACGAAGCTGACGAAGGTCGTCGGCGGGCTCGGTGCGAAGGCCGAACTCAAGCGGACGAAGGGCGAGTACAAGCCCTTCGTCGCCGGTGGTGACGCGATCACCGGTAGCGGTGGCCGCTGCTCGCTCGGCTTCAACGTGGTCAAGGGCGGCGAGCCGTTCTTCCTGACCGCCGGGCACTGCACCGAGGGCATCTCGACGTGGTCGGACTCCAGCGGCAAGGAGATCGGCACCAACGCGGACTCCAGCTTCCCGGGCAACGACTACGGGCTGGTCAAGTACACGGCGGAGGTGGCTCACCCGAGTGAGGTGAACCTCTACAACGGCTCGACGCAGAAGATCACGGGTGCCGCCGAGGCGACGGTCGGCATGGAGGTCACGCGGAGCGGTTCGACGACCCAGGTGCACGACGGGAAGGTCACGGGGCTGGACGCCACCGTGAACTACGGCAACGGCGACATCGTGAACGGTCTGATCCAGACCGACGTGTGCGCGGAGCCCGGTGACAGTGGTGGTTCGCTCTTCTCGGGCAGCAACGCGATCGGGCTGACGTCCGGCGGTAGTGGTGACTGCACGTCCGGTGGGGAGACGTTCTTCCAGCCGGTGACGGAGGCGCTGTCGGCGACCGGGACCGAGATCGGCTGAGTTCCGGGTCCAGTTTTGTGGAGTCCCGCCCCTTGTGTGAGGGGCGGGGCTTTTGCGTGTGGCGCGCCTGCCTCCGGCGGTTGGGCCGGGTGCCTGCGGCGGCCTGTGGCTGCTTCGGTGGGGGTGCGCGTAGCGCCTGCGGCTGGCTTGTGGGTCGGGGCCGCGCCGGGGGGTGTCCGTCCTCGGAACGGCGCGATGGGGTTGCGAACCGACTGACTGTCCGTTGACGCGCCAACCGCTGCGGGCGGACACCCCCCGACACGTCCCCTTCTCGCCGTCGGCGACCCGCGGGTGCTGGTGCGTGCGGTTACCGCATCGGGCCATGGCCGCCAGGCGGGCTTTTTGGTGTTTTGGCAGGTGGGGCAGGGTCGAGCGGATGTCGCACATGTATTCGAGGATGAGGGTATGGTGGGGGTGAGGTAGCTGGGAACAGATGTTCGAGAGCCGGTGTGGTTCACGAGTGCGGGAGGTGCGTGTGCCGGGGTTCACGCATCTGCACACCGTCTCCGGGTTCTCGTTGCGGTATGGAGCCTCGCACCCGGAGCGGCTGGCCGAGCGTGCCTCCGAGCGGGGCATGGACGCCCTGGCTCTCACTGATCGCGACACCCTCGCCGGTGCCGTCCGGTTCGCCAAGGCCTGTGCGAAGGCGGGGGTCCGTCCGGTCTTCGGGGCGGATCTGGCGGTGGCGGGAGCGGAGCGCCCCGAGCCCGGGCGGGGGCGGCGTCGGACTCCTGTGCGCGGTGGCGCCTTCGTCGACGAGTCCGCCCCCCGGGTGACCTTCCTCGCCCGGGACGGTGCCCGTGGATGGGCCGGGCTGTGCCGGCTGGTCTCGGCGGTGCACGAGGGGGAGGGGACGCCGTTGCTGCCCTGGGAGCGCCATCGCGCCGAGGGGGTGACCGTGCTGCTCGGGCCTGATTCGGATGTGGGGCGTGCCCTGGCCGCCGGACGTCCCGACCGTGCGGCGCGGCTGCTCGTGCCCTGGCGGGAGGTCTACGGCGACGCCCTGCGGCTGGAGGCCGTCTGGCATGGCCGGAAAGGTACGGGGCCCGGCTCCCTGCGGCTGGCCGCCCGGACCGTCGGGTTCGCCGCCGAGCAGCGGATCCGGCCCGTGCTCAGCAACGCCGTACGGTACGCCGACCCGGGGCTGGGGCCGGTCGCGGACGTACTGGACGCCGCCCGGCGTCTGGTGCCCGTCGACCCGACCAAGGAGCTGGACTCCGGTGAGGCCTGGCTCAAGGGGGCCGGGGACATGGTCGGGGTGGCGGAGCGGGTCGTGGAGGCCGCGGGGTTCCGGCGGGACACCGCTCATCGGCTGGTGGAGCAGACCGAGGCCACCGCCGCCGAGTGCCTGGTCGATCCCGAGGACGATCTCGGGATCGGTACCGTGCACTTCCCCGAGCCGCATCTGGTCGGTGCCGACCGCCGTACCGCCCAGCGGACGCTGGCCTCGCGGGCGGCGGCGGGGATGGTGCTGCGCGGGTACGACCGGCGGCGGGAGTACTGGGAGCGGATGCACCATGAGCTGGACATCATCGCCCACCACGGCTTCGCTTCTTATTTTTTGACCGTCGCCCAAGTGGTCGACGACGTCCGGGAGATGGGGATCCGGGTCGCCGCCCGGGGGTCCGGTGCGGGGTCGCTCGTCAACCATCTGCTCGGGATCGCGCACGCCGATCCGATCGAGCACCGGCTGCTGATGGAGCGGTTCCTGTCGAAGGAGCGGGTCGTGCTGCCCGACATCGACATCGACGTGGAGTCCGCGCGCCGGCTGGAGGTCTACCGCGCGATCATCGACCGGTTCGGCACCGAGCGGGTGGCGACGGTCGCGATGCCCGAGACGTATCGCGTACGGCATGCGATCCGTGACGTGGGAGCCGCCCTGTCCATGGACCCGGACGAGATCGACCGGGTCGCCAAGTCCTTTCCCCATATCCGGGCGCGGGACGCCCGCGCGGCGCTGGAGGAACTGCCCGAACTGCGTGCGCTGGCGGGGGAGAAGGAGAAGTACGGGAGGCTGTGGGAGCTGGTCGAGGCGCTGGACGCGCTGCCGCGCGGGGTGGCCATGCATCCGTGCGGGGTGCTGCTGTCGGACGCCTCGCTGCTCGCGCGTACGCCGGTCATGCCGACCAGCGGCGAGGGCTTTCCGATGTCGCAGTTCGACAAGGACGACGTCGAGGATCTCGGGTTGCTGAAGCTCGACGTGCTGGGGGTGCGGATGCAGTCCGCGATGGCGCACGCCGTGGCGGAAGTGCAGCGGGTGTCGGGGGTGAGGGTCGATCTGGACGGGCTGTCGCCGGGGGATCCGGAGACGTACCGGTTGATCCGGTCCACCGAGACGCTCGGCTGCTTCCAGATCGAGTCGCCGGGGCAGCGGGACCTGGTCGGGCGGCTCCAGCCGGCCGGCTTCCACGATCTCGTCGTCGACATCTCGCTGTTCCGGCCCGGGCCGGTCGCCGCCGACATGGTGCGGCCGTTCATCGAGGCGCGGCACGGGCGGGCGCCGATCCGCTGTCCGCATCCGGATCTGGAGGAGCCGCTGAAGGAGACGTACGGGGTCGTCGTCTTCCACGAGCAGATCATCGACATCGTCGACATCATGACCGGCTGCGGGCGCGGTGAGGCGGACCGGGTGCGGCGCGGACTGTCGGATCCGGAGTCGCAGGGGCGGATCAAGGTGTGGTTCGCGCAGCACGCGGCGGCGAACGGGTACGACGCGGAGACGATTCAGCGGACCTGGGAGATCATCGAGGCCTTCGGGTCGTACGGCTTCTGCAAGGCGCACGCGGTCGCCTTCGCCGTGCCGACATACCAGTCGGCGTGGCTGAAAGCGCATCATCCGGCCGCCTTCTACGCGGGACTGCTGACGCACGACCCCGGCATGTACCCGAAGCGGCTGCTGCTGGCGGACGCGCGGCGGCGCGGGGTGCCCGTGCTGCCGCTGGACGTGAACAAGTCGGGCGTCGCACACCGTATCGAACTGGTGTCCGGTAAATGGGGGCTGCGACTGGCGCTCTCCGATGTGCACGGCATCAGTGAGGCCGAGGCGGCGCGGATCGCCGAGGGGCAGCCGTACGCCTCGCTGGTCGACTTCTGGGAGCGGGGCCGGCCCAGCCGTCCGCTGGCCCAGCGGCTCGCGCAGGTGGGAGCGCTGGACGCGTTCGGCGCCAACCGCCGTGATCTGCAACTGCATCTGACCGAGCTGCACCGGGGCGCTCGGGGCGCGGGCGGGGGCCAGCTCCCGTTGGCCGGCGGACGGAAGACCGCACCGGCCGGGCTGCCCGACCTCACCTCGTCGGAGCGGCTCAGTGCCGAACTGGGCGTGCTGTCCATGGACGCCTCGCGCAACCTGATGGACGATCACCGGGCGTTCCTCGACGAGCTCGGCGTGGTGTCCGCGCGCCGGCTGCGCGAGGCCCGGCACGGGGAGACGGTGCTGGTCGCGGGAGCCAAGGCGGCCACCCAGACGCCGCCGATCCGGTCCGGCAAGCGGGTCATCTTCTCCACCCTGGACGACGGCACGGGCCTGGTCGACCTCGCCTTCTTCGACGACTCCCACGACGCCTGCGCCCACACCGTCTTCCACTCCTGGCTGCTGCTGGTGCGCGGGGTGGTGCAGCGGCGCGGCCCGCGCAGCCTCAGCGTGGTGGGCGCCGCCGCCTGGAACCTCGCGGAGCTGCTGGAGGTGCGCCGGGAGGAAGGGCTGGAGGGGGTCGCAGCCCGGTTGGCCGGTGCCGGTGCCGATTCCGGTTCTGGTGACGACGGCGAGGGGCCGGAGGGCTCCGCGGACCAGGATCCGGCGGAGCAGCGGAAGATCCGTATGTCCACGGGGTACGAGATGCACCCCTGGGCCGATCTGCGTCCCGCGGGCGAAGGGCCCGCGGTGGGAAGAAAGTTGTGGCACCAGAGTCCGGGGAGTGCGGGATGACCATCCTCTGCGTACGTTTCCAGCTGCCTCCGACGCGCGAGGCCGACCTGCCCCGACTGCTCGGGATGCTCGAGGAGTTCACCCCCGTCGTCCAGGCCCTGCCACCGGACGGGGCACTGGCCGACCTGCGGGGCGCCGAGCGGTACTTCGGGCGGAACGCCCTCGAACTGGCCTCGGTGATCCGGGTGCGCTCGCTCGCGCTGTACGGCGTCGACTGCGTGATCGGAGCCGGGCCCGGGCCGATGCTGGCCCGCGTGGCGCTGCGCGACGCCGTGCCCGGGGTGACCTGTGCGGTGCCCGAGGAGCGGGACGCCATCGCGGAGTTCCTCGCGGACAAGCCCGTCGCCGCGCTGCCCGGCGTGGGCGCCGCGACCGCCCGTACGCTGGGCGACTACGGCCTCGACACCCTCGGCCGGGTCGCCGCCGCGCCGCTGTCCACGCTCCAGCGGCTGATCGGCGCGAAGGCCGGCCGCGAGCTGTACGAGAAGGCGAACGGCGTCGACCGCGGCCGGGTCGTCCCGAATGCCGTCTCCCGCTCCCTCGCCACGGAACGCCCCTTCGGCCGCGACGAACTGGACCCGGACCGGCACCGCCGCGCTCTGCTCTCGGCCGCCGAGGAGATCGGCGCCCGGCTGCGTGCCCTGGAGAAGGTGTGCCGCACGCTCACCCTCACCGTGCGCTACGCCGACCGCTCGGCCACGACCCGCAGCCGCAGGCTGAACGAACCGACCGCGCACTCGCCGGACCTGACCAGGGCCGCGTACGGCATGTACGAGGCGCTTGGGCTGCAGCGGGCCCGGGTCCGTGCGATCACCCTGCGGGCCGAGGGGCTCGACCCCGCCGACCAGGCCTCCCACCAGCTGACCTTCGACCCCGTGGACGAGAAGGTCCGCCGTATCGAGGAGGTCGCGGACCGCGCCCGGGCGAAGTTCGGCCCGCGGGCGGTGATGCCCGGGGGGCTAGGGGGACCGGGGCGACTGGCGGCGTAGATCCTTCCGCGTGACGTCAGTTGGCCCACGGCGGCACGATGCGTGTGCCGTCGGCGAGCTGTCCCTCCATGCCGATCGAGGTGGTGACCCAGGAGTACGCGGTCCGGTCGGTGGGGTTCTCGACGGTCAGGGTGGCGCCGGGGTTGATGATCACCGTGTCGCCCGCGGTGATCCGCTCGGTGCGGCCGTCGAGGGTGATCAGCAGCTCGCCGTCGAGCAGATGGAAGATCTCCTCCCGGCTGACGGTGTGGGCGGGCGCCTTGAGGCCGGCGGGGATCTCACCGCGCCAGGCGCACAGCTCCTTGCTGCCGCTGCGCGGGGTGGCGTACGAGACGAAGCGGGCGCCGTGGATCTCGTGGGTGACGGCTTCGGATGAGCGGACGACGGGCATGAGGCCTCCAAGTGGTCAAGCTGCTTGACTATATGGTCAAGCAGCTTGACCATCGCGTCAAGAGTGTTTCAATGCATGCGTGCAGAACTCCGAGGCCATGGCCCTGTCCGCCGCCCTGCTCGCCGCCGCCGGCAAGCTCACGCAACGCATCCATGAGGGCGTGGTCGCGCGGGGTTTCGAGGGAGTGCGGCCCGCACACGGCTTCGCCTTCGCCCGGCTCGCCCCGGACGGCGCGACGGTCACCGACCTGGCCGCCCACCTCGGGGTGACCAAGCAGGCCGCCAGTCAGCTCGTCGACGAGATGGTGCGCAAGGGATACGCCGAGCGGCGGCCGCACCCGGAGGACGCCCGGGCGCGGCTGGTGGTGCTGACCGGGCGGGGTTGGGAGTGCACGCGGGCTGCGGAGGAGGCGGCCGCGGAGGCCGTGCGGGAGTGGGCGGACGTGCTGGGGGAGAGGGAAGTGCGGGCGCTCGGGGAGCAGTTGCTGCGGATCGCTCCGCTCGGGCCGATCCGGCCCGCCTGGTGAAGGGGCGTCAGGCGGGCCCACCGTCGTCGGTTACCACTGGAAGTTTTTACTGACGCGTAACTTCCCAGTTTGACTACTGACTCGTAACTTGACGAGTGAACAGCATCCCGTGATCCGGATCACAGGGCTTCGTGCCGTCGCACCTCCCTTGAGCCGCAAGGAGATCACCCGATGCTGCCCTGGAAACGAGTGCTCAGACCCCTGGCCGTACTGCTGCTGACCGCCGCGGCCGTCACCGTCCCCGCCACCTCCGCCCAGGCCGCCGGCGCGCCGAGCTCCGGCTGGAACGACTACTCCTGCAAGCCGTCCACCGCCCACCCCCGCCCCGTCGTCCTC
>NZ_MUKA01000305.1 GCF_002150735.1 Streptomyces africanus
GGCCTCGGTGACAGCGACGTGCTGCGCGCCGTGATCAACGAGTCGAAGCTGCCGGGCGACAACGAGGCCGACACCGACGGCAACCGGCACTTCTACGGCTTCGAGTGCATCAACCTCGGCAACGGCAAGGACCCCTGGCCCGAGGTGCAGAAGGAGGCCATCGAGAAGGTGGCCGCGGCGATCTGCCGCCACCACGGCTGGTCCGAACGCTCCGTTATCGGCCACAAGGAGTGGCAGCCGGGCAAGGTGGACCCGCGCGGTTTCACCATGGACGGCATGCGGGGGCGCATAGCCGAGCGACTCAAGGGCGGCGGGGGCGGCAGCAAGCCGGCCCCCGGCCCGAAGCCGGCGCCCAAGCCGTCCTACGAGCCGTTCCCGGGCGCCGCGTTCTTCCACGTCGGGCAGCGCTCCCCGATCATCACGGCGATGGGCCGCCGCCTGGTCGCCGAGGGGTGCAGCCGCTACGAGGAGGGGCCGAGCCCCGACTGGAGCGAGGCCGACCGCCGGTCCTACGCGCTCTGGCAGCAGAAGCAGGGCTTCTCCGGCAAGGACGCCGACGGCATCCCCGGCAAGCTCACCTGGGACCGGCTGAAGGTGCCGAAGTCCTAGGGGGTGTCCGCAAAGTCCCGCCTGCCCCGCGACGCCCGGCACGCACTCTCGCCGCACCGGGGCGTCCGCCCGGCACGCCGAGAGCACGCACCGGACGCCGTGGGGCCCGCCCTCCGGGCGGACGACGGGACTTTACGGACACCCCCTAGCGACCGGGTGCGCCCCTGCGCGCGCAGGGGCGCACGCCCGTCACCAGCGGGGGAGCCGCAGCTCGTACTCCGGCTGGATCCGCCGCATGTAGCCGGTGTCGTCCCTGCCGCGCATGCCCGAGTCGACGTACCGCCGGTGCAGCCGCTCCAGCTTGTCGTGGTCGAGCTCGACCCCCAGCCCCGGCCCGGTCGGCACCCGCACCTCCCCGTCGCGCAGCTCCAGCACACCCGGGACGATCACATCGTCCGCCGAGTTCCACGGGTAGTGCGTGTCGCAGGAGTGGTCGAGGTTGGGGATGGCCGCGGCGACATGCGTCATCGCGGCGAGGCTGATGCCCAGGTGCGAGTTGGAGTGCATCGACAGGGCGATCCCGAACGCCTCGCAGACGGCGGCCAGTTCCCGGGTGCGGCGCAGCCCGCCCCAGTAGTGGTGGTCGGTGAGCAGGACCTGGACGGCGTTCTGCTCGACGGCCGGCTTCAGGTGCTCCCAGGCGATCACGCACATGTTGGTCGCGAGCGGCATGGGCGACTCCTTCGCCACCTGCGCCATACCAGGGATGCCCTTGGTCGGGTCCTCCAAGTACTCCAGTACACCGTCGAGTTCACGGGCGACGTACGTCGAGGTCTCGACCGTCCACGCCACGTTGGGGTCCAGCCGCAGCGGCTGTCCGGGGAAGGCCTCGGCCAGCGCCCGGATCGCGGCGATCTCCTCGTCCGGCGGGAACACCCCGCCCTTGAGCTTGAACGACCGGAAGCCGTACCGCTCCTGCATCAGCCGGGCCTGCTCGACGATCCCGGCCGGGTCGAGGGCCTCGCCCCAGTCGTCGGTGATCGCCGGACGGCCGTCGAGCGCGGGGTGTTCGGCCCACTTGTAGAAGAGGTACGCGGCGAACGGCACCGTGTCGCGGACCCTGCCGCCGAGCAGATCGCTGACCGGGCGGCCGAGGAGCTTGCCCTGCGCGTCGAGGCAGGCCACCTCCACCGCCGAGGTGGTCCAGCCACGCTCGTGCGAGCTGGGCACGGCCGGCAGCAGGGCCGCGTCGATCGCGGCGGCGACGGCGGTGGTGTCGAAGACGTCCATGCCGACCACCACCTTCGCCGCGGCCTGGAGCCGCTCCAGCCGGGCGGTGCCGCCGGGGGACTCGCCGAGCCCCACCGTGCCGTCGTCCAGGACGAGTTGGAGGATGATCCGCAGCGCGAGCGGCTCGTGCACACCGTTGGAGTTGAGCAGCGGCGGGTCACCGAAGGCGATCGGCGTGATGATCAGCTCACGGATACGCGTGGGGCTCATGCGGCGGCCACCTCCAGTCCGTGGTCGAGGAGTTTCGCCAGCCGGGCGAGGTGCTCCGGTGCCGGATCCAGCAGGGGAGCCCGTACGCCGCCGACGTCCAGGCCGCGCAGCGTCACCCCCGCCTTGACGAGCGACACGGCGTACCCGGGAACCTCGTCGCGCAGGGCGACCAGCGGGCCGTAGAACTCGTCGAGGAGGCGGGAGACCCGTGCCTCGTCGCCCTCGGCGAGGGCCCGGTGGAAGGCCAGGGCGATCTCCGGAGCGAACGCGAACACCGCGGAGGAGTACAGCCCGACGCCGATGCCCTGGTAGGCGGGCGCGGTCATCTCGGCGGTGGGCAGGCCGTTGAAGAACTGGAAGTCCTCCGTGCCCGGCACGGCACGCACCGCGCGGACGATGCGGTGCATCCGCTCGATGTCCCCGATGCCGTCCTTGAGCCCGACGACCCCGGGCAGGGCGGCGATCTCGGCGGCCGTTTCTGCGGTGAGCCGGGCGGTGCCCCGCTGGTAGAAGACGACGGGCAGCCCGGTGGCCGCGGTGACCTCCCGGACGTAGCGCACCAGGCCCTGCTGTGGGGCGCTGACCAGATAGGGCGGCAGCAGCAGGATGCCGTCGGCACCGGCGCGTTCGACCCGGACGGCCTGGTCCCGGGCGACCGGTGCGGGACCGCCGGCGGCCGCGAAGACCGGGACCCGCCCGGCAGTCGTCCGCACCGCGACCCGGGTCGCCCGCTCGATCTCCTCGGCCGACAGGGCGTGGAACTCGCCGGTGCCGCAGGCGACGAACACACCTCCCGCGCCCGCGGCGACACCCGACTCGATGTGCTGGGCCAGCCGTTCCTCGTCCAGTGAACCGTCCGCCGCGAACGGCGTGACCGGGAAGAACAGCACTCCGTGGAACTTCATGTCTCCCTCAAACGTGGGGGGTGGGTGGTCAGCCCTTGGTGGCACCGGCGGCGATGCCGGTGACCAGCGAGCGCTGGAGGAGCAGATAGACGATCAGGCTGGGGATCAGGGCGATGACCGCACCGGCCAGCACCACCCCCGAGCCGACCTCGGGGTCGGTGCGCAGGATGGACAGGGCGACGGTGACCGTGTAGTCGGTGGGGTCCTTGGCGGCGATCAGGGGCAGCAGATACTGGTCCCAGATCATGATGAAGCCGAGCACCCCGGCCACACCGAGCGCGGGCTTGCACAGCGGCAGGATGACCTGCCACAGCATCCGCAGCTCACCGACGCCGTCGATCCGGGCGGCCTCCTCGATCTCCGTGGGGATGTCCTTCATGAACTCGGTGAGCACCATCACCGAGAAGCCCCACGCGCCGAGCGGCAGGATGACGCCCCAGACGGTGCCCTTCAGATCGAGGCCGACCACGGGCACATGGCCGAGGACCAGGGACAGCGGGATGGCGATGACCTCCTCGGGAAGCATCATCGTCAGCATGAACAGGGTCAGGATCAGCGCCTGCCCGCGGAACCTGTGCCGGGCCAGAGCGTAGGCGGCGAGCGTGCAGACGACGAGCTGGAGCAGCAGTCCGCCGCCCGCGATGACCAGTGAGTTGCCGAAGTAGTCCCAGATGCCACGCTCGCCCGCCACCCGGAAGTTCAGCAGGGTCGGATGGTGGGGGAGGAACGACAGGGTCGAACCGCTGGCCTTCTCGCTGAACGAACCGGAGAAGACCGTCACGAACGGCGCCGCGAAGACGCCCAGGGCGAGGACGCAGAGCAGGACGCGCAGCGCCCAGGCGAGGCCCGGCCGGTCGCTCCAGCCGAGGGCGGTGTCGAAACGGGCGGGGGTGGTGCGCTGCTTCCCGGCGGACGTCCCCGTCGGAGAGGCGGTCACCGGGGTCCGGACGGGGTCGATGGCGGGCGCGCTCATCTCACGTCTCCCCTCTTGCGGAAGTAGTTGACCGTGACGGTGAGCAGCAGCGTCACGCAGAGCAGGAGCACGGAGGCGGCCGAGGCGCCGCCGATGTCGTTGCGGGAGAAGCCGAGGGTGTAGGCGCGGGTCATCCAGACGTCGGTCGACCCGGCCGGACCGCCGCCGGTGAGGACGTACACCTCGGTGAAGACGCGCAGTCCGCGGATGGCGGCGAGGGTGAGGACGATGCCGAGAGCCGGGCGGATCGCGGGCAGGGTGATGTGCCGCAGCCGCTGCCACAGCGACACCCCGTCCATCGCGGCGGCCTCGTACAGCGAGCGGTCCACGCCCGCCAGTCCGGCGAGGATGATCACCATGTTGTAGGGGGCGAGCATCCAGATGCCCATGGCCATGGTCGCCCACAGTGCCGTGTCGGGGTTGTCGAGGTAGGGCACGGGCCCCAGACCGAGGAGCCCGAGGCCGCTGTTGATCAGGCCGTCGGAGGTCGGGTAGTACATCAGCCGCCACATCTCGCCGACCACCGCGGTGGCGGTGACGACGGGCAGGAAGACGGCGGTACGGATGATCTTCAGCGAGCGGGCCTGGCCTTCGAGCAGCAGGGCCAGGAGGACGCCGGCGACGATGCCGCCGAGGGACATGCCGATGCCGAGGACCAGCGTGTGGCCGATGGCGTCCTGGAAGCGGTGGTCGGTCAGGACCCGGGTGTAGTTGTCGAGGCCGACCCACTTGTCGCCGAGGAAGGGCCGCACGTCGAAGAAGCTGAGCCAGACACCCTTGCCCATGGGGAGGAACTTGAAGACCAGCGCGAGCAGCAGACCCGGCGCGAGGAACAGCCAGGGCAGTACGGCCTTCTTGCTGAGGAACCGGGCTCTGCGCGGCCCGGGCGTCGTCACGGTCGCGGTCATTTCAACAGGTCCTGGTCCTTGAGGTCACCGGCGAGGGTGTCGTTGAGTTCCTTCAGGCCCGAGCGGACGTCGCTGCCGCAGTACGTGAAGATCGCGTTGAGAGCGTCGGCGGTGTCCTGCTTGACCGGGGCGAAGTCGGGCGCGTTGGGGAACTGCACGGAGGCCGTCTCGTAGGCCTTCTGCACCACGCTCCAGCGCGGGTCGTGGCGCACCTTCGCCGCGTCCAGCGTGGAGTTGACGGGGATGCGCACGACGGGCTGGTGGTCGCCGGTCATGGCGAGCGTCTGGCCCTCGGGGGAGATCAGGAAGGCCGCGAGCGTCCGCTCCAGCCTGGCCTTCCCGGTCTTCGCGCCGAAGTAGACGTTCTCGCCGTCGGCCAGCACGTCGTTCCCGGCCGGACCCGCGGGGGCGGGCAGGACCTCGTACTTGTCCTTGCCGAGCGCCTTGTCGAACGTGGAGATGTTGTACGGGCCGGTGAGGTACATCCCGGCGTTGCCGTCCTGGAAGTTGGTGGTGTTCGCGGTGACGGAGGTGAGGGCGCTGGGCTGGATGACACCGTTGTCACCGCAGAAGAGGTTCTTCTTCATCCAGGTGACGGTGCGCAGGGCGGCCGCCGAGTCCATGGCGGGCCGGTATCCCGTGCCCTCCTTCTCGAGGATCCGGACCCCGCCCTGCCACAGGTAGCTGGCGCCCCACCAGGCGACATAGCCGTTCTGCGCGCTACCGGGCACGACCATGCCGTACGTGTCCTTCTTGCCGTCGCCGTCCGGGTCACGGGTGGCGAAGGCCTTGGCGAGGGCGAGCGTGTCCTGCCAGGTCTTGGGCTGCGGCAGGCCGAGCTTCTCGCGCCAGTCCTTGCGGACGAACAGTGTCATGGCCTGACGGGAGTACGGGATGCCGTAGTGCCTGCCGTCGCGGCCCACGGTGGACGACCAGGACTGGGCGGTGATCTCGTCGTGTCCGGCGATCGAGGCCGGGGTGATGGGCTTGAGCAGGCCCTGGGCCTGGTAACTGCCCATCAGAGCCGTGTCGTTGATCATGACGTCCGGCAGGTCCTTGGTGGACGCGCGGCTCTGCAACTGCTGGTCGAAGTTCATGACCGGCTGGTAGTCGATCTTGATGCCGGTCTTCTTGGTGAAGGCCGCGAACACCCTCTTGTAGGTCTGGGCGGAGTCCGGATCGCTCCGGGTCCACACCTCCAGCGTGTTCGGATCGCCGGCCCGGGCGCTGCCGGAACCGGAGCCGCAGGCGGCCGTTCCGAACAGGAGACCCGAGACGGTGAGCGCGGCAGCCAGGCGGTGACTTCGTCGGCGATCCCGCATGGGTGGTTCTCCGTTCATATCCGTGAACCAACTTCACGAATCTAAATGATCGGCCAAGCTAGGATCGTTTCATCACCATGTCAATACATGGCTGAAATATTTCACCGAGGTCACACGAGGCCACCCGAGGCGGCACGAAGCCGTGCGCGGGCCCGGAGAACGACAGCGGCCCCAACCGGATGGACCGGTTGGGGCCGTGGGGGAGAAGGTCCGAGGTCAGCCGCGGTGCTCGGCGCGTTCGGCGTTCTTCTTCTTGAGGCGGGCCGCCTCCTTGCGCACCTCCGCCTGGGTGGCGCGCTCCCGCTGCAGCCACTCGGGGTTCTCCTGCTTCAGCGTCTCGATCTGTTCGGTGGTGAGGGCCTCGGTGACGCCGCCGCGGGCGAGACCCGCGATGGAGACGCCGAGCTTCGCCGCGACCACCGGGCGGGGGTGCGGGCCGTTGCCCCGCAGGTCCTGAAGCCACTGCGGCGGGTTCGCCTGGAGCTCGTTCAGCTCGGCGCGCGAGACGACGCCCTCCCGGAACTCGGCGGGTGTGGCCTCGAGGTACACACCCAGCTTCTTCGCCGCGGTCGCGGGCTTCATGGTCTGGGTGCTCTGGTGCGACGTCATGCCGTCCAGCGTATCGAGCGTGTGCACGACCGCTGACCACGACCGCTGACCGCGGCCGCTCACCAGGCCGGTAACCTGGCCAGGTGACAGGCTCGGATGAATCTCCCTCGTTCCGGCTCGTGTACGTCCCCGGGGTGATGCCCGACAAGTGGGTGCGCATCTGGAACGAGCGGCAGCCCGATGTCCCGCTGGCCCTGACGCAGGTGCCCGCGGGAGCGGCGGCCGGGCGGCTGCTGGACCGGGACGCCGACGCGGGTCTCGTACGCCTT
The DNA here is from genome assembly GCF_002150735.1 of Streptomyces africanus. GTDB lineage: Bacteria > Actinomycetota > Actinomycetes > Streptomycetales > Streptomycetaceae > Streptomyces > Streptomyces africanus. Next base: position 7,036 of record NZ_MUKA01000305.1, read on the forward strand.
CCCGTCGACCGGACGGTCTTCAGCGCGATCCCGCTCTACACCGAGCAGACGGTCGTCGTCGTACCCCAGGACCACCTGGTCACCGCGGTCGACGAGGTGTCCCCGGAGGACCTGTCCGACGACATCGTGCTGCACCCCCTCGACGACGTCCTCGACTGGGAGGACCTCCCCGGCCGGCCCGCCTTCGAACGGCCCGCCACCACGGCCGACGCCGTCGAACTGGTCGCGGCGGGCATCGGCGTGCTCGTCGTCCCCCTGTCGCTCGCCCGCCTCCACCACCGCAAGGACCTCACCCACCGTCCGCTCAAGGACGCCCCCGAGTCGAGCGTGGCCCTGGCCTGGCCCGAGGACGCGACGACGGACCTGGTGGAGGACTTCATCGGCATCGTCCGCGGCCGCACGGCCAACAGCACCCGGGGCCGCCGGCCGGCTCTTCCGGAGGGGAACCCCAAGGGCGGCGTCCGACGAAAACCGGTGCCCGGGGAGTCGGCCTCTGCGAAGCCCACCGGCAAGGGCGGGCAGTCGGCCGGCCGGAGTGGGCGTGGCGCCCCCAAGGGCGGCAGGCGCGGCAAACCGCGCCGCCGTTCGTAGCCCGGGGGCCCCGCCGCCTGAGCGCGACCCCCTGGTTCACCCGGCCGGCGGGGACGGCTGCGGCTGCCCGTAGGACGGGTTGGGGGCGACCGTCTGCAGATCCTTCAGGTCTTCGGGGATCGGCAGCACGCGGACCGGCGCACCCTGCTGGGGCGGCGGCGGCGTCGTCTGATCCTGGGGCAGCTTGGGCGGGGCGGTGATCTGGAAGCTGACCTGCTCTTGGTTGATCAGGCCGGTCTTCTCCAGGACCGTGATGTGGTCGAGAACAGTGTCGTTGGTCGTGTCCGCGAGTTCCCGCACGAGGCTGTTCCGGGTGGTCGCCCGGATCTTGGCAATCGTCGGGAAGATGCCCCCGTGCGCGACCCGCATGAGGGTCACGGCCGTGGACTCGAACTCCCTGCCGGTGCTGCCTTCCGCCGTCGCCACGAACTGCTGCTGCTGCGGCGACGCCTCGTTCGGCAGGGTGATTCCCAGGTCCGTGGAGACCTTGCGGCAGCCCGCGTCGAGCCGGCCGTGACCCACGAGCAGATGCTCGGCGACTTCCTGCATCTCCTTCGACGAGCTCCGCTGCTTGATCAGCTGCCCCAGCGGGTACTCCCACAGACCGGCCGCGCGCACGCGGACCACGAAGTCGCGGTCCGCCTCGGTCAGCGGACCCCACTGGGTGTTGGCGATGATGCGGTCCTGGCCGGAAGCCGTGTTCTGCACGCCCAGCATGCTCGGGTAGGCGAGAGCGGTGAGCGTGAGGATCATCGCACCGCCCACGAACGCGGTTCCTGCCGTGCTGCGCGAGATGCGCATCGTGCCTCCTGGGATTCGAACGGCCCAACGCCAGGAGGTACGTATGCCAGGGGCGAAACAATCACCGCTGCCGTAAAAACTTGGTCAACCGGCCGAGCCCGGTGCCGAGGGCGGCACGGCACCGGACCTGGGCGGAAAGACTCAGGGCCGGTACGAGGCCGCGCCCGCCGTGCTCACCACCTTGTCGCCGTCCGCTCGGCTCAGCAGCCCGGCCGACACCCACGCGTCCACCGTGGACCGCACCCGCGCCACCAGCGCCCCCTTGTTCCGGAACGGCGCCCCGGCCCAGACCTCGTCCAGCAGCGTGGTGCCGTCTGCCTTCGCCGGGTTGGCGACGCCCGAGTCCCGGCCGCCGAAGACGACCTTCGGCTCCGAGCGCCGGAAGTAGGCGTGCGTCGGATCCTCCGTCCCCTCGAAGAACGGCGCCCACTCGGTCCCGTCCAGCGTGAAGTGCAGCGGCTTGCCCGCAACCGGCGTGAGGGAGTGCGACAGATCGCCGGACAGCCCGGCATCGCCGTACAGCCCGACCTTGAGGTACTCGGTGGCGGCGTCGCGGGCGACCAGGTTGACCGGGCCGTGGAACAGGGTCTGCACTGACGGGTCGTCGAGGGCCCTCTCCACCCGCGTCCGGAACGGCATGGCGATGCGGACGGTGTCGCCGGCCCGCCAGGACCGGGACACGTCGAAGTAGCTCCCGGGCTTCGGAGTCCCGGACACGGCACGCCCGTTGACGGTCACCCGGAACCCGGCCGTCGCCCACGACGGGACCCGCAGCCGCAGCGTGAAGGAGGCCCGGCGGCCCCCGAAGGTCAGCGTGCTGCCCTGCTCCAGCGGAAAGCGGGTGGTCTGCGTGACCGTGACGCCCTTCTCGGCCCAGGTCAGCGTGGACGGGCTGTACAGGTTGACGTACAGGGCGCTGCCGTCGGCCTTCGCGAAGTACACCGAGTCCTGGTACTTCGTGGCGCTCTCCATGCCGGTGCCCTCGCAGCAGGTCGTGCCCTGCTTGGGCGTGTAGTCCCGGACATGACCGGGCGTCAGCCCGATGAAGTACGTGACGAGCGGCTTCTCCGCGTCCGGCTTGTCCTGCTTCGATCCGAGCACCTGGTTGTACAGGGCCCGCTCGTAGTAGTCCATGTACTTCGGGTCCTGCTCGTGGAAGAACAGGGTCCGGCTCAGTTTGAGCATGTTGTAGGCGCAGCAGGTCTCGGCGGTGGTCGCGCTGATCGTGCCCGCGATCACGTCCCGGGCCTTGAAGAACTCCCCGGTGCTGGTGCCGCCGATGCCGTACATGCGGTGCGGTACCACCATGTCCCAGAAGTTCTTCGCCGCCGTCAGATAGCGCTCCTCGCCCGTCTCGTCGTAGAGCCGCACGTAGCCGGTGAAGATCGGAATGTGCTGGTTGGCGTGCAGCCCGTCGAGGATGTCGGTGTCCGCCGCGCACGCGTCGATCAGCCGGTCGAGGTCGAACAGCTTGGCCAGCGCGAGGTGTTCGGCCTTGCCGGTGATCGTGTGCAGGTCGCAGATCGCCTCGACGATGCCGCCGAACTCACCGCTGGAGAAGATCCCCCACATGCGCTGGAGCGTGGACTCGGGCAGCTTGGACAGCCGGGAGTACATCCAGTCGCACATGCCGGACGCGAGGTCCAGGGCCCGGGCGTCGTCCGTGGCGGTGTACGCGTCGAGCAGCCCCCTGAGGATCTTGTGCGCGGTGTAGTACGGCGCCCACACCTTGGTGTAGTCGGAACCGGTCCTCGACTCCAGGTCGATGAACTGCGTCTCCGGGTACGCCGCGAGGAACCCGGGGTGGCTGGGCCCGCCCCAGGTGCGGCGCAGGGTGGCGGTCAGGTTCCGGCCGGAGGCGTCCGCGAACGTCCCCCCGGTCGTCTCGTCGAAGGCATACGACGCCAGGTCGCCCCGGCCCGTCGAGGCATCGGCGGCCCGGCGGCTCTGCAACTCCGTGATCTCGGCGGCGGTCAGGGCCCGTGAGAAGACGTTGAACTCCTCGTAGGCACCCGCGAAGACCGGGTCGGCGGAGTAGTTCGAGCGGCCGAGCCAGTTGTTCTTCAGCGTGCCGAGGACCGCCGGGGTGAGGCTCATCGCGGTGTTCCGCGCGACGGCGGTGCCGTTGACGTAGAGCGTGCCGGTGCCGCCCGCGATCGTCACCGCCAGGTGGCTCCACTGGTTCAGCGGCAGCGCGGCCGTGCCGTCGAGGGCCTGCTCGCCGCCGGCGCCCGACGTGGTGATCGCGAAGCGCGGCACTCCGGCCTGGTTGCGGACGGCCAGATACAGGTAACGGGTGGTGTCGTCGCCGAAGTCGAAGACACGGGTCCAGTCGGCGTCGTGGGTGGGCCGCACCCAGACGGAGAGGGTGATCGCCGAAGCCCCGCCGAGCACGGCCGCCGGCAGATCCACGTACTGGTACGAACCCCGCACCTGATCCGCGCCGGTCCCGAACCTCCCGGGCACGCTCAGCACGGCCGGGTCCCGCCGCAGCGCCGCGCGCACCTCGGTCAGCGCCCCGACCATGGTGCCGATCCGCTCGGCGAACACCCGCTCCTTCGTGCCGCGGTACGCCTGAGCCAGCATGGTCAGGAAGTGGCCGGTGTAGTGCCCCCGCAGGTTGCCGTTGGCCTCACCGTCCAGCCCCTCCCAGCCGCCGGGGGCGACCGCGCCGCCGGTGGAGAGACCGGCGTTGGCGCGGAACACCTGGAGCAGCCGGTTCACGTCGTAGCCGCGGGCGTGGTCCAGCATCAGTTGCCGCTTGTCGGCGAAGACGCCCCGGCCGAGGCTGACGTCCTCCAGGGCGAAGGGCCGTACGGTCCAGGCGGACGGGGTGCCGGCGGCGACCGCCGCGGTCGCGGCGGACGCGGCGGCCTGCCTCGTGGTGACCTCGGATATCGCGGGTACGGCCGCGGCGAGGGCCGCGGCCTGGAGAAGGGTTCGTCTGGAGAGGGGCCGTGCCATGTGTGCTCCTCCATGGGCCCAGGGGCTCGCGGGTCCCGGGTTAGCGGTACGCGGTAGGGTCGATATGTCGAACGCTGTACGGATGATCGACCAGACCCTAGGGAGGGGACGGGGGAGCGTCAACGG
>NZ_MUKA01000306.1 GCF_002150735.1 Streptomyces africanus
GGGTGTCCGGGTCGGGGCGGGGGGCGTCCGGCAGGTCGAAGAGCTCGACGCCGCTCTCGTCCCGGAAGGTGACCAGCCGCGGGCGGAGACGTTCGAAGGCGTCGCGCAGGCGGGTCAGTCCGGCCCAGGTCTGCATGTCCCGCACGGAGGCCGGGCCGAAGGCGGCGAGGTAGCGCAGCACCATCGCGTCGGGCGTGGCGGCCGGTGCGGCGGGGCGGCCGAGCCAGTGCTCGGCGGTGGTCAGACTGACCTGCCCGCTCCGGCCCCACAGGCCGCGCGGGGTCACCTGCACGAGCGGCAGCCGGCACCGGGCGGCGACGGCCAGGGCCTGCGGATCGGCGTCGGGCCACTCCTCGAGCAGGGCCTCGCGCAGCTGCTTCATGGTGCGGGGCTCGGTCTCGACGAGGTCGCGGGCGAGGGCGGCGAGGCGGTCCAGGTCGACACCGGCGAGTCCCTTGCGGAAGTTCGTCAGCTCCCGGTCCCGGGCGGGCTGCACCAGCGGACGCAGGGTCAGGCAGTCGTCCGCGGTGTGGGTGTGGATGGTGGAGCGCATCGTGACGATACGAACGACCTCGCGGTCGGCCATCAGCCTCGACAGCGCCTCGGGGGCGAAGCCGTCGAGGCGGGCGGCGAGCGCGTAGTACGGAGGCTTGACGTTCTGCGCCTGGAGGCCGACCAGGTGCTCGACGGCCGCGGCGGCGGAGATCCTGGCCGGGCGCAGGAGCAGCTGCCGGTCGAGGGTGGCGCGGTTGAGGGCCCTGGTATCGAGGTGGGGTGCCGTGCCCGCGACGCTCCGCTTGGTGTTCGTCATGGGAGCACGGTAGCGAGAGTCGCGGACAGGTTCTGGCCGCGATGACGTCCCTGATCAGTCGCTCAGGCGCCACTTGCCGAGCCGGCCGACCATCTCCGGGTCGCGGTGGTCGAAGAACAGGGAGGCGCCGGTGTCCAGGGTGGCGATGGACGCCATCTGGTCGTCGGTCAGCTCGAAGTCGAAGACGTCGATGTTCTCCGCCATGCGCTCGGCGCGGACCGACTTCGGGATCGTGACGATGCCGCGCTGGATGAGCCAGCGCAGGACGACCTGCGCCACGGACTTGCCGTGCTGCCGGCCGGTCTCGCTCAGGAGCGGGTTGGTGAACAGGTTGTTCCTGCCTTCGGCGAACCCGCCCCAGGACTCGGCCTGGATCCCGTGCTCGCGCATGAGCTCCTGGTCGGCGGCCCGCTGGAAGAACGGGTGGATCTCGATCTGGTTGACGGCGGGCGTGATCTCGTTGTTGACGACGAGGTCGACGAGCCGGTCGGGGTGGAAGTTGGAGACGCCGATCGCCTTGGCCCGGCCGTCGCGGTGGAGGGCTTCCATGCCGCGCCACTGGCCGTGGACGTCGCCGTAGGGCTGGTGCATCAGGTACAGGTCGACGTGGTCGAGACCGAGCTTGCGCAGCGAGGCGTCGAAGGCCCGCTCGGTGTTCTCCTCGGCGGGCGTGTCCTGCACCCACAGTTTGGTGGTGACGAACAGTTCCTCGCGCGGGATGCCGCTGTTCCTGATGGCGCGTCCGACGGCCTCCTCGTTGCGGTAGGCGGCGGCCGTGTCGAGCAGCCGGTAGCCGGCCGCCAGGGCCTCGGTGACGGCCCGCTCGGTCTCCTCCGGCGGGATCTGGTAGACGCCGAAGCCGAGGATCGGCATCTCGACGCCGTTGTTGAGGGTGACGGTCTGCATGAAGGATCTTCCTTGTCGTGCCGGGCGTGGCGGTCATGGCGGTCGTGGTCCGGGGCGGTCAGAAGCGGATGAGCGCCTTGAGGACCCGGCGGTCCGCCATCGCACGATAGGCGTCCGGGATCTGGTCGGCGGTGAAGCTCCGGTCGAAGACGCGGCCCGGTTCGATGGTGCCGTCCAGGACGTCCGGCATCAGCTCCTCGATGTAGGCGCGGGCCGGGCTCGCGCCGCCGGTGAGGGTGATGTTCCGCATGATCGTGGACGGGCCGAGGGGCCCTTCCTCGTACTGCGGGACGCCCAGCCGGCTGATGGTGCCGCCGTCCACGACCGCCGCCAGGGAGGTCTGGAGCGTCTGGAGGGTGCCGACGGCCTCGATGACCTTGTCCACACCGTCGCCGCGGGTCAGTTCGCGGACGCGGGCGACGCCCTCCTCACCGCGCTCGGCGACCACGTCGGTGGCGCCGAACTCACGGCCCAGGTCGGTGCGGGCCTCGTGCCGGCCCATCAGGATGATGTGTTCGGCGCCCAGCCGCCTGGCGGCGATGACCGCGCACAGGCCCACCGCGCCGTCCCCGACGACCAGGACCGCGTCGCCGCGGCCGACGCCCGCGGTGACGGCGCCGTGGTGGCCGGTGCCCATCACGTCCGAGAGCGTCAGCAGTGAGGGCAGCAGCGGGGAGCCGGCGTCGACGGGCAGCTTGACCAGGGTGCCGTCGGCCTGGGGGACGCGCACCGCCTCGCCCTGGCCGCCGTCCACGCCGTCGAAGCCGTACCGGCCACCTCGCCGGCACGAGAAGTGCAGGCCCCTGGCGCAGTAGTCACAGGTGTTGTCGCAGTACGTGAACGGCGCGACGACCAGGTCACCGGGTTCCAGGCCGGACACCTCGGAGCCGGTCTCCTCGACCACGCCGAGGAACTCGTGTCCCATCGGGCGGCCGGTGCCGGTGGCGGGCAGGGACCGGTAGGGCCACAGGTCACTGCCGCACACGCACGACAGGACGGTACGCACGACGGCGTCGGTGGGCTGCTGGATCCTGGGGTCGGGCCGGTGTTCCGTCCGGACGTCGCCGGCGCCGTACAGAACGGCTGCACGCACGGGTTTCTCCTCTTCCTTGACAGGGTGTCGCAGAGCCGGGGCGGCCGCTGCTCAGCGTTCGAGCATCCGCAGGCCGGCCTCGGTGTGGGTCTCACCGGCGGCCGGGGGCAGGCTGCTGAGCTTGTCGAGCTGCTCGGCGGTCAGCCGGATGCCGTCCGCGGCCGTGTTCTCCTCGACCCGGTGCACGCGCTTGGTGCCGGGGATCGGCGCGATGTCGTCGCCCTGCGCGAGCAGCCAGGCGAGGGCCACCTGCGCGGGTGTGGCGCCGGCCTCGGCCGCGACGGCCTGGACCTCGTCGGCGAGGCGCAGGTTGCGCCGGAAGTTCTCGCCGGTGAAGCGCGGGTTGCCGTGGCGGAAGTCGCCTTCCTCGAAGTCGTCGGTGGAGCGGATCTTCCCGGTGAGGAAGCCGTGCCCGAGCGGCGCGAAGGGCACCAGGCCGATGTTCAGCTCACGCAGCACCGGCAGCACCCGCTCCTCCAGGCCGCGGGTCCACAGGGAGTACTCGGACTGGACGGCGGTGACGGGGTGGACGGCGTGCGCGCGGCGGATGGTGTCCGGCCCGGCCTCGGACAGGCCGAACGCGCGGACCTTCCCCTCGGCGACCAGCTCGGCCACGGCGCCCGCCGTCTCCTCGATGGGCGTGTGGGGGTCGACCCGGTGCTGGTAGTAGAGGTCGATGTGGTCGGTGCCCAACCGCTTCAGGGAGCCTTCGACGGCCGTGCGGATGTTGGCCGGCCCGCTGTCGAGATTCCAGGGCCCTGCCCCGGCGTGCGAGACCAGGCCGAACTTCGTCGCCAGCACGACCTGGTCGCGGCGGCCCTTCAGCGCCCGGCCGAGCAGCTCCTCGTTGGTGTACGGGCCGTAGATCTCGGCGGTGTCGAGGAACGTGACGCCCAGTTCCAGCGCCCGGTGCAGGGTGCGGACGGACTCCGCCTCGTCGGTCCCGGAGCCGGTGTAGCCGTGGGACATCCCCATCGCCCCCAGGCCGATCCGGGAGACCTCCAGGTCGCGCAGCTTGATGTACTTCATGGCATCCACCGTGCCGCCGCACGCGCCCCCCAGGGAGGCCGGGCCCTACCGGGGGGTGAACAGCGGTGGGTATGACAGGGCCCCCCTCGCGGATACCGCCCAGGTGGCAGCGTTGCGACACTGGGTCCATGGCACCGGAGCAGCACACCAGCGGCGACGAACTGGGGCGCTTCCTGCGCGCCCGCCGCACCCAGACCAGTCCCGAGAGCGTCGGCTTCACACCGGGCGCGGGGGTACGCCGGACGCCCGGTCTGCGCCGCGAGGAACTGGCGTCCCTCGCCGGGGTCAGCATCGACTACTACATCCGTCTGGAACGCGGCAAGGAGACCCGGCCGAGCCCCGGCGTCGTCGACTCCCTCGCCCGTGCGCTGCGCCTCGACGACGACGAGCACCACCATCTGCGCGAGCTCGCCGCCCGGGCCGCCAACTACGCGCCCGAGCCCCCTCCCCCGCCCGGCCGGACCGTCCGGCCGCACCTGAAGCTGCTCCTGGAGACGATGCGGCCGAACCCCGCCTACATCGTCAGCCGCAGCATGGACCTGCTCGCCTGGAACCCCGGCGGCCTCGCCCTGTACGCCGGCATGGCCGACTGGCCCGCCAAGCAGCGCAACCTCGCGCGCTACCTCTTCCTGCACCCCACGGCCCGCGAGCTGTTCCCCGACTGGGAGCCCCTGGTCCGCTCCTGCGTCGCCCGGCTTCGCGCCCAGGCCGGCGTCAGCCCCGACGCCCCCGACCTGACCAGTCTCGTCGGCGAACTCGTGCTCAAGAGCCCCGACTTCGCCAGGCTGTGGGAGCGCTACGAGGTCATCGGCCGCAAGAAGGTACAGAAGACCTTCCACCACCCCGAGGTGGGCGTCCTGACCCTCAGCGGCCAGAACATGCACCTCGAAGGCACCCCCGGCCGGCGCCTCGGCGTCTACACCGCCGAACCCGGCACCCCCGACCACGACGCGATGCTCCTGCTCGACATGACCGCACCCGAGCCCGCCGGACACCCCGAAGCGAAGCCCGGCCGGCAACGCCCCGCGCAGTCCTGACGCGAAGCCCCTTCCTGCTGTCGTCCGGCCTCACGCACCGGGGCCGGGGTCCGGCTGGACGGCTGACTCGATGCCGGCGCGGGCCGCTTCCAGCTGGGCGGCGAACGCGATGCCGAGGAAGAGCGCGACGGCGGTGAGGTTGGCCCACAGCAGCAGGGCGATGAAGGCGGTGAGCGGCCCGTACACGGCGCCGAAGGCACCGCTCTCCTCGACGTACAGCGCGAGCAGCCAGGTGGCCGACACCCACAGCAGCAGATGTACGGCCGAGCCGAAGGCCAGCCAGGTGTAGCCGGGCTGGACGCGGCGGGGCGACCAGCGGAAGATCACGGCGGAGGCCACCCAGGCCAGCGCGAGCCCCACGGGGATGTCGAGCACACTCCACCACCGCGACCCGCTGTCCGCCCAGCCGGCCGAGTCCGCCACGGCGTCGCCCACGGCCTCGCCGGCGACGAGTACGACGAACCCCAGCACCAGGGGCAGACCGGCGGCGAGCGCGAGAACGATCGCCCGCCCGTACTTGCGCGGGAAGGGACGGTCCCGCTCGATGCCGTAGATGCGGTTGGCGCCGCGCTCGATCTGACCCATGGCCGAGGCGAGGTTCAGCAGCGCGAAGCCCAGACCGAGCCACAGGGCGAGCGTGCTCCAGACATCGCCGTGCGCGGTGCGCCGCGTCCCTTCGAAGGCGTCCTCGACGATCTGCGCGCTGGCACCCGGCACGATGTGGCCGAGCGTGAGCTCGACGACCCGGCCCACGCCCTCCGTGTGCACCGACGTGGCCAGCCCGACGAGCGCCACGGTGCACGGGACCAGCCCGAGCACGACCTGGAAGGCGAGGGCCCGCGCGTTGGTGAAGCCGTCCGCGTAACGGAACCGTGCGAAGGCGTCGGCCAGCAGCCGCAGCCCTCCGTAGTGGCGCAGGGCGGTGAACGCCTCGTCTCCGGAGAGCTCGTCTCCGATCATGTCCCGGGTCTGCGGGACGTGGACAGCGGTACCCATGGCGTGGATGCTCCTTGCTCTGAGACGGCTCCCTTTCCGGTTGCCCGTGAAGCGGGGAGATCACGGTCACAGAATCGGGGAGGGCAAGGTCACAGCCCTGCCCACTGCTGCTCCTCTGTGTCCGTGTCCTAGCATCCGAGCATGACGGTCCTGCCTGACGACGGGCTCGAGCTGGCCGGCGACTTCCCTGATGTGCCCCATGAGCAGTGGCAGCGCCTTGTGGCGGGTGTGCTGCGCAAGTCGGGCAAGGAAGTGGAGGGCGCCGAGGCCGAGGAAGCCCTGTCCACCGCGCTGGAGGACGGGCTGCGCACCCGGCCCCTCTACACCGCGCACGACACCGCGCCCGAGCCGGGCCTGCCCGGCTTCGCCCCCTTCGTGCGGGGCGGCCGGGCCGAGGGGAACACGCTCGGCGGCTGGGACGTACGGCAGCGGCACACGGTGGCCGACAACTCCGCGGTGCTCGCCGACCTGGAGAACGGCGTCACCTCCCTGTGGCTGGCCGTGGGAGAGGGCGGCATCCCGGTGCCGGAGCTCGGCCGGGTCCTCGACGGTGTCCATCTCGACCTCGCGCCCGTCGTCCTCGACGCGGGAAGTGAACCGGGGCCCGCAGCACGGGAGTTGCTGCGGCTGTACGAGGAGCGCGGTGTCGCCCGGGAGGCGGCGCGCGGCAATCTGGGCGCGGATCCGCTGGGGCACGAGGCCCGCAGCGGGCAGCGGGGCGACGTCGCTCCGGCGGCGAAGCTCGCCCGGCTGTGCGCCGAGGGATACCCGGGGCTGCAGGCGCTGACCGTGGACGCCCTGCCGTACCACGAGGCCGGCGGCTCGGCCGCCCAGGAGCTGGGCTGCTCGCTGGCCACGGGAGTGGCGTATCTGCGGGACCTCACCGAGGCCGGGCTGAGCGTGGAACAGGCCTGTGCGCAGCTGGAGTTCCGGTACGCGGCGACCGCCGACCAGTTCCTGACGATCGCCAAGCTGCGGGCCGCGCGCCGGCTGTGGGCGCGGGTGGCCGAGGTCTGCGGGGCGCCGCGCGCGGGGGCACAGCGCCAGCACGTCGTGACGTCGCCGGTGATGATGACGCGCCGCGACCCGTGGGTGAACATGCTGCGCACAACCATCGCCACGCTGGCCGCCGGGGCGGGCGGCGCCGACGCGGTCACCGTGCTGCCCTTCGACCACGCCCTCGGCCTGCCGGACGCGTTCGCCCGCCGTATCGCCCGCAACACCTCCACGATCCTGATCGAGGAGTCGCACCTCGCCCGGGTGATCGACCCGGCGGGCGGCTCCTGGTACGTGGAGCGGCTCACCGACGAACTCGCCCACGCCGCCTGGGAGTTCTTCCGGCGGATCGAGCGGCTCGGCGGCCAGGCGGCGGCCCTGCGGTCGGGGGACCTCGCGCAGGACCTGGCCGACACCTGGCAGGCGCGCACCGCGAAGCTGGCCACGCGGCGCGAACCCGTCACGGGCGTCAGCGAGTTCCCGTTTCTCGCGGAGAAGCCGGTCGTCCGCGAGAGCGCACCCGAGCCGCCGTCCGGCGGGCTGCCGCGCGTGCGCCGCGACGAGGCGTACGAAGCGCTGCGCGCCCGCTCCGACGCCCACCTCGCCGCGACCGGCTCCCGGCCCCGGATCTTCCTCGCCGCGATCGGCCCGGCGGCAGCGCACACCGCACGCCTCACCTTCGCGTCGAACCTCTTCCAGGCGGGCGGCATCGAGCCCGTCACGGACGGCACCTTCGAGGACAGCGGCGCGACGGAGGCCGTGCTGTGCTCCAGCGACGCGCTGTACGAGGAGCGGGCCGAGGCCACCGCCGAGGCTCTGAAGGCCGCCGGCGCGCGGCAGGTGTTCCTCGCGGGCCGTCCCGGGCAGTACGCCGGTGTCGACGCGTACGTCTTCGCGGGCTGCGACGCCGTGGCCGTGCTCTCCGCGACCCTCGACCGCATGGGAGTCTCCTGATGACCGCCCCCTTTGACCGTTCCGTCCCCGACTTCTCCGGGATCGAGCTGGGGACCCCGGCCTCCGGCGGCGGCCCCGACGAGTGGCGTACGGCGGTCAAGAACGCCTCCGGCGGTGACGACCTGCTGTGGGAGACCCCGGAGGGCATCGCCGTCAAGCCGCTCTACACCGGCCGCGACCTGGAGGGCCTGGACTTCCTGGACACGTATCCGGGCGCGGCGCCGTATCTGCGCGGCCCGTATCCGACGATGTACGTCAACCAGCCCTGGACGATCCGTCAGTACGCCGGTTTCTCCACGGCCGAGGAGTCCAACGCCTTCTACCGGCGCAACCTCGCGGCCGGGCAGAAGGGCCTGTCGGTCGCCTTCGACCTGCCCACGCACCGGGGTTACGACAGCGACCACCCGCGGGTGACCGGTGACGTCGGCATGGCGGGCGTGGCGATCGACTCGATCTACGACATGCGGCAGCTGTTCGACGGGATCCCGCTGGACAGGATGACGGTGTCGATGACGATGAACGGCGCCGTGCTGCCGGTGCTGGCGCTGTACATCGTGGCGGCCGAGGAACAGGGCGTGCCGCCCGAGAAGTTGGCCGGGACCATCCAGAACGACATCCTCAAGGAGTTCATGGTCCGCAACACCTACATCTATCCGCCGAAGCCGTCGATGCGGATCATCTCCGACATCTTCGCCTTCACCTCGCAGCGGATGCCCCGCTACAACTCCATCTCCATCTCCGGCTACCACATCCAGGAGGCGGGCGCGACGGCCGACCTGGAGCTGGCGTACACCCTCGCGGACGGCGTGGAGTACATCCGCGCGGGCCGTGAGGCCGGCCTGGACGTGGACGCGTTCGCGCCCCGGCTGTCGTTCTTCTGGGCGATCGGCATGAACTTCTTCATGGAGGTCGCCAAGCTGCGCGCGGCGCGCCTGCTGTGGGCGAAGCTGGTGAAGCAGTTCGACCCGAAGAACGCCAAGTCCCTTTCCCTGCGCACCCATTCGCAGACCTCCGGCTGGTCACTGACCGCGCAGGACGTGTTCAACAACGTGACGCGCACCTGCGTCGAGGCGATGGCGGCGACGCAGGGGCACACGCAGTCGCTGCACACCAACGCCCTCGACGAGGCGCTGGCCCTGCCCACCGACTTCTCGGCGCGCATCGCCCGCAACACGCAGCTGCTGCTCCAGCAGGAGTCCGGCACGACCCGCGTGATCGACCCGTGGGGCGGCAGCGCCTACGTCGAGCGGCTGACGTACGACCTCGCCCGGCGGGCCTGGCAGCACATCCAGGAGGTCGAGGCCGCGGGCGGCATGGCCAAGGCCATCGACGCGGGCATCCCCAAGCTGCGCATCGAGGAGGCCGCGGCCCGCACCCAGGCCCGGATCGACTCGGGCCGGCAGCCGGTCATCGGCGTCAACAAGTACCGCGTCGAGACCGACGAGCAGATCGACGTCCTCAAGGTCGACAACTCCTCCGTGCGCGCCCAGCAGATCGAGAAGCTGCGGCGGCTGCGGGCGGAGCGGGACGAGACGGCGTGCCAGGACGCGCTGGAGGCGCTGACCCGGGCCGCCGCGGGCGAGGGCAACCTGCTGGAGCTGGCGGTGCGCGCGGCCCGTGCGAAGGCGACCGTCGGGGAGATCTCCGACGCCCTGGAGAAGGCGTACGGGCGGCACGCGAGCCAGATCCGTACGATCTCCGGCGTGTACCGCAACGAAGCAGGGGAGTCCCCGTCCGTGGACCGCACCCGGGCCCTGGTCTCCGACTTCGAGGAGGCCGAGGGCCGCCGCCCGCGCATCCTGGTCGCGAAGATGGGCCAGGACGGCCACGACCGCGGCCAGAAGGTGATCGCGACCGCCTTCGCCGACCTCGGCTTCGACGTGGATGTCGGCCCGCTGTTCCAGACGCCGGCCGAGGTGGCCCGGCAGGCCGTCGAGGCGGACGTGCACATCGTCGGTGTCTCCTCGCTGGCGGCCGGTCACCTCACGCTCGTCCCGGCGCTGCGCGAGCAGCTCGCCGAGGAGGGGCGCGAGGACATCATGATCGTGGTCGGCGGGGTGATCCCGCCGCAGGACGTGCCGACGCTGCTGGAGATGGGCGCGGCGGCGGTCTTCCCGCCGGGGACGGTCATCCCGGACGCGGCGTACGACCTGGTGAAGCGGCTGTCGGACGGACTCGGGCACGACCTGTGATCGATGTCGACGCGTATGTGAAGGGCGTACTCGACGGGAAGCGGGCGATCATCGCCCGGGCCATCACGCTCGTCGAGTCGACCCGCCCCCAGCACCGGGCGCTGGCCCAGGAGTTGCTGACCGCGCTGCTGCCGCACAGCGGCAGGGCCCGGCGGATCGGGGTCAGCGGGGTGCCGGGCGTGGGCAAGTCGACGTTCATCGACGCGTTCGGTTCGATGCTGACGGGACTCGGGCACCGGGTGGCGGTGCTCGCCGTCGACCCGTCCTCCAGCCGGACCGGCGGCTCGATCCTCGGCGACAAGACGCGCATGGAACGTCTGGCGGTGGACCCGGCGGCCTTCGTCCGCCCCTCCCCCACCGCGGGCACGCTGGGCGGGGTCGCCAAGGCGACGCGTGAGTCGATCGTGGTGATGGAGGCGGCGGGCTACGACGTGGTCCTGGTGGAGACGGTCGGCGTCGGCCAGTCCGAGACCGCGGTAGCGAACATGGTCGACTCCTTCCTGCTGCTCACCCTCGCCCGCACGGGCGACCAGCTCCAGGGCATCAAGAAGGGCGTCCTGGAACTGGCCGACGTGATCGCCGTGAACAAGGCGGACGGGCCGCACGAGCGGGACGCCCGGGCCGCCGCGCGGGAGCTGGCCGGCGCGCTGCGGCTGATGCACGGCAAGGACGCGTTCTGGACCCCGCCCGTGCTCAGCTGCAGCGCGCGGGAGTCGAGCGGCCTGGACACGGTGTGGGAGCGTCTCGAACAGCACCGCACGCTGCTGGACTCGACCGGCCGCCTCACCGCCAAGCGCCGTGACCAGCAGGTCGACTGGACCTGGACCATGGTCCGCGACGAGCTCCTCGGCCGCCTGCACGCGGACCCGGCGGTGCGGGCGCTGGCTCCGGTGCTGGAGCAGCGGGTCAGGGAGGGCGAGCTGACGCCGACGCTGGCGGCCGAGCGGATCCTCGGCGCGCTCGGCGGCTCCGAGGCGGCGGATTCCTGAGCCGGAAGCACCCGGAACGGCGAATTCGCATACCCGGCTTGCATGACTATGCAAAGTGATACATACTCTTTCTATGTCCAAGGTCCTCACCTCCCTGCCCGCCGGCGAGCGCGTCGGCATCGCCTTCTCGGGCGGTCTCGACACCTCCGTCGCGGTCGCGTGGATGCGCGACAAGGGCGCCGTCCCGTGCACCTACACCGCCGACATCGGCCAGTACGACGAGCCCGACATCGCGTCGGTGCCCGGCCGCGCGAAGACCTACGGGGCCGAGATCGCGCGTCTGGTCGACTGCCGCGCCGCACTGGTCGAGGAGGGCCTGGCCGCGCTGACCTGCGGGGCGTTCCACATCCGCTCGGGCGGGCGGGCGTACTTCAACACCACGCCGCTCGGCCGCGCCGTCACCGGCACGCTGCTGGTCCGGGCGATGCTGGAGGACGACGTCCAGATCTGGGGCGACGGCTCGACCTTCAAGGGCAACGACATCGAGCGGTTCTACCGCTACGGCCTGCTCGCCAACCCGCACCTCAGGATCTACAAGCCCTGGCTGGACGCGGCGTTCGTGACCGAACTCGGCGGCCGCAAGGAGATGTCCGAGTGGCTGGTCGCCCACGGGCTGCCCTACCGCGACAGCACGGAGAAGGCGTACTCCACCGACGCCAACATCTGGGGCGCCACGCACGAGGCCAAGACCCTGGAGCACCTGGACACCGGCGTCGAGACCGTCGAGCCGATCATGGGCGTGAAGTTCTGGGACCCCGAGGTCGAGATCGCCACCGAGGACGTGACGATCGGCTTCGAACAGGGCCGCCCCGTGACGATCAACGGCAAGGAGTTCTCCTCCCCCGTCGACCTGGTCATGGAGGCCAACGCCATCGGCGGCCGGCACGGCCTCGGCATGTCCGACCAGATCGAGAACCGGATCATCGAGGCCAAGAGCCGCGGCATCTACGAGGCGCCCGGCATGGCCCTGCTGCACGCCGCGTACGAGCGGCTGGTCAACGCGATCCACAACGAGGACACCCTCGCCCAGTACCACACCGAGGGACGGCGACTCGGCCGGCTGATGTACGAGGGCCGTTGGCTTGACCCGCAGGCGCTGATGATCCGCGAGTCGCTCCAGCGCTGGGTGGGCGCCGCCGTCACCGGCGAGGTGACGCTGCGGCTGCGGCGCGGCGAGGACTATTCGATCCTCGACACGACCGGCCCGGCCTTCAGCTACCACCCGGACAAGCTGTCCATGGAGCGCACCGAGGACTCCGCGTTCGGCCCGGTGGACCGGATCGGCCAGCTCACCATGCGCAACCTGGACATCGCCGACTCCCGCGCCAAGCTGGAGCAGTACGCCGGCATCGGTCTGATCGGCACCGGCAGCCCGACCATCGGCGCCTCCCAGGCCGCCGCGACCGGGCTGATCGGCACCATGCCGGAGCTGCCGCAGGGCGGCGCCGAGGCCATCGCCTCCCGCGGCGAGGTCTCCGACGAGGACGCGTGGCTGGACCGCGCCGCGATGGACTCCGGCACGGACTGAGCCCACGGAGGGACCCGAACGGGAAAGGCCGGC
>NZ_MUKA01000307.1 GCF_002150735.1 Streptomyces africanus
GCCCGGCGCCGGGCGTTCGGCTGAGGAGTGACCAGCCAGCGGTCGAGATTGAGGACGAACAGCATCCAGATGACCGTCGGGACCAGGGCCACGAAGGAGACTCCCCCGAGCGCCTCGGTCGCGAAGTTCCACATGGAGAACGCCGCTATCACGGAGGTGCCGAGCACCACCCCGCCGAGGGCCGTGTACTTGCTCCGCTCGTATCTGACCCTGGCCAGCAGTTCCTCGTCGACTCCGGTGAGGGCACGCAGCCGTCGTGCGGCCCGGTCGCCGGTCCCCTGGCCCTCCGGGGTGCCGGAGGGCGTCACACGGTTCGTCAGGAAGTCAGTCAACGAGATCGTCCTCGTCCTTGACGAAACCACCCTGCGCGTCGCGCGCGCCCTCCCGGCCCGCTGCCGTGCTTCCGGGGCGTGCCTGTCCCGACTCGACCATGCGGGCGGTGTCGGCGGCGGCCGAGATCCCGGGCGTGGCCTGGCCGCCCGTCTCGCGCAGGACCTGTTCCAGGACCTGGTGGTAGTCGACGTATTCGCTGCCGCCCATCTGCCGCAGCAGCGTCAGCAGCATGTCGCGGCGCATCTGCGCCTCCGCCGTCTCGCGCGCGTGCGTGTGGGACCGCTCCGCCGTCTCAGCCGTGTGGCGGCGGGCGGACTCCTCGTCGGTGATCCGGTGGATGCGGGCCGCCACCTCGGTGACGTCCATCTCCTTGCGGGCGATGCCGAAGGCGTCCACGTGGTCGGATCCCTGGGAGAGCAGTTCCGCGATCCGCCGGGCGTCCTCGGTCTCGAAGTCGCGCTGGCCGCGCTGCAGTTCCCAGGAGCGCCGCTCGTCACGCAGCTTCTGCTCCCAGTCCCGCAGGTCCTCCGACGCGTGCACCTCGGCGCTGACGAACTCGACGCTCATGCCCGCGACACGCGGCGGCACGATCGCGCTGTAGGCGGTCATACGATGACTTGCCTCCGTGCGGACCGCGTTGACCTCCTCCACGCGGTGCCCGGCGCTGACCCTCGGCAGGTCGCTGTCGCCCATCAGGTACGCGCGCAGGGGAACGGTGACGTCGATGATGCCCTGCCGGGCGATGACGGTCGGGTCGGTCACCTGGCAGGTGAAGGACGCCCGCATGGTGAAGTTGTCCGCCTCGCTCATCGACGGCAGGGGGCGCTCCACGTCGACGAGGCGCGCCCGGGTGTCGACCAGGCTGACCGAGGAGGCGTCGAGCACGTCGGGGTGGGACGGGTCGAACACCATCCCCTCGGGGAACGTGCGGTAGTTCCCGCCGACCCTGAAGACGTAGGCCGCGCCGGGCGGAAGCGGCGGTACGTCCTCGCGGCGGCGACGCCGAGACCACCAGGTGCCCTGGACCGTGGCCAGTATGTGCTCGGCGATGACCGGGTAGTTCACTTGCTTCGACCTCCAGGAGAGGAAGGGACGGGAGCGGTGGACAGGAGGGACGCGGCGGAGCGCCGGGACTCGGCCGGTGCCCGTCCGCGCAGCGATCCGAGGAGGACCTGTGCCAGCCGGCGGGCGCCGGGGATCGCGTAGTCGGGGTGCTTCAGGGCGATGGACAGGTGGTGGCACAGGGCGGCCCACTGGCGCCCGCTCATGGCGTTCCGCATGGCCTCGCCGAGTTCGCCCACGGCGCCGGTGACGGACGGGTCGTCCCGCAACTGCACCAGCGTGCGGCACAGCGCGCTGACCGCCCGGCTCCGGTTGCTGCTGTGCAGGACGTCCGCCCACAGGGACCCGAGCTGGCGGGCGCTGCCGGGGACGGTACGCAGGAGTGCCGCGGTGACGGGCTCCGGGGCCTCCAGCCGGGTGGCCTCCAGCAACTGCAGGGCGGTTCGCAGGGCGATCGACCGCTCCAGGGAGCGTGGCGCTGTCCTGGCGATCACCGTCCGTACGTACCGGAGGGTGAACAGGACGCGTTCGGGGTCCTGTTCGGCGGTCTGGAGCAGCAGGACGAGGGAACGCCGGGCCGAGAACGCGACCCGCTCCCCGCGCTGTGCGAGGAACCACAGCCCGTTGAACGCGTCCAGGCGGTAGAGGGAGCCCAGGCGGCCCGTCAGTGCCATGGCCGCCGTCACGGCACGGCCCTGGCCGCTGTTGTCCGTCCAGCTCAGGACGATGTTCAGGGCCTGCGGGGCGAGATGCTCCACGTCGCACATGAACTGGAGCGTCAGTGCGGCGGTCACCCGCTGGCTGGTGATGCCCTCGGACCACATCTGCAGCAGGTTCTCGTCGACCTCGACCAGCGCGTACCGTGCCAGGAGCGCGACGCCCCGGGCCACCTCCGTCCGGGTGCCGAGGTCGCCCCGCAGGGCCAGCTCGCCCAGCCACCGGCGCAGCGGGTACCAGAGCTCGTAGCCGTACAGGTCGTGCAGCTCCGCGATGACGAGCTCGCGGACGCGCGACGAGGTGAAGACCAGGCGCCGTTCGCTGCGCCCGGCGTCCCGGCCCGGACCCGGGCGGTGCTCGGTGGTCACGAGTCCCACCACCCGCTCCTTCCACCGTGCCCTGGACTGCTGGGCCACCGCGCCGCCCGACGGCGTCCTGGCCTCGACGTCCAGCTCGGCGACCGGCGTCTCACCGCTCTGCTCCCAGTTGCGCACGTGGGCGGCGAGCGCGGCGCACTCCTTCTCGAACGTCCGCTCCGGGACGCCCTCCAGGAAGGCCAGTGCCGCGAGCGGGAGCAGGTCGTCCGCGGACGGCTGCTCGCGGAACCACTCCTGGACCCGCTCCCGGTACCGGTCCCGCAGGGTGTCCAGCGCCTTCTCCGCGCCGTCCCGGGACAGGGCCACGGCCGCCGCGACGACGTCCGCGGGCCGCCGCTGTTCGCCGACCCGCTCCAGCAGTTCCTGCTCGGTGTCCGGCGTGAGGCCGGAGGGCGGCAGCTTCTCCCGGCAGTGTGCGAACAGCTCCACGGGGTCCGGGGGCTGCCAGGGCACACAGCGGTCCCGCAGCGCCAGCCGCCGACGGGTCGTGTCGCCCGCCGTGATCACCAGGTAGGAACCCTTGCGGTGCAGCTCCTCGCTCAGCCGCCCGATCTCGTACGCCTGCACGGCCTGGTCGGGCAGCTCGCCGACGTAGTCGAGGATGACGTAGCCCCGGCCCGGCTTGAGGTCCCGTGAGGCCGCCAGCTCGGCGAGGGCGTTGGCGGGCGACAGGCTGCGCAGCCTGGCCTGCTCGCCCAGGATGTCCCTGAGCAGGGCGAGGGAACCCGCGCCCCGGCCGCAGCCGTCCTGGCCGGTCAGGACCACGAGACCGTCCGCGCGCAGCTTGCCCAGCGCCTCGTCGAAGCAGGGCCGCGGGGGCAGGTAGAACCGCAGGGCCCGGTCCGCCTCCTCGGGCTCGATGATGCCGGGAGCGAGCCCCGGGGAGGAGGCGGAGCCGAAGCCGAACGCGGCCCCGGCTGCGTCGACGACGCCGTAGAAGTTGTTGTTGACGAGCTGGTGGACGCGGCGGAGGTCCTCGTAGCCGCGGTCGTCCTCCTCCCGTTCGTCCGGCTCTCCGCGCTGCTCGGGGGACGTGTCCGCGCCCGGGGCCTCGTCCCCGGCCCGCGGGGCGCTGCCGTCGTCCTCCGGCTCGGGCGGCTCGGCGTCCTGGTCGGCGGCGGGGGCGGGCGGCGATATGTCCAGCCCGCCGTCCGCGTCCGTGTCCTCAGGCACCGGCGCTCCCGAAGCCGAAGACGGCACCCCGGGCGTCCACCGGGCCGGCGATGTTGGTGACGTTGATGTGGTCGCCCCGGTACTCGTTGCTGATCCCGGTCCCGCCCGCGGCGGCCGGCTCCGGCCGGTCCGCCGCGGGCTCCCCCGGTGCCGGGGCCGCGTGCTTCCCCTTTCGCGCGGCCCCGGGCTCACGCGAGGCCGCGGCCGGTGCGCCGGACGCGGGCACCCACAGCCAGGCCGTGGCCTCGTACTCCTTCACATGGACGGTGACGCGGGTGAAGTCCTCCGTGGCCAGGGTCGTGTGCCCGCCCGCCACCGTGGACCGGAATACGTCGTCGGACAGCAACAGCGCCAGGTCGGCCTCGGGGCAGGCGGCCAGGGCGTCGTAGAGCGCGGGCGCGTTCAGCAGGCGGGCCGTGGCCACCACGGCCGTGCCGGCGAAGCCGTTGTCGGCCTGCGCCACCAGCCCCTGGTGGACGACGGCCCGCAGCCGCATCCGGGCCTCGGGAACCCGCTGGGCGTTGTACGCGCGCAGCTCGGCGACGAGATGGCGGACGTAGTCGTCGACCAGGCGCGGTTCCTTGCCGTCGACGGGCCGGATCGCCAGCTGCTCGTCGCCCTTGCGCTGGATGTGCCACTGCGCGCGGTCCAGTCCGGCGCCTCTGGCGGCACGGTCGAGGAGCCTCGGCAGATCGTGCTGGATTTCGGACTGCCTACGGTCGTTGTTGCTTCCGTAGGACTGTGCGTCCACGGCTATGCAGGTGCAGGGATAGAAGTCAGGCCACGCAGCCACCCGATCATTCCTCTCTGGGCAGGCGATGGGCAGACACTGCCCATGAAGTGCTGCCCGAGAGGTTAGGAGAGAGTGCGCGAAGCGATTCCGTATCAGTACGGGTTGTCGGCAACGACTTTGGCGAATTCCATCAACTTCGGAACGTCACAGATGGTTATGTTGCGGTAACTGCGTTCCACCAGTCCCTGGGCTGTCAGTGCGGCCAGGCTCTTTTCGGCCGTGTTGAGCTTCAGACCCGCCAGCGACGCGAGTTCCTTCTGGGTGAGCGTCACGCCGAGGTCGCACCGCCTGCCGTCACCGTCCGGCGCGGGCTGGGCGTAGGCCTGGCACAACTCGGCCAGGACCCGGGCCAGCCGGGTCAGCGAGTCGTAGGCCTGGAAGTCGACCCTGCGCCGGTTCGCCCAGCGCAGCCGGGCGCACAGCATCTGGAGGATGGCCCGCATGGCGTCCGGGTGCCGGGTGAGGAAGGTCTCCAGCGCCTGCACCTGGATGATCCGCGCGGTCACGTCACTGCACGCGACCACCGTGCCGGACCTGGGGCGCTCCTCGAAGGCCGCCATCTCGCCCACCAGGTCGCCCGCTATACGGACGGCGAGCAGCATGTCGTAACCGCTCTCCGCGCTGGCGACGACCTTCACGACACCCCTCGTGATCAACAGGACGTGCCGGCTGTCGTCGCCCTGCTGCAGCAGCGCGCGATGGGTCGGATAGGCGATGGGGGTGCCCTGCCCCAGGAGTTCCTCGCGTGTCGTGTTCCGCAGCCGGCCAAGAAAGGTGGACGGCGGCCACACGTGATTCACCAGCACCCCCGACGATCTCACTCCGCGGCGCAGTTCGCCGTTCAAGCGTCTGACCATGTTGCCGCCGAGCCGTGTCCCGGCAAACAGACGGGACGGGATGTGGCCTGTTCTTCTTGCCTCGCAGCCGGAATTGACCGAACGGGCGTTCCCTATGGGAACGTGTCCACGATTAATACTGGTGAGTTAATCAGAGCGTGAAAGCCGAGCGGAAGCGCTCCAGCGCCAGTTCGCTGTCGCCGGAGGCCCAGGCCTCCATCGCGACCGTGCCCTCGTAGCCGATCTCCTTCAGGGTGCGGGCGACGGCGGGGTAGTTGATCTCGCCGGTTCCGGGTTCGCGGCGGCCGGGGACGTCGGCCACCTGGATCTCTCCGATCAGGTCCAGGGCGTGGGCCTTGCGGACCAGTTCGATCAGGTTTCCCTCGCCGATCTGGGCGTGGTAGAGGTCCAGGTTCATCCGCAGGCCGGGGCGGTCCACCGCCTGGACCAGGGCCAGGGTGTCGGCCGCGGTCGCGAACGGGACGCCGGGGTGGTCGACGGCCGTGTTGAGGTTCTCCAGCGTGAAGACCACGCCGGCCCTCTCGCCCAGCTCGGCGAGGCGGGTGAGCGTGTGGTGGGCGGTGATCCACTGGGGGCCCGTGGGGTCGCCGGTCACCGGCGCTACCGGCAGGCCCTTGCCGTCCAGGCCCGTGCCGTGCAGGTTCAGGCGGGGGCAGCCCAGTTGCTCGGCCGCCCGGACGGACTCCTCGGCGGTGCGCAGGAGCTCCGCCGCGCCCTCCTCGTCGGTCAGGGTGCCGCGGATGTAGCCGGTCATCGAGGAGAACTCGGCCGGGGTGCGGGCCAGGGCGTCGAGGTCGTGCCGGGTCCAGTCCCAGATCTCGGCCTGGAAGCCGGCGTCGTGGATGCGCCGGGCCCGTTCGTCGATCGGCAGGTCCAGGAAGACCATTTCGGCGCAGACCGCCAGGGTGTACACCATCGCCAGTTTCCTCTCGTCTTGAGCGATCCGACCAGAACGCCGACTCGAACGTGGACTAGAACGTTCTAGCAGTCTGCCCTACATCGACCGCAGGGGCTAGAACGTTCTAGGATCGGTCTCCGGGCCACGGCCCGACCAGGGAGGAACCCGTGCCAGAGACCCCGGCGGCCCCGGACGCAAAGCGGCCGACGCTCGCGGACGTCGCCGCGCGGGCCGGTGTGTCCACGGCGCTGGTCTCCATCGTGATGCGGGACGCGAAGGGCGCCGGTGCGGCCACGCGGGAGCGTGTCCTCCAGGCGGCGCGGGACCTCGGCTACCGTCCGGACGCCCGGGCGCGGCTGTTGCGCAGCAGGCGGTCCCGGCTGCTCGGGGTGCAGTTCGGCCTCCAGCAGCCGTTCCACGCCGACCTGGTCGAGGGCATCTACGCGGCGGCCGAACCGGCCGGGTACCAGATCGCGCTGAGTGCCGTGGCCGCCGGGCGCGGCGAGCAGCGTGCCGTCGAGACGCTGCTCGCCGACCGCTGCGAGGCGCTGGTCCTGCTCGGTCCGCAGGCCCCGGCCGCGCGACTGGCGGAACTCGCCGGGCAGGTGCCGGTCGTCTCCGTGGCCCGCCGGCTGCGCTCGCCCGTCCCGGGGCTGGAGGTCGTACGAACCGCCGACGACGAGGGAGCCCGGCAGGCCGTGGACCATCTCGTCGGCCTCGGGCACCGGGACATCGCCCATGTCGACGGCGGCCGAGCGCCGGGCGCGGCCGACCGGCGCCGCGGCTACCGCACCGCCATGAACCGCCACGGCCTGTCCGGCCACATCCGTGTCCTGGCCGGCGGGCTGACCGAGGAGGAAGGTGCCGCTGCCGCCCGGGGCCTGCTGGCGGCCCGCCCGCGCCCCACCGCGGTCCTGGCCTTCAACGACCGCTGTGCGACCGGCGTTCTCGACGTGTTCCTCCGCTCCGGTGTCACGGTTCCCGGCGACATCTCCGTCGTCGGCTTCGACGACAGCCACCTGGCCCGGCTGGCCCACATCGACCTCACCACCGTCGGCCAGGACATCCCGCGCCTCGCCCGGCTCGCGGTCGGCCGGGCCGTCGCACGTCTGGAGGGTGAGGAGGCCGCGACCGGCGAGGACGTCGTCGCGCCTCGGCTCGTGGTGCGGGGGACGACCGCCGCGCCGCGCTGAATCCCGGACCCGGGCGCGGCCGGGACCCGTCCCGCGGCCGGTGTGGTGGCATGCCCGCCGACCGGAGCGTGATGCCGTTGCTGCCGTGGGGGGTCTGTCCCGGGCCGAGAAGCGCGGGGAAAGGAAGCTGACGCAGGGCGGGGCGGAAGAGGCGGGGCGTGGGCGCGGGCGTGAGCTGTCGAGTGCGTGAACCGGAGGGCCGGCGAGCCATGGGACTGTTTCGGAAGCGGCGGGAGCAGCGGGAGCGGCGGTCCGGGGACGAGCCGCACCCGTACGTGGATCAGGAGCAGGGGCGGTCCGCCGATGACGCGTACGTGCTGCTGCGGGACGGCGCCGGGGAGTTGGAGGGCCTGTGGATCGGCGACGTCCGGCAGGCCGACGACGACTTCATCGGGGCGGTGCTGGCCCGGCACGGGCTGGGGGACGACGTGACGACCTCGCGGTACCGGGTCGTCCACAACACCTTCAACGACCGCGGCGGTGTCTTCGTCAGGTTCGTCGGGGACACCTCGGCCGCCGGAGCCGGTGCGCTGCCCCGGCGGGAGCTGGTGGTCGGGGACCGGCACTGTCCGGTGCACGAGGACTTCGACGCGTTCAGCCGCGATGCCGCCGCCGGTGACGTCGCGCTGCTGAAGACGACCATCGACGCGGCGTCCGCCGGTGACCTCTACCCGCTGTACCGGGCGCTGTCGGAGATCTTCGGCGATCAGGCACCGCAGGCCCGGGCCGCCCTGCGCGCCCCGCTGCAGTGCGCGACGTGCCTGCGGCTCTACCCGGCCAGGCTGATCCATCTGCGGGACATGAAGCGGGAGGGCAGACCGATGGCCGGGACCGTCAGCAGCGAGGACGGCGCCCGGCAGGTCAGCCGGGCGCTCGCGATGACCGCCTGTCTGGACTGCGGCGGCGAGGTCGCGGTCTGGGTGTACAACCCCCATGTCCTGGATGACGCGCAGTGATCTGAGGAGAGCTGCGCTGCTAGGACAGCGTCCCGGCCAGCGTTCCCGCCAGGGTGAGGGTGAGGAAGACCGCGCCCCAGGCCATCGCCCGGCGTATGCAGCGGTACTTGAGCCAGGCCGTGCGGGACAGGGCCTCCACCTGCCCCGCATCGGTGGAAGAGGAGGCCTGGAAGGTGCGTCGGGGCGATACGGCCAGACCGAGGAGGACGAGGGACGGCGCGCAGGCCGCGCAGCCGGACCAGACCAGGAGTTGTGGGACCACGGCGTACTGGCCCGGCACGATGAGGCCGCCGGCGATCGCGCCCAGCAGGGCGGTCAGGGCCGCGCCCAGGGTCGCCAGGATCAGTCCGGCCTTGCTGTCTGCCTTCGCGAGTTGCTCGCGGGCCTCGGCCATGAGGTCCCGGGTGGGTTCCGCCGCGCGGTCGGGCCGCGTCCCGGTTCCGGTCTCGCGAGTCGATGCGGTCATGCCTCCCCCTCGCTGATCAGCGAGATTCCCGAGTACCCGGAAGTGGCTCTTCTACTACGCGGCGTGGTGACACCCGGTACACGGGCTCACGTGTTCCACGTCTCGTCGTACGGGTCGGCCGGTACCGGTACCGGTCTGGCGCTGGTGACGTCGAGGTACGGGATCGGGCCGTCGTTGACCGGGTCCTTGGCCCGGCGGGGTGTGTAGCGGCCGGTGATCTCCAGCCAGGTGTCCGGGCTCAGGACCGGGGGGATGTCGCCGGTCAGGGCGATCTTGACCGGCTGGGCGTCCGCAGCGCAGCAGTTGAGGCCCATGCGGACCAGGTAGGGGGTGCCCGACCGGTCCAGGGTGACGAAGCCGGTGATCTTCAGCTCGCGGTCGCGGAGGTGGCGGCCCTTGTCGTACACCGCTCGGCCCGCATAGTCGGCCACGCCCAGCCGGAGCGGTTCGCCGGCCGGGAGGTCCGGGAAGCCGAAGGGCTTCGTCAGCGCCGTGCCCGTGTGGGCCGCGCTGTAGGAGCCGAGGGCCGGCGGGGAGACCAGGATCAGGGCGAGGACGGGGAGGGTCAGGAGCCAGGAGATGCGGGGCTCGTGGTGGTGGTGCTGTTGCCCGCGTGCGCGGCGGCGTTCGTACCAGAGCGTCGCCACCGCCGTCGCGATCAGCACCACGCCCGCCACCAGCACCAGCGGGCGCAGGCCCGCCTTGACGTAGCGCAGGTACAGGTCGGTCAGGCCGGCGTGCAGGAGTGTCGCGCCGAGCAGGAAGAGGAGGGCCGTCTGGGCCAGGCGGTTCACAGCAGGACCGTTCCGGTCAGGGCCGACACGACGACGGCCAGGGCGAACGTCGCGGGGGCGAAGCGCAGGGCGAAGGCCCGGCCGAAGGTGCCCGCCTGCATCGCGAAGAGCTTCAGGTCGATCATCGGCCCTACAACCAGGAACGTCAGACGGGCCGTCAGCGAGAACTGGGTCAGGGACGCCGCCACGAACGCGTCCGCCTCCGAGCAGATGGACAGCAGGACGGCGAGCACCGCGAGCGCCAGCACCGAGAACACCGGGTTCCCGGCCGCCGCGCGCAGCCACTCCTCGGGCACCACCGCCTTCAGCGTCGCCGCGGCCATCGCACCGACCACCAGGAAACCGCCCGCGTGCGTCACGTCATGGCGCACCGAACCCCAGAAGGCGGCCCCCTTGCCCTGCCCCTCGTACGTCGGTCTGTCCGGTGGGCGCAGCCAGTCCGTGCGGCCGACGCGGTGCCAGAGCCAGCCCATCGCGCACGCCACCAGCAGGCTCGCGACGAACCGGGCCAGGACCATCTCCGGGTTGCCGGGGAAGGCCACGGCCGTCGCCGTCAGCACGATGGGGTTGATGGCGGGTGCCGAGAGGAGGAACGCCAGCGCCGCCGCCGGTGTGACCCCGCGGCGGACCAGCGCCCCGGCCACCGGCACCGACGCGCACTCGCAGCCCGGCAGCACCGCGCCCGCCACGCCCGCGACCGGCACCGCCAGGGCAGGGCGCTTCGGCAGGGCCCGGGCGAAGAAGGACGGCGGCACGAACACCGCGATCCCCGCCGACAGCAGCACGCCGAGCACCAGGAACGGCAGCGCCTGGACCATGACCGCGACGAACACCGTCATCCAGCTCTGCATCACCGGTGCGGACAGGGCCCCGCGGATCGGGCCCTGGAGCATCACCGCCGTGAGCAGGAGGAGAGTGAGCAGGAGGGGGGAGTTGAGGTGCCTGCCCTCTTCCTGGCCCCGGTCCGCCTCGAAGTCCCCGCGCTCTCCGCTCTCCTGTGGGACGGTCTTGGTGGTGGCCACGGGCCCGGTACCTCCGGTGGTGCGCAAGGGCATGCATTGCCTCCCCTTCTGTACGGCCGGGCCGCGCCGGGCGTTCAGTCACCGCTGTCCCCTTCTGGAACCAGCCGTCCCGGTGAGGCAGTCTTGTCCC
Organism: Streptomyces africanus; assembly: GCF_002150735.1. Lineage (GTDB taxonomy): Bacteria > Actinomycetota > Actinomycetes > Streptomycetales > Streptomycetaceae > Streptomyces > Streptomyces africanus. Next base: position 10,772 of record NZ_MUKA01000307.1, read on the forward strand.
TTGTGGGGAGCGTTCCGAACCAAGGTCTGCCAGGTGATCCGGCCACGCACATGATCGTGTGCGGGGACGACGGGCTCGCGCACCGGCTGGCCGCCGAACTGCGCGGTGTGTACGGCGAACAGGTCACGCTCGTGGTGCCGCCCTCGGGGCGCCGGGTACGGCAGCCGGTGGTCGGGCGGGCCCGGGCCGCCTCGGCGGCCCTGCTCGACCGGGTCAGCGCGGCCGTCAACCGGACGGGCACGGGCGGCGCCGAACCGGCCGCGAACGAGCAGATCGTGGAGGCCCCCGAGGTCACCGAGGCCGTGCTCACCGACGTGGGCGCCGACCGGGCGGCCGCCCTGGCGCTCGTGTACGACGACGACGAGACCAACATCCGCGCCGCGCTCACCGCCCGCCGGCTCAACCCCCGCATCCGGCTCGTTCTCCGGCTGTACAACCGGCGGTTGGGCCAGCACATCGAGGAACTGCTCGACCAGACGGCGGCGGTGGCCTCCGGCACGGGGCCCGGCACGGGCGGCGGACTGGACGCGTCGACGACCGTGCTGTCCGACGCCGACACGGCCGCTCCCGCGCTGGCCGCCACCGCCCTCGTCGGCACCAGCAAGGTCGTCCAGACCGAAGGGCTCGTCCTGCGTGCCGTGGAGCGGCAGCCGCCGCGGCCGGGCGAGGTGGCCGACCCCGGCCTGTGCACCCTGGCGCTGCTGTCCGCGACCAGCAACGACCCGGCCGGGGCGGACGGTTCCGAGGGCAGCGGGGAGCAGGGGCCGCGACTGCTGCCGGACGAGAGTGCGGTGGCGTCGGCGACCGGGCGCGGGACCGTCGTCCTGGAGCAGGTGTCGTACTCCGGGCCGTCCCTGCCCTCCGGGCGGGGTGCCGTGCCGCCGTTCGCCTCGCTGTTCTCGCGGCGGCTGCGGTGGTCGCTGGCCGGTCTGGTGGGGTGTGTGCTCGCGCTCGCCGTCGCGTTCATCTTCGTGACCGGGGAGCATCCGCTGTACGCCACGTACGTCACGCTCCTCGACCTGTTCGGCATCAACGATCCCGCGTACCACGCGTCGACCGGGCGGCAGGTCCTGCAACTGCTGTCCGGGCTGGTCGGGTTGCTGCTGCTGCCGGTGCTGCTGGCCGCGGTGCTGGAGGCACTGGGCACGTTCCGCAGCGCGTCGGCCCTGCGGAACGTGCCCAGTGCC